>SHZG01000055.1 GCA_009692395.1 Methylococcales bacterium | reverse complement strand
ACTTTCGGACATGGATCAAACGACTCAATCGCAAGACCATTTGCTTCTCAAAACTAGAGTTGATGCACGATACCGTCATCGGTTTGCTTATCAACAAGGTCGAATTCGGGCGCGATATTTATTCATAATTACAGATTTAACCCACTACCCAAGCTAGCAACATCAAATTTTTTCTTGGCAATATCAACGCCGATGGTGATTTGGAATGAGGCTTGAGACATGACGCTACCTTCTAAAGCAAGATGAGAATGAAATGATGAATAATCGAAACCACCGCTACGTTCAACCTTATGAATACAGGCTTTATGCCTAAGAATACCGTTCGAACTACAATAGTAAGTGTGGATGGCGAGGAGTTCAATCTATGTAACAGGCTTTATGCCTAAGGATGGGCACGACTTCCTCGCTATCCGCCCGATGATCAATCGGGGATTCTGAGCTTGTGAGGGTTCGGAATCAAGATATAAGGATGGGCTGAGGTACGAAGCCCATTAATCGCGAACAGTAATCACACAGCATTAAGAGAAACAATCATGTCTTTATCCATTCAATTACCCGATAATTTGGAACAACAACTCAGTCGCGTAGGTTAAGTTACGGCTCTTTTGCAACCCAGTCTACGAATAATACATTGTTTTATAAAATAATTTTTTAACTTATCAGCTGTCGCGCTGCGCTAAGCTCCTCCATTACTAACTATACCAACCTATCATGAACACCCACACCAAAATAACCCAACTCGATGATTTACACTTTGATAATCGCTTTGTTCGCGAATTACCTGCCGATGAAGAGCCGCTCAATACCCGCCGTCAGGTGTTTGGGGCGTGTTATTCGCGAGTTTTACCGACTCAAGTCGTTAATCCACACTGTATTATTTATGCACAAGAGGTGGCTGATTTATTGGATTTAAGTCCTGAGGTGTGCGCGTCCAATGAATTTACCCAAGTGTTTGCGGGTAATCGTTTAGCCAAAGGCATGGACGCATACTCAACGTGTTACGGTGGACATCAATTTGGTAACTGGGCTGGGCAGTTGGGTGATGGTCGTGCGATTTTGTTGGGTGATGTGATTAATCAACGTGGTGAACGCTGGGCATTGCAACTAAAAGGCGCGGGGGTAACGCCGTATTCACGCGGCTCAGATGGCTTAGCCGTGTTGCGTTCTTCAGTGCGTGAGTTTTTATGCAGTGAAGCCATGCACCATTTAGGCGTACCGACAACGCGGGCATTAAGTTTATCGCTGACAGGTGAAACGGTCATTCGCGATATGTTTTATAACGGCAATCCGCGTGCAGAGTTGGGCGCGGTGGTGTGTCGTGTCGCGCCGTCTTTTACGCGTTTTGGGCATTTTCAAATTTTAGCGGCGCGTAAGGATAGCGCGTTATTAAAACAACTAGCGGATTACACCATCCGCACTGATTTTCCCGAATTAGGCGAGCCATCAACAGCGGTTTATGGGCAGTGGTTTAATGAAGTGTGTCGCCGTACTGCTGAGATGGTGGTGCATTGGCAGCGCGTAGGTTTTGTGCATGGGGTGATGAATACCGACAATATGTCGATATTGGGTTTAACAATTGATTATGGCCCTTACGGTTGGCTAGAAAATTATGACCCACACTGGACACCCAATACCACCGATGCCGAGGAGCGGCGTTATCGGTTTGGTAATCAAGCGGCGATTGCTTATTGGAATTTGGTGCAGTTGGCTAACGCGCTGTATCCTCTGATTGAGCAAGTTGAACTCTTGAAAGCGGCGTTGGCAGTTTATGAACAAACGTTTGAACAAAATTGGCAAGCTATGATGGCGGCTAAATTAGGTTTAACAACATTTGACGAAGCACTGTGTGGTGAACTGTTAGAACTGTTACCGATAGTGGAAACTGATATGACTATTTTTTATCGCAAGCTGGCGTTGATTGATAGCAATATGAGTGTAACTGATGCGATTGAACAGCTTGCCGATGCTTATTATGTGCCTGAACAATTAACCGCCAATTATTTAACACAATTACATCAGTGGTTGAGTGGTTACATTCAGCGGCTACAACAGGAAGGTGTCGCCGATGAAGTCAGACGTGCAGGTATGAATGCCGTTAATCCCCATTATGTATTGCGTAATTATTTAGCACAACTGGCTATTGATGACGCGGAACAAGGCGATTTTGCCAAACTCCATGAATTATTAGCGTTATTGCGTGACCCATACAGTGAACAAGCTGATAAACAACACCTCGCCGCTAAACGCCCAGACTGGGCAAGACAACGCGCAGGGTGTTCGATGTTATCGTGTAGCTCTTAATAATTATCTATGAGTCGCTTTTTTAAGCTATTGTTATAACCTTTTTAATAACCTCTGTAAGAATCATCATGTACGAACATTTAGAAACGGCAGCATCTCCCAAAAGTTTAAAGCGCATTGTTATAGCGATTTATTTAGACAGTTTAGAAATCACTGAGCCACTGTTAAAGTGGTGAGATGGAATAAATTATGTCATCACTAAAAATCGCCATTGCCCAAATCAACTTTTTAGTCGGTAATATTGCTGCCAATGTTCAGCATATCATCGACACCGCACACAGCGCGAGAGAGCTGGGTGCGGATATTGTGGTGTTCCCTGAATTGACGGTGACAGGCTATCCAGCCGAAGACTTACTGTTACGCAAAGATTTTATTGCCGCTGCTAATAACGCGGTTTACACCCTCGCTGAGCAAGTCAAAGACATCGCCATCGTCGTGGGTTTTCCTGAGCATGACGGTGAACAGCTTTACAACAGCGCGGTAGTGCTGCATCAAGGCGTGATATTGGCAAGCTATCGCAAGCAAGCCCTGCCGAATTACGGCGTATTTGATGAACAACGCTATTTTGCTGAAGGCACGCAACCCTGCGTATTTGAATTTAACGGTACATTTATCGGTTTAACTATTTGCGAAGATGTGTGGCAAGGCGGCATTATTGCCAACACCAAACAAGCAGGTGCGGAGTTGTTATTAACGCTGAATGCCTCGCCGTTTAACGCAGGAAAAATTGATCAACGTGAAGCAGTGATTTGTGAGCAAGTAAAAGCTGCACAAATCCCGCTGGTGTATGTCAATCAAATCGGTGGTCAAGATGAATTAATTTTTGATGGCGCGTCGTTTGTTGCCGATGAGAACGGCGAAATTGTTTTTAGAGCGGTTGAATTTCAGGAACAACTCAGCGTCATTGAATTTCACAATGGTCTGCCTGTTCCTAGCCATTGTGCGCCGCAATATGAAGAAACCGCTGGCGTGTACCAAGCCCTAGTGCTGGGCATTAAAGATTATGTGCGTAAAAATGGTTTTTCTGGTGCGATTTTAGGCTTATCAGGTGGCATTGATTCCGCGTTGGTATTAGCGTTAGCAGTGGACGCGCTGGGTGCGGATAAAGTGGACGCGGTGTTAATGCCGTCGCGTTATACGCAGGACATGAGCAACGAAGATGCCGTGTTACAAGCGGACTTGATGGCTGTGAGTTATCACATTGTTCCTATTGAACCTGCGGTGATTGCATTTACGGGAATGTTGGCTGATATTTTTGCAGGCACGAAAAAAGACACTACCGAAGAAAATATTCAAGCCCGTTGTCGCGGGGTGATTTTAATGGCAATGTCCAACAAGCAGGGCAGGTTGTTACTGACCACAGGCAATAAAAGTGAAATGAGCGTTGGCTATGCGACTTTATATGGCGATATGGCAGGTGGTTTTGCACCGATTAAAGACGTACCAAAATTGCTGGTGTATGCGCTGGCTAACTATCGCAACAGCCTATCAGCGGTAATTCCTGAGCGCGTTATTACCCGTCCACCGTCCGCTGAACTCACACCCGATCAAGTCGATGCCGATTCACTACCACCTTACGACATTTTAGATCCAATTTTAGAGCGTTATGTGGAACAAGACCAATCCGCCGAAGAGATTATTGCCGCAGGTTTTAAACGTGAAGATGTCGCAAGAGTGATTAGTTTAGTGGATATAAATGAGTATAAACGCCGCCAATCGCCACCGTGTATTCGTATCACGGGCAGAGCCTTTGGACGGGATAGGCGTTATCCGATTACCTCTGGCTATCGAGGAATATAGGGCAGGTAGGTATAGCTAAAAAGCACAATAAAATGATACCGTTCATGGTGAGCTTGTCGAACCACATTCACGCTTCGACTGTTCGACAAACTCACAGCTCAGCGCGAACGGTTTTTAATCAATTTATACTGCCTCGACTATAACAGCGTAATTGGACTTCAGTTATTGAAGTTAGCCCGCAAAGACCACATCAAAACCTTGCATAAACACGCCGATGTCTGTGCGTGGCAAGGCTTGTACGGGTAAAGATAAAGCATCCAACGCTAAACCACGTTCTTGCAGTGATTCCGTTTCAGTATATAAATCAGTCACGTCATAAATACTTAACGATTGAAACATTGCCGCCGTGTCTTTCATACCCATTACCTCAGGCTGTTGATGCTGTTTTAATTGAAACACCGCATCATCCAGCCACAAAATGCTGACCGACTGATCGAAAGCGGCGGTGATTAAAATAATATCCAGCATTTCTTGTACATAACCGCCGCTGTGCGCAGGTTTGCGTAATACAAATAAATAATTTTTCATTTTTATCCAAAGACGATGAAACGGTCTGCTAATGAGATAGCTTCAACTAACTGCCCTAAGCCTGCAATACGAAAACCAGCGGCTACGTCATTGTCTTGCTTACCTTGTCGTGCGGCTTCATCAGAACATAATAAACCGCGTCGTTGCGCCGCTGAAATACACACCACTAAATCAATTGCATAATCACACGCTAGTTCACTCCAGCGTTTAACGTGTTGAATTTCATCATCGGGCGGGGTGGCGTATTGAAACGCGTGATAAACGCCCTCATGATAGAAAAAGACGCGCACTATTTCATGCTGTTCAGCCAACGCGGCACGAATAAATTGATACGCGGTTAGTCCTGCATTGGATTGGTAGGGACTGGCATTGACTTGAATGGTAAATTTCATCGGCGGCCGGTAATTTTACAAATTATTTATAATGGATAGCTGATATTCTAACCCTATTCTGCACTGATTTTAGTTGAAACATCATGTTTAAACCCGCTGCACTTACGCTTGCATTAAGCCTTATGCTATTTCCTGCACTGCCGCAGGCGGTTGAGCTTAATAAACTCGAATTGCCCGATATGGGTGATTCATCTGATTCATTATTAACGATTGCCGAAGAAAAAGAATTGGGGGAAGAGTTTTTCAGGTATTTACACCGTCAATCAACCATTAATGAAGATGCTGAAATTCAAGAATATATTCAAACGATTGGTAGAAAATTAGCTGCTAATAGCGATAACCCCAGCCAGCCATTTCATTTTTTTGTGGTGATGGAAAATGACATTAACGCGTTTGCAGGGCTAGGTGGTTATATTGGGGTGAACTCAGGGTTAATTTTAATGACCGAGGCAGAAAGTGAATTAGCCTCGGTGATGGCGCACGAAATTGGTCACGTTACTCAACGGCATTTATACCGTGGTGTTGAAGCCCAACAACGCTTATCTATTCCAACAATGGCGGCAACCTTAGCCGCGATTGCTTTAGGCACGCAATCGCCACAAATGGGGCAAGCGGCGTTAATGGCAATTCAAGCGGGTAATGTGCAGTTTCAAATTGATTTTACTCGCGCCCACGAAGAAGAAGCCGATAGAGTCGGTATGCAAACACTGGCAACGTCAGAATACGACCCGCGCAGTATGCCAACATTTTTTGAACGCCTACAGCAATCCAGTCGTTATTCTGATGGTAAAAATGTGCCTGAATTTTTACGAACTCACCCTGTTACTGCATCGCGTATTTCTGATACCCGCGGTCGCGCTGAAAACTACCCTTATAAACACTATCCTGATTCTTTAGCCTATCAACTCACGAAGGCAAAAATTCGGGTATTAACCGATACCAACACAACCGAAGTACGCAAATATTTTCAAGCTAGATTGACACAAGGCACGACTGAACAACGGGTCGTTGCTCAATATGGTCTGGGCTTAATTGCATTAGCCACGCAAAAATATTCAGAAGCGGAGGCTATTTTTCAAACCTTAGCGCAAACGTATCCCAATCAAGTACAGTACAGCACGGCACTGGCACGAACCGCGTTAGAATCAAGAGATTACAACGGCGCATTGAACCGATATAAAAAATTAATTGCAAAATTCCCTCATAAAGAAGCCCTTAAATTGGAATATGCGGAGACCTTACTAAAAACAGGCGACACCAATCAAGCGCAAAAAGTGCTATTAACCTTGAATACCGACACACAACGGCTGCCTGTTTATACTGAGCTTTTAGCGCAAGTTTATGGTAATTTACATCAACCCGCTGAGTCGCATCGCTATCTTGCCGAACACTATTACGGCACAGGACACACGCGCGAGGCGATTTTACAAATACGGCTGGCGAAAAATTCCAACGGCTTAACCCCGCAATTAGATGCCATTCTCACTGATAGGCTGAATTTTTTTGTGAATAAAGAAAACGAAGCCGCTAGACAATAAGCACTCAACAACACTCAACAACCATTGATTATGTTTACAATTACCAAAGAAGTTTATTTTTGCTACGGGCATCGTTTAATGAATCACGCGGGTAAATGTCGCCATTTACACGGGCATAGTGTGAAAGCTGCCATTTCTATTCAACAAGCAACGTTGAATGAGCAGGGCATGGTGTGTGATTTTTCTGATATTAGAGATTGCGTAACCGCCTACATTGATGAACAACTGGATCACAATTTTTTACTGCACAAAGATGACCCCATTATTCCGATGCTTGTCGCTAATAATGAACGCTTTATGATGCTGGATGAACATCCGACCGCTGAAGTGTTAAGTAAAATGATTTATCAACATCTCAAACAAGCAGGCTTTAATGTTGCCGAAGTTGCCCTGTGGGAAACTGCTAGTGCGTACGCTTGTTATCGAGAAGACTGAAAAAAAAATTGGTAATGCTTATAATAACGTCATTTTCGATTTAATTTAGGGTAACTCCATCAATGGAACAATTTATTCCCGGTCAACGCTGGATTAGTAATACCGAGTCAGAACTTGGTTTAGGTCTCATATTGGAGGCCAGTTTTAAACGCGTTACGGTGCTGTTTTTAGCCAGCAATGAAAAGCGGATGTATGCGATTGATAACGCACCGCTCACGCGTGTCAAATTTGTAGTGGGCGATGTCATTGAATCTATTGATGAAGAAAAAATGCAGGTGGTTGAGGTCGTTGAAGATGACGGCTTGATAACGTACCTTGGCAAAGATTCATTGGGCGACTTAGTTGAATTAGAAGAGATTGAACTGAATCATCATATTCAATTTAATAAACCGCAAGACCGCTTGTTTACTGGGCAAATTGATTCCACTAGCTGGTTTTTATTGCGCTATCAAACTTGGCTTAAATTACAACAGCATCAACAATCACCTGTGAAAGGCTTGTTAGGTGGACGTGCGTCGTTGATTCCACACCAGTTATTTATTGCCCACGAATCAGCCAATCGCTCTGCGCCACGCATTATGTTAGCGGATGAAGTCGGTTTAGGTAAAACCATCGAAGCGGGTTTGATACTGCATCACCGTTTGATTAAGGGCTTGAGCAAACGGGTGTTGATTATCGTCCCAGAAAGTCTGCTGCATCAATGGTTAGTGGAAATGCGCCGCCGCTTTAATCTGCGTTTTAGCATTTTTGATGAAGGGCGGTGTTTGGAAACATTTAGCGACGATGGCATAGAAGACGATGATGAAATAAGCCGTTCAGTTAATGATAATCCGTTGTTAACAGAACAACTCATTTTGTGCAGTCAGAGCTTTTTTGCTAAACATCCACGCCGCCAACAGCAAGCCTTGCAGGTAGATTGGGACATGGTGATTGTCGATGAAGCCCATCATTTAGCATGGAGCGAACAAGCCCCTAGTGCGGATTATTTGTTTGTTGAGCAACTGGCGCACTTATCACCTAGCTTAATTTTATTAACGGCAACGCCTGAGCAATTGGGCAAAGAAAGTCATTTTGCGAGACTGCGCTTATTAGATCCTGATCGGTTTTATAGTTTTGCGGCGTTCATTGAAGAAGAGCGTTTATTTGAGCCTGTCGCTAATGCTGCCAAATTATTGCTTGCCGATGCACCGCTAGACGATAACGCGACCGCGTTATTAAGTTCATTATTAAAAGATGATAATGTCAGTGGTTTACTGAGTAATCTGCATGATGCTGAGAAGTCATCAGCGGCACGGTCGACATTAATTAAAATATTGCTAGACCATCATGGCACAGGACGGATTTTATTTAGAAATTCGCGGCAAACGGTGCAAGGTTTTCCTGAACGTGAGCGTCATGGCTACGCACTAGAAGGCGTTGCCGCTAAAGGCGATTATCAAAAAGACCCGCGTTATTTATGGTTAGTGAAGCAGGTCAAAAAATTAGCAGGTAAAAAAGCCTTATTGATTTGTAAACATGCGCAAACGGCGATTGATTTGGAGCAAACGCTAAGAACGCGAGCGGGTATTTCATCAGCCGTATTTCATGAAGGCATGAGTATCATTGAACGCGACCGCGCCGCTGCGTATTTTGCTGATCAAGACAGCACCGCGCGGTTATTAATTTGCTCAGAAATTGGTAGCGAAGGCCGCAATTTTCAATTCGTGCATCATTTAGTGTTATGGGATTTACCGACTAATCCTGATTTGTTACAACAACGTATTGGGCGTTTAGACCGTATTGGTCAAAAACACATTATTCAAATTCATATTCCCTACTTAAAACACACTGAACAAGCGGTGTTATACCGTTGGTATGATGAAGGCTTGAATGCGTTTCGCAGTAACAGTTCTGCTGCCGCGCAAGTCGCTGAATTGTTAAATGAAGACCTAGCCGCTGTAATAAACAGTGATGACCAAGCGGCAATTGATGCGTTTATTGCTAAAACACAAGCACTGAATATTAAGTTAGAAACTCAAATGCACAACGGACGCGATCAGTTATTAGAACTCAATTCGTGTCGCAAAGAAGCAGCCGATGTACTGATTAAGCAGATTAACGCTTCTGAGAAAGAAGGTACGTTATGGCCTTACATGGAAAGTTTATTTGATTGTTACGGCGTGGATACTGAATTTCATTCGGCAGATTGTTTCATTGTTAAGCCTAGCGATCATTTACGCGTGTCACATTTTCCTGAATTACCTGAAGAAGGCATGACGATTACCGCGAATCGGGCGTGTGCGTTGGCGCGTGAAGAAATCCAGTTTTTAACGTGGGAGCATCCGTTAGTGACTGCGGCTATGGAGATGGTGTTATCCAGTGAAACAGGCAATGCAACTATCAGTGTCATTCAACACCCTGAATTACGCGGCGGACAGTTTTTATTGGAATGCTTATTTATTGTTGAATGCAGTGCGCCTGCGGAATTACAAATCGGACGCTTCTTACCACCTACCCCGATTCGTATTTTAATTGACCAAACGCAAAAAGATTTAACTGAGGTTATCGCGCATTCTGATTTAGAAGAAACAGGGCAAACGTTTGATAAACAACAGATTCTGTATTTTTTAAATAAACAACGGCAACCAATTACTAAATTATTGACCGCTGCCGAACATATCGCCGACACACTGAAACAACAACTCATTGATGAAGCAACCAAAGCCATGCTTGATTCATTATCGACAGAAATTAAACGCTTAGTGCGCTTACAAAAAGTCAACTCCACTATTAGAAGTGAAGAAATTGAGCAATTGAAAGACATGACGCTATTGGCGCATGAAAACATTCAAGCGGCGCAATTGAGATTAGATGCAGTACGGTTTGTAATAACAAGCTGATAACTGATGTTACGCATGAAAGAACCATAGTCCACGAAAAGCACGAAAGACACGAAAAAATCAAAGCTAATGTGTTTTGTCCACGCGTTAAGTCATATACATTATGATTTTTTTAGTCTTTTTCGTGCTTTTCGTGTCTTTCGTGGACAAACATGTTCTTGTGCGTAACATCAGCTGATAACGTTTATCGGAATACAAATTACGGTTTGTACTCCGCTCATCATTTTGAAAGGGGTGGTTATGTTAGTGTTTATTTCTCTAAGTCTTGTCCTGTGTTATCTCGCACAAACGCCTAGTTCCCTGTCTCAGCTACTCATATCGCCATACATTATCTATGGGGGCTTGGTGTTGGCATTGGTCAGTAGTGCAGGGATGTTGTTTAAAAAACTGACAGACACAATAGGCTACGATGCTTTTTCGAGTAGCACGTTATTACTTTGGTTTGCCTATTGGAAACCCATGCCCATTTTTACTGAAGACTCGCCCATTTTCTTTTTTTTTCCGCTTTATTTTGCCTTGATGTCAGCCTTTCTAACGCTGTTTTTGAGCAATCAAGGGCATAAAATTGATAAGGAAAGTCTTGCATTGATGCGTCGCTTTGATAAAGAACGCATTATGCCCGCGTGGTCATTGATGTTGTGTGTGCTGGCTAGTTTGCCAGTCACGCAACATTACCAGTTGTTTCCAGTAATGATGACGTTACTTATGTTACGGTTTGCGTTTGTCAGTTGCGTACAACAGCCTAAATAGGCTAGCGGTGTTTGTAGCGCGTGTTGTGAGAGGCGACGGTGATAGGCTTTGCTTTGGCTTTGGTAACTGGTTTAGCTTTCACTTTACTCACAGGCTTGGCTTTACTGATAACAGTTCTGTGACTAAAAGCGTTGCCTTTTCTATACACTTTAACTGATTTATATTTATTGATGTATGGATGAGGAATATTGCTATCATCGTCCTCATTATTAGCCACTACCGTTGTCGCACCAACACGACCACAACCTAGCTGATAAGGCGGTGTACCGCCACTGCTGAATGCTGCTGTTGTAATATGAGTGCTTGGATTAGCCGCGTATTGGTCAGCAAAACCCGCATCCATCATATTCATCATTACTTGATAACGTTGCGGACTTGTCATACCGCCTAATACCACGCCAATCAGCCGTTTGCCATTGTGGCTAGCAGTAGAAATTAAGTTGTAACCAGAACCACAAGTAAAGCCAGTTTTCATGCCTTCTGCACCAGGGTAGCTGGCAGTAAATTTGTTAATGGTGTGCATTTCTCTACCTCTAAAATTAAAGCTATGCGCTGAAAAGTAAGGGTAGTAATCAGGATAAGCGTGCAATGTTCGCCACGCCAGCAAGCCCAAATCTCTGGCGGTACTGACTTGCCACGGGTGCGGTAATCCTGTCGCATTCATAAAATGGGTATCGGACATACCGATAGCATGGGCTTTTGCCGTCATTTTAACGGCGAAACTTTCTTCAGTGCCACCGATATGCTCCGCTAAAGCAACCGCTGCATCATTCGCAGAACGCGTAACTAAAGCCAAAATAGCTTCTTCAACCGTGAGTGTTTCACCCACATGCAAGCCTAATTTACTATTCGGTTGCAATGCCGCATGACGCGACGCCCTTACAGAATCTTGTAACTGAATCTGCCCCTTATTTAAGGCATCAAACGCCATGTAAATGGTCATTAACTTGGTCAACGAAGCGGGATACCATGATTGCGTAGCCTCTACTTCGTGTAATACGCGACCATCACTTGCATCCACTAAAATGGCAGCATGACGGGCATAACTCATTTCAGATACAAAAAACAGCCAGACAGGTAGGGTAATCAATAAAATTAATTTCACAGTCTTCATTTAAAAATGGGTTCTCAGGATGAGGTGGGTGTACAAATCAAATTTTGGTAGTGGGTTAAATCTGTAATTATGAATAAATATCGCGCCCGAATTCGACCTTGTTGATAAGCAAACCGATGACGGTGTCGTGCATCAACTCTAGTTTTGAGAAGCAAATGGTCTTGCGATTGAGTCGTTTGATCCATGTCC
>SHZG01000054.1 GCA_009692395.1 Methylococcales bacterium | reverse complement strand
TCGGACATGGATCAAACGACTCAATCGCAAGACCATTTGCTTCTCAAAACTAGAGTTGATGCACGACACCGTCATCGGTTTGCTTATCAACAAGGTCGAATTCGGGCGCGATATTTATTCATAATTACAGATTTAACCCACTACCCAAACAGCGTTATGCATTTGATTTAGCACTCACCAAAGAACGTATTATTGAAGAGCGTTTAATCAGTTATCCAAACGGTAAAGAAACCTTGTTATATCAACGACAACATTTAGCCACAGGTGATGAATATACCTTTGGTAAAAAATTGGAAGGCGGTAAAGATTTACACGAGTTATGGAGAAAATCGACTGGCGCACAAGTATTGTTTATTGTGCAAGCGGTTGCTAATAGCAGTGAAGAATTAACACAACTACAATCACCATTAGGGTGGTTACGCTCTGGATTTTTAATTATTTCTGGCAGTATGCAAATATGGGTTGATATGGCTCAAAATCTTGCGAAAAAATCCCATTATACAGCTCAAGAAATTTCAAATTTTTTACAAAATATAGATGTACCTGTTACTAATGTTCGTGTTGAAGTTGAACCTACATTCAGCACATTTCCTAATCTCAATCCTCTCAATCCTATTGAAAAAAATAAAATGGTATTAACCCATCAAACAGCATTGGGAGAAGCCGAGTTTGATTTTTATGAAGAATCTGAAGGCACTAAAAACTTAATTGGTTTTTGGCTCCCTTGGAAATATCAATATCATTGTCCTGAACAAGTCCTAATAGTAGATGAATTAAACAGTAGCCTACATCCCGAAATTGTTATTTCGCTAGTTGCAAAACATCTAAAAAACGAATCACCTGCTCAACTTATCTTCACCACCCACGACACCCACTTAATGGATGCCAAATTATTACGCCGCGATCAATTCTGGCTTACTGAACGCGATGCTAACGGGGCAACGCAATTACGCTCTATTCATGATTTTGAAGGACGAGCCAGCGAAGATTTGGAAAAACGTTATTATGAAGGTCGCTATCGTGGCTTACCATTTGTTCGCAGGAGTTAAACATGGCTCGCTTTGACCGCGCAAAGCCACGTTTTAAGCCGCAACCAACCGTATTAGTTATTTGTGAGGACACTAAATCTGGAAAACGCTATTTGGAAGACGCAAGCCTGTATTTTCGTGTCAGGGTGCAGGTAGATATTATCCATTGTGGCAATACCGACCCAAAAGGCATTGTTAAAGAAGCGATTAGTCGCCAAGGAAAATTCGACCATGTTTTTTGTGCTATCGACAGAGACACGCATAAAAATTTTGATGAAGTGTTGAATCTAGCCAATACATCAAAGAAAGTCGAGGTTATTGTTTCTTATCCCTGCTTTGAATTCTGGTTGTTGTGACACTTTGGATATAATCGCAAACCCTATACTGCGGCTGGAAAATACTCACCTGCCGATTTGGTCATCAAAGAATTATGTACTCATGCTTGCTTGAAAAATTACGATAAAAGCAATACTCAGAATATTTTCAATTTAATGTTGGACAATGGATTGATTGAAGCCCGGCGCGTAGCCCCTAAAGTGCTTGCCGAAGCTATCGCAAGCGAGGAAATGAATCCCAGTACCCGATTACATGAGTTGCTCGATTTCTTTGAAAAACGATCTACGCTCCAATGTATAAGATAATCCGCTCGATAGCTAAGCCATCATCAAACTGCAATCTACGCACTTAATCATTCAGCACCCAATGAGCATTATAAAAAAACTAGCCTCGCAAACCGCAATTTATGGTCTTAGCAGTATTTTTGGACGTTTCCTTAATTACCTATTAGTTCCCTTATATACCTATTATTTTACCGCCGCTGAATATGGGGTGGTGTCGGAGTTTTACGTCTATGCGGGCTTTTTTTCCGTATTACTGTTGTTTGGTTTTGAAACGGGTTATTTTCGCTTTCGTGATAAAACAGGGCAGGGTAAAGATACCGCTTATTCAACAGCATTGATTTTTGTCGTATTGGTCAATGTGGGGTTTTTCTTGCTGATTTTGGCGAGTAATAGCTGGTTGTCTGCGGCTATGAACTATGCCAATCATCCTGAATATGTGTTGTGTTTTACCTTGATTTTAACGCTGGATGCCATCGCCTCAATTCCATGTGCACGGCTTCGGGCAGAGAATAAAGCGTTGCGTTTTGCAGGTATTAAAATTACGGAAATACTGGCTACGGTAGGCTTAAGTTTATTTTTTATTATATACTGCCCAAAAGCCTACATCGCTAATCCACAGTCGTGGGTAACGCTCGTTTATGAGCCTAGCATTGGTATCGGTTATATTTTTATCGCTAATTTAATTGCCAGTGTCGGTAAGTTTTTATTATTGGCGCGGGAATTAAAAGGACTAGCGTGGGGGTTTGACCGTGTATTATTCGGACGATTAATACGCTATTCATTACCGATGGTGGTGATTGGTTTTGCAGGCATTATCAATGAAATGCTAGACCGCGCGTTGCTGAAATATTTATTGCCTTACGATTTGCACACCAATTTAACCATGCTCGGCATTTATGGCGCGTGCTATAAATTATCTATTTTGATGTCGCTGTTTATTCAAGCGTTTCGTTATGCGGCTGAACCGTTTTTCTTTGCTTATGCGGATAAAAGCGATGCGCGACAAGTATATGCGGACGTGCTGAAATTTTTTGTGATTTTCTGCATAGCAATTTTTTTACTGGTCACGTTATTTTTGGATTTCTTTCAATATTTTGTCGGTGCAGAATTTCGCGCAGGGCTTGAAGTGGTGCCGATTTTATTGTTGGCGAATTTGTTTTTAGGTATTTATGTTAATTTATCTATATGGTACAAACTAACCGATAAAACGCTACTCGGTGCGGGAGTTTCCTTAGCTGGCGCGTTGCTCACTATTGCGCTGAATATAGCGTGGATTCCTGAGTTGGGTTATGTCGGTTCGGCGTGGGCAACCTTAGTCTGTTATGCCAGTATGGCGTTCATCTCCTATTCATTAGGACGGTATTATTATCCTGTTCCATACCAAGTATGGCGGCTATTGGCTTATATTGTGTTGGGCTTAGGCTTGTATTTAGCAAAACAGCCCTTACTGGCTTACATTGACTGGCAGCCCTGGTGTTTGTCCACTGCGTTAATGTCGCTTTACTTACTGACTACCGCGCTGTTTGAAAGCCGAAAGCGTAAATAATGCTAAAATAACGCAGTTGCTTTATGAGGTCTTTTAAAACTACTAGTCGAGGGCTATCTATTTATGAACAAAAAATTATTGATTGTCGCTATCAGTTCAATCTTATTAAGTGCGTGTGTGACTGATCCTAATACAGGGCAATCCAGCATGAGCAAAGCCGCTATAGGCGGTTTAGGTGGCGCGGGTATTGGGTATTATATGGATAGCCAAGAAAAAGAAATGCAGCAATCATTGCAAGGCACAGGCGTACAAGTACAAAGAACGGCTGAAAATACGATTAATCTAGTTATGCCTGAAAGCGTTACTTTTGCAACGGGACAATCCAATTTAACACCGCAAGCACAAGCCGCATTGAATACGGTTAAGACGATATTAAATCAATACCCAGAGTCAACAATTATGGTGACTGGACACACGGATGATGTCGGTTCAGACAGCAAAAATCAAACGTTGTCGAATCAACGTGCCATCAGCGTTGCCAACTATTTAGTGCAACAAGGTGTTAATCCTGCTCGCTTACATAAACAGGGCTTGGGCGAAAGTCACCCTAAAGTACCCAATACCAGTGATGCGAATCGTGCGCAAAATCGCCGTGTAGAATTGGCAATTGTGGCTAATAATAATGCGGGAGCGCAACAAGGCGCAGCACCTCAACAGCAACAGCAACAACAAGGCTACCCGCAACAGCAGGGTTATCCTCAGCAACAACAAGGCTACCCACAACAACAGGGTTATCCTCAGCAGCAACAAAGCTACCCGCAACAACAGAGTTATCCTCAGCAACAACAAGGCTATCCACAGTATTAAGTCATAAGTTTGTAGAGACGTTGCACTGCAACGTCTCAATTTTTAATGTCTAAACAGTAAGTTAAAAGTCGCTAGTGTTTCTTCCTGCTTAAATTCGGCGAATTTTAAAGAAAAATGACTACGAATCTCTCGTCTATGGGTATCCAGGCTTTGAATTAAACTACCCATCGCTAAAAAAGTCTCAGTGGGTGTGTTCAGCGTCTGCATTTCTTCACTGAATAGCTTTAAATTATATTCTTGAACTTCGCAATCTTGAAAATCACCCAAGACCTCTTGCAATCCTTTTAAGGATTTAATTAACGCTTTTATTGCATTTTTTTCATACAAACTTTGCAAAAACTCCATTAAATAGCGCAACTTTTTACAGGATTTTCTTAAATCATGTAATGCTTCAGCAGGTGATTGATCCGTAATGGCTTCACCTTCGCGTAACACGCGTTTAAAACTTTTCCACAGTCGTTTATCGGCGAGTGTTTTAATCGTCAACCCTGCATTAATCGCAATAGAATCGCTCTGTGTGGGTTCTGAAAGCATTTTTTCCCATTCAGCCAATGTCGTTAAATACTCAGTAGAACATAGATTTTTTGCCAGTTCTCGCTGGGCTTGTTTTTGCTTTTTGCATAAATAGTCATGCAGTGGCTTTAAATGCCCACGCATTGAAACTGGCAGGATACTTTTATAATAAGTAAAATTTAATAAGTACACATCGAGGTCACGCGTAGGACTGGTGACAGCACCTAACCAAGAGAAAAATTTAGCATAGCGGGAGTTAACATCATGCGGCAACACATCTTTAAGTTGGCTTAATGCGGCGCGTGTTCTGCGGACTGCCACTCTAAAATCATGCAAAAACTCACTATCAATATCAGAAATAGTGCCTTGTTCATTGTTCTTAATGGTTGTTAGTAAGCAGCTATAAATAATTTTACTGGCAACATCAGCCCGAAGTTCAGGCGTTAATTGAATAGCCAGTTTTGATGAATAATCATTAATGTCCAGACCTTGTTGTGTTAATGCGTCAATCAAAGTGGGTTCATTGGTGGCTATCAAACCGAGTTCTATAAGCGTATTCGTTATCGACTCCGCCGCGTCGTCATAACCTTTCAACGACTGCACGAACACCCGATGATTAATCTGCTCATGTTCTTCGATAACCAATCGAAGGAGTGTTTTCTTGTCTTCGTTAAGAATAATAAATTGGTGGAGTGTGTAAACTACTGTGCAGACGGGTAATAATGCACGCATTTCCAGTATCGGTTCAAGCAGCAAACGAACTGCTTCGTGCGTAAATTGCTGGCTAAGTTTAGGTACTTTTTTTAACTCAATTTCAGCAATAATCGACTCGTTTTTGCTGGATTTGAACGTTAATGTTGACACGAAAAACTCACAAATAATGCCATGTTCGTAAAGCCGCCAATCAAAGCTATCGTAATAAATTTTTACTTGAGGCAGTGAGGAAACGAGTTGGCAGTCTATTTCACTACTGAGTTGATTAATGACTTCATCGACTGTTAAATTAACAGGAAACGTTAATGCTACATTCATAAATAATTGTTAGTGTGTGTTGTGTTATATTAACAATACCTTATTGATATGAAATAACAATGAAAATCGTCTGTTAATCGCTACAAAAAAATAACTAAAAACAATAGGTAACAATATGAGTAGAGAATTATGGTTACTTCGCCATGCAAAAGCGAAGCAGAATGACGGTATTGAAGATTTTGACCGTGCATTAAAAAAACGCGGCAAGCAAGCGGCGCAAAATTTAGGTGTGTGGTTACAACAACAGGATTTAACCCCTGATTTTGTCGTTAGCTCACCCGCAAAAAGAGCCATTAGCACCGCAGTTCGCGTGCTTGAAGCAATGGGTGCGCCAGATGAATTAACAATTACTGAGGATAAGCGCGTTTATGCAGAAGGTTTTGAACGTTTCAAAACAGTCTTAGCAGAATGCCCAGTCGATGCTAAGCGCGTTTTATTAGTTGGACATAATCCTGAATTAGACGATTTACTGATTCATTTAGTGGGTGTTGCTAATCTACCTGAGGGCGATAAACTGCTATCGACAGCGGCACTCGCCAGATTAACTATGCCTGATGATTGGACGCAACTGAGCGCGGAATCGGCTCAGTTACTGTCTATCACCACGGCGAAATTTTTAGAATAATAATGGGTTATAGGTGTGGATTTATCCACACCTATAACAATACTTACTGATGTTACACACAAGAATATTTTTGTCCACGAAAGACACAAAAAAAACTAAAAAAACTAAAAAAACTAAAAAAACTAAAAAATCATAATGTGTATTATTTAACGTGTGGACAAGACACATTCGCTTTGATTTTTTCGTGCCTTTCGTGCTTTTCGTGGACTATGGTTTTTTCATGTGTAACATCAGATACTTATATCAATTCGACGGTCTATTAAGACGTTGCGCATAAAGACCCGCTAGCCGATTTTTCGCCTCGCTATTGCCTTGAGCCGCTGCTTTTTGTAGCCACTCAATCGCAGTAGCGGTGTTTTGTGCCACGCCTGTTCCCGAAGCGTACATCATCCCCAAATCGCTTTGTGCAGTAGCATCACCTTGAAGAGCAGCTTGATTCAACCACGCCGCAGCTTGATCTTCATTCTTTGGAATAATCAACCCGTTTTTATACAACATCGCTAAATTATATTGCGCTTTCGGATAACCTTGAACCGCTGATTTTTGTAGCCATTCAATCGCTTTAGTATCGTCTTTCGCCACGCCAAAGCCTTTTAAATACATCACACTCAGCCCATTTTGTGCAGGCGCATTGCCTTGATTAGCTGACTTTTGCAACCACTCAACCGCTTTGATATTATCTTTTGTCACACCTTGCCCTGACGCATAAACCGCACCCAATTGATATTGCGCTTTTGCATCACCCGCTTGCGCGGCGGTTTGCCATTGAGCGAATTTTTCAATCGATTGGTTTGCCGTGTTAGTCGTCGCACAGGCAATCATTAATAGAGTAATTAACGTAAGAAATAGCAAATGCGGTATTTTTGGCAAGTGAATCATATTTTTCTCAATAAGTTTTATTAAAGTCTATTATGGCACACGCCTAATGGCATAAACCGACAACGCCAATATAGTCAAGCTGGGCAGGAAGGCGATTAGCGGCGGGTTGAGGTCATAGATTAAGCCTAGATGTCCGACGATTTTGTCGATGATGTTAAAACCCATGCCGATGACTACGCCGATTAACATTCTGCCGCCTGCACTGATACCGCGTTTAATGCCAATAACAAACGGCGCGGATACCAATAACATGATAAATACCACTAAAGGATTAACGATTCGTCCCCAAAAAGCCAGTTCAAATTGCTGGGATTTTTGATGATTGGTTTTTAAAAAATCAACGTATTTAGCTAAATCAATTAACGATAAATTATTCGGATTTACCACCGCTAATTTTAATAAATCAGGTGAGATGTTTGATTGTAATAGCTGCTCCTCTTCGGTACTTGATTGTATCTGTTCAGTAGAAATAAGAGAGCGTTTGATGTTTTTTAACCACCATTGCTGATGACCTAAAAAAATGGCTAGATCGGCGTGAGTTGCTTGATAGAGATGTTGCTGTTCGTCGGTATCATAAATGCTGATGTCGGCTAAGTCGCCGTTATCCTGTATTTGCCGAACATTAATAAAGCGTTTGTCTTCACGCAACCATAAGCCGTATAAGTCATTAAGCATGACTTTTTTACCGTCAATGGTGGCTTTAATGACTTGGGCTTCTTTTTGTGCGTCTGGGGCAACAAATTCACCCACTATTATGGAGATAGTGACTAAGACAATACCTGCCAATAATACCGCTTTGATAATGCCAAACACTGACAATCCTGCGGCTCGCATGGCGATTATTTCATGATTGTTGCCCATTGCACCTAGAATAAATAAACTGCCTAATAAAGCCGAGGCAGGCATTAATTCATAAAACACGGTAGGGGAGGTAAGAGCTAGATAATAAAATATTTGTTTTAAGCCGTATCCGCCTTTACCTAGGTCGCTTAATTCATCACTGAAAGTGAATAAATTAAACAGTGTTAATAGTAATATCAACGCAATGAATGAACCTTTTAAAATTTCTCTGACGATATAGCCTGTTAATACATTCATAGCGAACCCTTGCCTTTAATTCTTAATATTATCCATTGCCAGCCATACCATCGCGCTAATAAAACCATGCCTATTATTAATAAAAACAAGTGAATGCCGATAGCACCTAGCCAGCTAGGAATGGTTTCTTTGATAACACACACCTGAGTAACATGAGCAAGGTTTCCATAACTAAAATAAATTAAAAAACCGACAATCATATTGCCATATACGCCGCCACGCGGTGACAGTTGAGCTAAGGGGACGGCAATAAAACTCAGTAAAATAACGCCTAACGGAATGGATAAACGGCGTTGCAGTTCGGCAATGTCGGTGGTTGCCTTCGACCCCCAGAGCTGTTCAGTAGGAATGGATTCATGCGGATTTTTTTTAATGAGCGAGCTTTTTTCGTCGATGCGTACTGCATATTCATCAAACAGTTCAACGGCATAATTTAAATCACCTGCTTTACCTTGAATATGTTCGCCGTATTCAAAAATAATAAAGCGACCATCGGGTAAGTCTTGGACGCGGGCTTTTTCAGCATTGATAATACCTAATTTTCCATGTTGGCGATTCTGTACAAAGACTTTCTGCATTTTGCCGTCTGCCCCAATACTTTCTCCATAAAAAACTAAGTCACCTTGGCTATATTCGCTAAATTTTCCTGCGGAAATACCGCGTAAATCAGCGGTTTTTTCATCATCACTGATTAAAGATTCTATTCTAGCCGCTGCCCACGGTGACACATACAGCGAAATACCGACTGTCAGTATTGCTAAAGGGAACACAAATAAAAATACTGCGCGATAAAGCGTATTTGAACCACCACCTGCGGAAAAAATAGCTGACATTTCTTGATCGCGGTACATTCTACCCAGCACCATTAACACCGCCATAAATAATGCCGCTGGTAAAAATGACGCACTGGCAATAATGGTTTTTAAGCCTAAAATACTGAGTAAGGTTTCACTGGAAATTTGCCCTTCAACGGCTTGCCCAAGAATACTGATAAATTTTCGACTGACAATAATGACCACGATTACTGACCAAACTGCCAGTAATGTAACCAGTAAATCACGCGCTACCATTTTATCTAAGATGCTGACCAACGGTCGCCGCTCTGTGTTATAGCCTTTTTGCCAATCTACTGCTTCCACGCGTATCTCCTCAATCAAAATGGATGGTTGTGTTGTATAATTTAAGGCAATAAGATTTAGAACCTTGAACCTTACGCCCCTTTTAACTTTTAACTTTTAACTTTTAACCTTGAACCTATTATTTATGGACTATTCTATAGAAACCGCGCCATTAAAAGAACTGCAATGTGATTGTATTGTTGTTGGTGTTTATCAAGGCGCGCAGTTTTGCCCCTCTGCAAGCACGCTCAATGACAACACACAAGGACTGATTAGCAAAATTATCAACCGTGGCGATATCAGCGGTAAAAAGGGCGAAACCGTGTTGATTAACGCCATTCCTGACAGTGCGATTAAGCGGATTTTGTTAGTCGGTTTAGGTGAAAAAGCCGCGCTAACAGGTAAAAATTATCGACAAGCCTTGTTTGCCGCTGTGAATGCGTTAAAGAAAACATCCATAAAATCGGTAGCGTATAGTTTGGCAGAATGCGATGTTATTGGTTATGACTGGCAATGGAAAACGCGCCAAATTATTGAAGTAGTTAGCGATGCCGTGTATCAATACACACACACCAAATCGGATAAAAATACCGACAGCAAACTTGAAAAACTCAGCATTATCGCGCCTGAACATGAATTAAGTCGCGTAACAGCAGGCTTGGCACAAGGACGCGCCATTGCTGAAGGCGTGATATTCACTAAATTCCTGGCTGATTTACCTGCCAACATCTGCACGCCGACTTATCTTGCTGAACAAGCACTTGAACTGGGCAGTAAACACGGCAAACTCGCGGTTTCTATCTTAGAAGAATCTGATATGCAAGCCTTAGGCATGGGTTCATTTCTTGCGGTATCTCGTGGTAGTCGTCAACCTGCCAAATTGATTACCCTCAATTATCAAAGCGGTGAAAAAAACGCCAAACCTATCGTCATAATCGGCAAAGGCTTAACCTTTGACGCGGGTGGTATTTCACTCAAAACCGCCGCTGGCATGGATGAAATGAAATACGATATGTGCGGTGGCGCGGCAGTGCTGGGTACATTAATGGCAGCCGCCGAAATGGATTTACCGCTCAATATCATCGGCTTAATTCCTGCCTCTGAAAATATGCCCGACGGCGATGCCAACAAACCAGGTGACATACTCACCAGTATGTCAGGCAAAACCATCGAAATACTCAACACCGATGCCGAAGGTCGCTTGATTTTATGCGATACACTCACATACGCAGAACGCTTTAATCCTGATGTGGTCATTGATTTAGCGACATTAACAGGCGCGTGTTTAGTCGCCTTAGGACGCGTACCCAGTGGTTTATTGGGCAATGATGACATTCTCTGCAATGACTTATTAGCCGCCAGCGAAACCGCCAATGACAGCGTGTGGCGTTTACCGCTGTGGGAAGAATACCAAGAACAACTCAAATCGAACTTTGCCGATTTAGCCAATATCGGTGGTAAAGATGCAGGCACAATCACCGCTGCGTGTTTCCTGTCGCAATTTGCCGAAAACTTCCGTTGGGCGCATTTAGACATTGCAGGCACAGCATGGCGCACAGGGGAAAGAAAAGGTGCGACAGGTCGCCCTGTGCCGCTATTAAGTCAATACCTGATTAATCGGGCAAATGGCTGAAATTAGCTTTTATATACTGCCGTCTCAGTCGCAACAGGAACGCACTCTATTCGCCTGTAAACTGATAGAAAAAGCCTATCGTAGCGGCTGTTTTTGTTATGTACTGACTGATTCGGCTGGGCAAAGTCAACAGATAGACAACCTGCTCTGGACATTCAGAGCAGGCAGTTTTATACCGCACCAACTTTATACAGGTGACATCCCCGCGACTGAACAAGTATTAATCGGCTCACTCCCCGCACCCGCACAATGGCAAAAAACTGTGATTAATTTATCCTCACAGTGCGCCACCGCTGAACGGGTGCTGGAAATACTGGACAACAGCGAAGCGACTAAAGCCGTGGGTAGAGAACGCTATCGGCACTATAAAGAAGCAGGGCATAATCTGACTACGCATAAAATGTAGGAATATAAGACCTGCGAGGTTTTAAAAACCTCGCAGGTCTAGCAACTTACCTGTCATACATAACTTGTAAGAATCGCACATGATGACTTTAGAATTAGACGATGAAACCGCAATCCTGCTGATTGAACTAGCAGAACTAGAGCATCTTAGCCCCGTCCAATTGTTGAAAAAAATGTTACCTGAACACTTAGAAGACTATCAAGACGCTAAACAAGCCGAGTTAGCCTATCAGCGTTATATGGATGGCGGCAAAGTTTCTCATGATGTAAATGACGTGGTAAAAGAACTTGGTCTGGACAATACAAAATCATCGGTTAAAAAATTGGATAAATTGTTCGTCTCTAAAAGCGTTTTTGATGATGATTTTCTCGTGGACAAGAAATCGATTAATCGCGAATGATTGGCTTCGTACCTCAGCCAATTCTATTGCACTGGGCGTATTCTTAATCCTGTTGGGTTTCGCTATCGCTCTACCCAACCTACGAGCTGAACTTTATCGTATTCGTGTAGGCGATTATCGAATTATTTACAGCATTGATAATACTGTACTGATAATTACCGTTGTTAAAATCGGACATCGCAAAGAGATTTATAAATAAACTGGGCGTGTTCTTAATTTTGTTGGGGTTCGCTACCTTTCTACCCACACGATTACCCACAACTTCCCACAATGCGGTACAGTAAGATAATTTGAACTAACAAACCGATGATAGCAATGAACTGGATACAACAGGAACTGGGGGTCTGTGCTTGGGCGACACGAGACGTGTTGCGAGGTTGTACAAGGTA
>SHZG01000053.1 GCA_009692395.1 Methylococcales bacterium | reverse complement strand
CTACGCAGAAATTT
Organism: Methylococcales bacterium; assembly: GCA_009692395.1. Lineage (GTDB taxonomy): Bacteria > Pseudomonadota > Gammaproteobacteria > Methylococcales > Methylomonadaceae > UBA4132. The sequence goes on along the minus strand of SHZG01000053.1, from coordinate 12,124 downwards.
GTCGCACAACGTTATAAAACCACTGAGGCAAATCTCCATAATTGGCTAAAAAAGCATAATTTGATGACAGCTAGGCAACGTTCACGCACTTAAAATCTCGTGGAACTTTAGTGTCGTTTGGTTAATTGCACCCATCAATGGATTATTGAATCATGATATTATATAGTCATGACATTATGAAATAATAAAACCATGAGGATATAAGATAATGACATCAAAAAAAGTAGCTTCTCTAGTCAAACAACCCGATGCTGTAGTAGTAGAGACCATCGAATCAACAACGACAGTTCCTAATTCGCCAAAGCGTGGTAAACACCTGATTTCAGGACTATATGAACCAGCCGCTTATCGCCAATTTGGTGTTCTTGCGGCTGAATTAGGTCTTGATAAGCGTGAGCTATTACGCGAAGCATTAAATGACCTTTTTATAAAGCATAAAAAACCACCGATTGCTTAAAAATGAATTCTTCACCACGGCTCACTTAACGCATTGATAATATCCCGCCGAGAAAGAACAGAAGCGCATTGTTCCCATAAATACGCTTCTGGATCAAGCGTGTTGCGATACTTAACTGAAAAGGCGTTTTGAGCCACGCTACGCTCATGAATATATTCATTCATTCTCTCTCGCAGTTCTTCTTCATTCTGAATCCAATCGTCATCAATGGTATCTGGAAGACTGCCAAAAATATCGAATGTATCTTTAAGACGTTCAGAAATAACGTTATAAACCTTTTCATCCTGTGTTTCGCTGTACACCAAATTAAGCATATCAACAGACTTGCGAGTTTGTCCGAATCGTTTGATACGTCCTAATCGCTGTTCTAAACGTGATGGATTCCAAGGCAGGTCAATGTTTATCAACGTTCCCAATGCCTGTAAATTCAACCCTTCACAAGCAGCATCCGTTGCCACAACTAATCTTATTTCACGGGTTCTAACCGCTCCTTTGATAATTTCACGATCAACAGCATTGAATTGATTACCAAGAAAAAGCCCGCTTTTACCCGCCCCTGCATAAACAGCAACCACTTCATTTTCAAAAACAGTCGCCAATTCTTTTGCAATCCATTCAGCCGTGTCGTAATACTGACTGAAAATAATACACCCATGTTCTAGCCACGTTTTTCCATCAGTGCGAAATTCAGTGAGAAACCACTTTACTGTATCGAGTTTAGAATCTACCGCTTCAGGGCGGGAAAGTTGATAATCAATTTCACGCAAACAAGCCACTTCATCAGGAGTCATTGCTGAAAGAATATGTTCTACCTCTTCGATACGGTCTTCATCTTCATTAGAGACCGTATGCAGTAGCATTTTTTGTGCAGTTTTTCGCCCAGAGGCAAAGCTAGAACAAATGCGCTGTAACATCAACGACTTCATAAAGCCACCCGCTTTAGTCCGTGCTTGCAAAAGTCGGCTAAACTCTTCTGCTTTTTCATACGCCACGTCAAAAGGCGTATTCGTTGGAATGCCTAGACCGATAAAGCGAGAGGAATAAAGATGATTATTTTCAAAAATCGGGTGTGTATTAACCCCCACTTTTTCCAACAAACCATCTTCTTCAAGCTGTTTTCTTTTTCTCAGCACGGTATGGCGAAGCACAGGGTTATTCAAGCGAAAAAATTCTGGATTTAAAAACTCTGAGAGCCACAGTCGCACCAGAAAATCGAGATCATCAAACCGATGTGAACAACTAAAATCATTAGATTTAATATTCAAATAATCACGAATCTGCTGAACAATAGGATGCTCATTATTCGGTGGCAATGGATTACATAGCCATTGCCAAACGTCTGCCTCATCAACAAGTTTTGCGCCGCCTGTTACCATCGGCACTGCTCGTTCACAATCCCGCCAAGGTGAAAGTGCATCGCCTAAAACAAATTCCGCACCGCTGTTGAGAATACCCAACAAATCCAAAAGCTCACTCACCTGCGTTTGAATAGGCGTTGCTGTGCCCAGAATAAGGTGTTTTGTGCGTTTAGCGATAAGCTGCATAAAGGCGAGTAGATTATTCGGTTGCGTGGCATTATTGCCTAAGCCGCCTTTAGCCCGCGCTTTATGGGCTTCATCCAATATCACCATGCCATAATTATTTCTTAAAAGCATTGCCGCCTCTTTGATAAAGTTGCCATTATCGCGTTGCTGCATAATCAGCCCTGTAGAAATAATGGCGATACGATAAGGGCATTTTTTAATAGAATTGGCATCGCCGCGTGGTGACAGAATCTGCCCTTCAACACCTAGCCACACTTTTTTCTGTGACGACCAAACTGCACTGGGTATGCCAAGTTTATCTTTCATTTCGACTTGCCATTGCAGTGTTAGCGTAGACGGCGCGAAAATAACCACCGAACCATCACCCAAAAGCACACTGACTAAGGCACTGGTTGCCATCGACAAGGTTTTACCCACGCCTACTTCATCGGCAAGTAACAAACGGGCTTTACCGTAGATTTCTCGATGTTGCAAAAATAGCGTAACAAAAGAACGTTGCCACGGTTGAAGCTGTTCACCGCCGCGATAAATAGGTGATTCTGCCATTGCTGCCGCTGGCATATCGACGGGTTTTACCACCTCAACCGTGACTTCCTGCCGCGTTGCTACACGGTGAATCTCCGCTAAAATAGCCTCAGGTAATGGGATGCCCTCATGCCATAACGCCCAAAATTCCTGTTCAACCCAATCGCTACTGTCCGCATCATCATCTTGCCACACCAATTCATAATTATGCGCAAACGCGCTTTTTGATTCATTGACTGAACCGACAAAGGCTTTTCGACTGCCATCAGCATAATGAATTGAACCCGCTTTACCGTGTAAAAATAACCGCTCTTTAGGCACAACGCGAATTTCAACATTACCCGCCCTGAGTAATTGATCTAACCGTTGGTATCGCTCTTTTTTTAACAAGGATTCGGCTTCAACATCCACCTCATTCCAGCGTTCTTTTAGAGCCGATGCCACGCGAAAATCCGCGCTATCTAATTCAGAATTACAGACAATTTTTACTTCGGGAATTTGGGCTATTTCCTCACCGACTAACTCAAAGATAGAACTGCGAAAATAACCCGCAATACGAAAATACTTCACCGCACCGTTTAGCGATTTTGCTAAAAATTCCGTATCGAGTGGTTCAGTGCGAGAAGAAAAACGGCGTAGAGTCATAACTTACTGAGTAGTGGGTTAAATGTGTGTTGGCTTTTTACTAGCTAGGCTTAACCATTCACCCTTCGACAAGCTCAGGGTGAACGGCTTACTTAACCGCATTACAGTCGTTGACTACGAATAGCCTCAGCCATCACACGCGCTGCACTGGCTTCTTTATCGGGGTGAAAAGTTTTTGTGGCTTTTAAACTGCCGCGTTTTTCAGCGAGATACTGTGCCATTTTTGCCAGTAAGGCTTTATTTTGATTATAGTTCGGGCAGTTTTCCATCAAATGCAGCAGTACATCATCGACTTCGATGCCTTTATCCAGTTCGTAGAAAGCATATAACAAGGCGCGTAATGGGGTTGAAGCAAGCTCAGCCTCACCTGACATCAGGGAAGATTTAAATTCAATGGCGAGTTTAAGGCGGGCAGCGTTGGCTTTAGAACTATCACTCAATAACTGATCGAAGTGGTGAACTTTAAAGGCTTTGGCAAAGTTTTGATAATTATCCAGCGTCTTGCTGCCTTGATGTTCCATTTCTGCCATTTTCAAATAAAAGCGTTCTACGGCGGTGAGTTTTTTCCATTCGTCTTTTTCAAAACCAACAGGGACTAAAAACTGCACGGCGGTGAGCACGGCAAAATCAATCAGTTCATCAACAAAGGTTTTTTTGCCTTTCATTCGTGGGGCTTCGGCTTCGACCACCATGTTTTTACCGTCTATGGTGGCGTAAGCGGTCAGCACTTTGAGCGCGGCGGCATAACCTGCCATTTGTAAATCGGCATCGTTATACAGCCCTTCTGAACCTTGCGCTTTAACGGACACATCCAGTCCAATCAAGGATTCAATTTGAGTTTGTACCGCCTCTTCAATTTCCCAGCCCAAATCACTGCGAAAAGTGGCTAAGGATTGCTGACGTTTACGCAATACCAGCATAATCGTTCCTGTGACATTCGCGCCTTGGCGCAGTGCGGAATCGGTTTCTGTGACCACATACCACGCGGCGGTGACTTGCAAACCACTTGCCCAAATAATGCTTGCCATATCGCCCCAAATCGAACCGCTTTGATGAGTGAACATTAAAACCTGAATGCCATGGTCGGGCATTTTGTCTGCCATGTTGCGATAGGTGGCAATCATGCCTTGTCGAAAGTCTTCACCTTCGCCTTTAATAGCCAATGAGCGGCGGCTGTCCCAATTCCAATGTGCAAATTCAGCAGGTGGATTTTTGCGTAACCACGCAATAAAAAATTCGGTGATTTCTTCGTATTTGACCGCGTCACCGTAGGGCGGATCGGTGATGTAGATGTCGTTTATGGTTGCTAGGGCTTGGGCGGGATGGGAATTAACCATTGTCTCTGATAGCACAGGCGAATTTTTAAAGGATACTTGAAAAGAGTCATTTAAGTTATGAACACCTCTTGCACCATAATTGTAGAGTGTATTAAGTGCCTGATTATCAAACACCCCTTGTGTTGCACCACCCCCACCAACATTTTGATCCCAACGACTTAATCGAGAATTTTTATTTAGCATTCTTGTTATTGCGAACTTTCCAACTGCACTACCATACTTATTTGTGTAACCAGCTACCAACAACTGCCTAGCATTAAAAAGATGATGCCAATGTGTCCAGCCTCTTTCACGAATAGGCTGGTCTGTGTTATATCCTCTTTCAATCACCATGTCAGGAATAAAGCCTTTTTCCTGCCACTCGGCAAGGTTTGTAGCGACAAAATCAACCACTGTTTGTTCACGTTTGAGGTCATCGGCAGTGACTGAACGAAATGCATAGTCGAACCGTGAACCCTTAGGTTTCTTTTTCATCCACTGCACACAATAAAGCCGTTCCTGATAAATATCATCGGGGCGAGGGATAAAATCCGATTTTTCCCAGAACCGCAAACCGTTTTTATTGTCTTTGTCGTCTTTATAATCGCCACGAATGGCGTTGATGCTGACGCGATACACGGTCACGCCATCGGGTGAATGCACCACATCACCCTGTTGTACCGTGCCGATTTTAGCCGCTTCAACTTCTTCATCGCTATCAACATAAACTATTTTAATGTTATAGCGTTTTTCGGCAGGCACAGGAATCAGACGAGCAATAACTCGATAGTCTTTGCCAATAATCAGCGTAGGCAATAACGGCACTTTCCAACCCGATTCAGGGCAAACGATTTCAAGGCAATACAAAAACACTTTTGCCCGCCAGCCTTTGCCATCGGTTTCGATGTCTAAAACATCAATCTCAGCCTGTACTTTTTCTGCCAGTTCTTTTTGCGCGTTGTCGATTGCAATGCGTTTTTCTGGACTTGCCCCCACGATATTAAAACCACCCCACGTCAGCATACAGGCAATCGGGTTCAAGTCAGAGGCATAGACATCACAGCCCAATCGCGCCGCTTCAAACGGAATTTGTCCGCTACCACTGAACACATCGGCAACGCGAGGACGATGCCCAAAACGGGCAATACCGATTTGCTCCACCAGTTCAGGAAAGGAAAAAGCCATCGTCCCCAGATGCGCATTCACTGTTGCCCAGCTAGGCGTAAACAATTCATCGCCACATTCTTCAGGTCGAGACGCGGCGCGTACCCAATCATTATACGGCGCGTGGCTATCAACGTCTTGTTCCTGTGCCAGAAAAAAACGACTAGCCTTGTCGTTTTTATGTTCCAACCGACGTTCTAAAGAGGCTTTATCCATGCCCATCAACAACTCAAAAATTTCTAGGTCTTTGAGTGGGTCATCGGTTGCAGGTAACAACGCACCTAAAATACAGGCTTTATTAAGTATCAGCGGTTTACGCCCTTTCCAATAGCTACCCAGTGCAGTCAGTGTTTTTCCATGAACCGCCATTTGTTCTTTAAAACTTTCCACTGAAATTTTCTGCACAGGGAATAAGTGTTCAATCAGCGCGGGTTTGTCTTGCCATTCGTAGGGTTGGAGCATTTTGTTTTATTCCTTTTTATCCGTTATCAGCAATGCCAAAAATCGGGACGTTTATTTTGTTAGCCGCTTTTCTCAAATCAACGTCAAGCGTTGCTAACGGGATTTGGTAACGTACTGCCAATTCTAAATAAGCGGCATCATAAGCCGATACATTATGTTCACTTGCCAGTAAAATCGTTGCTGACATTGCCTGTTTTGCTGTTTGATTATCAACGGATAAAGGCAGTTGCCCGACTAAATCTAAAAATTCGTGCATTTGTTCTATCGTTAGCCATTCTCTTTTTTGAGCGCGAACTAAAACATTTGCCGCTTCTAAATGCCAAAGATTAGGCACTAAAAAAGTGTAATCAGCCGCAACGCTATCTAAAACGTTTTCTGCATAACTTAAATCGGTTTCATTGCCATCTTTAAAACACCAGCGCATAGCAACGGAATTATCCAATACTAAACTAGGCACGTCCTTCCTCGCATAATGCTTTAATGTCTTGATTGGATAAAGGCTTTTTAACGCGAAATTTTTTAATCGCGGTAATCAAGTCTTTGGTATTTTCGGTTTGATAGGTATTCAAAAATGTGTTTAACGCTGAACCCGCATTGCTTTTTGTTTCGGTAAATTCATAAATAATCGCAATTTTTGCGCGTCCTACGGGAATACTATCAGGCAGTTGAATCTGTAATTGATGATTGCTTGGAATGTTGGTTTCTATTTCATAATAGGCTTGCATGGGGTATTTCCTCGGCAGTTAATTTTCAATAAAATCGAGTAGGTTAAATGTCTGCCCCTCTTCATTCGAGTTTTTTTTATGTTTGGGTTGTTTTTTTTGCGCAAGCTGAATGTTACTGCCATCAGACAAAGCACAATAAAGAGCTTTGCGCCAGCCGCGTTGGGTATGTTCTGCTAGCCGTGCTTCTGCGGCGGTTTTTGCATAAAACCACCAGCGTTCTTCAGGGCGTAACGCCAGCCATTTTTGACAGATTATCGAACATTCTGCGGGGGCTGCGTATTCTGCTGCCCACGCTAACACGCAAAGTTCACGCCCTAAAAAGCGATCTAATTTAATTTTGCCTGTATACCAAGAACCAGTCGTTTGTTTTTTGGCTTTCAAGCGGGCATTAAAATCACGCCGTGCATCATCTTTGATTTTTGTCCAAAGCTCTCGCGCTAATATCACACGGCATTCTGTGGTTTCGCGCTTTGTTTCATCACCATCAAAACCATAATCCTCATAAATACTAATAGCCTCATGCGAATTGGCTGGAATTTCGACATAAAAATGATGCAAGCCAAAAAACACAGGCGCACCAAAATTAACGGTTGCACTCATTCCTGAATGACCTCGCCGATTTGTAGTTCTATGCCTAGGGATTTAGAAAATTGTTCTAAATCATAGCCTGTCGGGGCGTGGGCTTTTTTAAATGTCATGACTACAGGAGAATCACCTGACAGTAAGGATTGAAGATGTGCCAGTTCTTTTTCAATAAACTCAGCATCAGTTTTCATTTCCCCTAAGGTGAGGTGAATCACTCGTGGTGCTGAGCCTATCGTTAGCATCACTTGTTCAAAGCTAATGTTTTTCTCTTTGGCAATTTTTAGCCCTTCGTAGGTTTTTGCAGAACTGTCCAGCCGTTTAGGTGCGCTACTGGAAAGGGTTGCGGGCTTTTCTCTGATAATCAAAATTTCTTTTGAGCCAGACGGGGGGAAAGAAAATTGTCGCTTTTCTTCTATGCCGTCACATTCTGCAAATATATAAACGGTAGTGGCATTGTCACCAATGTCTATGGGTTGTGTGTAATCTGTGCCGTTTCTGGCTTCTGAACCATCGAGGGTGTAACGGATATTGCCTTTAGGAGCGACAAATAATTCAACGGTACGCTTGATTTCATCAAAACGATTACGCAGGGTGAGTTTATTTTTCCAAACAGTGGGCGATCCTGTTTGATTTTTCCCCGTCGGATCAACGGCAATAAACTGAACTTGTAGCGCGTTAGTCACCAGTACATTGTCGTTAAGTAGCGGCGAATTAAGCGTGACTGTGCCGTCTTCTTGATAATGAATTTTTAGGCTGTTGCCTGCATTAACGGTATCAATTTTTAATCGAACTTTGCCGTTATCGTCAGGTGTGTTGTCAGCGACAATAATCACTTCGGTGAGCTTTGCTTTGGGTTTTTTAGTGATATAGCCATTACCTAAATCTTGCCAGACACCACGCTGAAAAGCTTCTTGTGCTAATTGCTCAAAACCCTTGGCAGGTAGCCATGTCATTTGAGTCTTTTGTTTCATTTTATCGAGCATATCGGTTTTTCTGGCATCGTCTTGTGAACCAAACAGCAGGAGTTCTGCCATGCTTCGTAGCCCATCGAAGTTTTCGGGAATTTGCGTGTAGAGCTTCACAGGGTCTGACGTTAGGGTTTTGATAACTTGTCGCTCACCGTTATAGGATTCATTGGAAGGATAGGTGCTATCCAATGCTTTAGAGCGCAGTACATCTTCACCGCGACTATTGGCGGGGAATAACAGCTTATCAAACACTGCCAGCACTGTAGTTTGAAAATCCTGTTCATACTGTGCCTTTTTTTCATCAAATTCTTTGCGCTTAGGGTGTGCTTCATTAATTTCAGGCTTAGCTTTTTCTATTGCGTAGACGTGTCTTGCCGCTTCATCCAAACTTGCCATTGATGATTTATCGCCTGAAAGTACCAGAATATTGTTTTTGTTAAGCAAACCAGCAAAGAAACGTTTCACTACCTCAGGCGGTGTTCGTCCATCGGGGCTGATAATCAGCAGGGCGCGACCTGTTTTTAATGCCGCTTCAGCATCATCTATTTCAGGCAATGGCAATACACTGTCATAAGCTTCTTTGGTGGTCGGCTTATACAATTCCGTTAAGCGATAACGTATAAGTTCATCCACTTTATTTTGCGGGGCTTGATTGGCATAGCCTTGTAGTTTTTTGGTCAGGTTTTCTTGATGATCAAAATAACTTCTGCCTTCCTGCGTTTGATGCAGATACCACGCGGTTTTATGAAGCTCTGCGAATGCGGCACGAAAATCACTGGCTTGATGAGCGGGATCAATCAAGCATTCGAGCATTTCACTTTCAGAGAGTCCTTTCACTGAATTAACGGTAGTGGATAAACTGGCAGTTAATAGCAGTGTTCCCACTTGTTTTGCGTAGTTGTTGCCATTGGCAATATCAATAAGTTGCGCGTGTGCGCTATCGGTAGAATCCCATAAATCTTTGGCTATCACATCGCGCATTTCAGAAATATCAGCGAGTTTTTCACGCACATCGTTGAGTGATAAATCGAAATGTTGCGCTCCAATGAGATAAACATCGTCTGAACTTTCCCAGACTGATTTCAATAGCCGTGAGACCAGTTCCATTAGTCCGCGTGTTTGTTTAAATTTTTCGTTATTTTTGAATAATGCGACTATGCTTTTAAAACTGGGATGAAATGGATAGGTGGATTCAATTTCATTAGCGAGTGATTCAGCACTGCGCTCAACGGTTTTTGCTTTGGCTGCCTCATTAAGACGACTAGCATAAACCGCCGCAATATCCGCTATTTCACTATCATCTGGCAGGGATAAGAACAGACGTTTTCTTAAAATCTCATAGATTTCATTGGATTCAAGATTGACTGGGGTAATACTAACTTCGGCTCTACCTAGCTCTTGAGTGGCATCATCAAGCGCACGTTGAATTAATTTACCACCTGTGTCATAAGCCGCTTCTAAATCAGAAACCACGATACAAACATTTTTTTTCTTCTGCCCAGCCGTGAGCATATTGGAAAAAGCGCGGGTCATCACATCAGCAACCGTACCATCGCCTAAGACTTGAGTGCTGTAATAGTGAAAATAAGGGGGCATTTCATCAAGCAGAATCAAAGTGGGTTCATCACCCGCAAATAGTTTTACCCAAGCCGCTTCATCTGGGGCTTCTCTGGTTTCCCAATACGGTTGAAATAATGACTCTTTGCCTAGTTGTCTGGCAATTTCACCAAAAAAATAACTACGCGGATTATTTCTACCATTGAACGCGGCAATTTTTGCTGTTCCAAAAGTAGATTGATGTTCTATATCACTAATCAAAATAGAACGAAGTTGCTCATCTTTAGCAAGCAACCCAAAACCAACCATCAATTGCGTTTTACCGCCACCCATTGCCTGTTTCAAATGAAAAATGCTGTCATTAGACTTTCCAGCCAATCTAGCCATGCCTTTTGATAACAGCGTTCTCATACCATCAGTGATGAACGTCTTATCGAAATACTCTTGACCATTGGTGTCATTAATAATTTGATCAAGCTGCTCTATCTGATCCCCGACATTAATATCAAGAGCTTTCGGCTGTAACTTACACGCACTACGGATGGTCTTCATTTTTACTCCTGCCGACCTTTCTTTAAAAGGTGTAGGCTAACATTGTGATTGGAAGTTAAAGCAAATTATTCATTGCCGAAAACGGCAACATTAAACGGTTTTTGCTGGTTAATAGTGGTTTGAAGCCAAATTTTTCATAAAAACAGGCGGCTGCTTCGTCTTTGGCATCGACTATTATGCCTAATGCGGGGTGCAATTAAATAAAATAGTGTCTTTTATTTAATTACACCCAAAGATTAAGATAATTTCATTTACCCCATAGTTTTGGCTGTCTATTTCTTAACCAATAACGCTGTGCATTGAAATTCGGTAATACTGTACGGGTGGCTTTTAATATAACACCTTGTTTTACTTCTCGTGTTTCAACTATCAGATAATCACCTACGGCTGATTTATAAAGCGAGTGTGCAACGTGTGCATCTGCATACGACTTAGCTCTGTTTATCGACTCAAGAAAGTCTGGGTATTTTTTCTTCCAAGTGTTGATGGTTTGTTCTGAAACATTAAACGCTTGAGCAAGCTGCTGATCCGTTGCACCAAGAAAACATAGTTGATAAGCCCAGTGTACATAGCTTTCTTGATGGTTTGTTGGTCTGCCTATCAGTTTGTGTGTAGGGACTATGTGTTGTTCAGGTTCGTTGATGTCATTTTCAATTAGCGTAACTTTTTGCGTAACTTGTTTAGTCCAATTTTCAATTTTTGCACGTTTAGAAACGGCTGGACGACTAACGCCTATTTCATCGGCTAACCACTGAAAACCCTGTTTTTTAGAGTGTTCCCAACGTTCCCGTGTTGTTTGCCATTCTGTTTTAGTTAATTTTGACATTTGATTTCTGTAAGAGGTTTGACATCAAACCCCATATTAGCGATGTAAACTTAAGTCGCGTTGGCTTTGTTCCTTTTTTTAATTAACCGCTTCAGCTCTTTCTCAGCGTGAATTTTATCTTCAGGGGGGATTTCTGTGACAGGCTGCCCCGTTAGGTCAATTCTATGGGTTTCGTTAATAATGGATTCAAAGTATTTTTCACTGACACAATACATTTTCATTGCGTTTCGTAAGCGTTTTTTAGAGAGCTGCGGTAATGCTTCGACGAGTTGTGCAAAAATACCCACCATTAAGGGCTTGCGTTGCTCGACAAAGAACGTTTGCGGATAGGTCTCGATGAGTTGTTGAATAATTCCCAGCTCAATTGCTTGGCTTTTTGCAGGTTTTATGACGGCTACGTTAGCGACAACGGCGGCGGGTGTTACTTCGGCGACTGGTTCAGCCTGTTTGCGTTTCAAGGTTAATATTTCACGCTCTGCCATGTTGGTGTCTCAGTTAGTATGTAAAAATCAATTATCCATAAAACCTGCATATAAAACCATACATCAACCTCATAAATCCTTTTCGCCTAAGTATTTACTGGCTATCGCTTCAAATGCCGCTGTTGCTTCAGGTGTGTTCCTAACCGCAAGTGGAGTAAGCAGTTCAATATAGTATTTTAGTTTCAACATAATCCATTTATCCCTGTAAAATCCCATGAAAAAAGCCTACAGCGAAGACCTGAGAAAATGCGTAATAAGCTGCCACGAAGCAGGATTTCCCAAGACTTTAATTATACAGATATTGACTATAGGAAAA
>SHZG01000052.1 GCA_009692395.1 Methylococcales bacterium | reverse complement strand
AACCTTATGGGAAGGCATGGAAAAAGTCAGGCATTACGCTTTCGGTATCGAAATCGCTAGGGCGGTTTATGCTAACTCTGATTGAGTTGTGGGTAATCGTGTGACTTAAATCCTATCGAACAATACTGGGCGATTATTAAATCTAAAATGAAGAAATCTATTTCTGGTTATTCTGATTTATATTCTTGTATTGAATTTGTTTTTCAAACTATCTGAAAGCTAAAATACTATATCGCCCGCTTCGGCAATGGTCATAATCGCGTAAGTAATCGCCGCCATACCTGAGGCTACGGCTAACGCACCGATACCACCTTCTAATTCCGCGACCCGTTTTTCCAACACGTCCGTGGTTGGGTTCATAATGCGCGTGTAGATATTACCTGCGACTTTTAAATCAAATAAATCTGCGCCGTGCGCGGTATCATCAAACGCATACGAAGTGGTTTGATAAATCGGCACAGCAACCGCTTTAGTCGTGGGATCAGGTGTATAACCGCCGTGTACAGCAATGGTTTCAAGTTTCATACAATGTTTTCCTAGTGTGTTACGTCGATACAGTTATGCACATAAATGCAATGCTATAAATTCTGTTGTTGTAAACTATACGCTATGAGTTTAAACACCCACTAACGCGCATGAATACTATCAAAAAATCACTTACAACAACGCTTTTTTTTCTTTTATTGCTCACAGGTCAAGGCGCAATCGCCACACACATTGAGGCTTCAGTAGACCGAAATCCAGTCAGTAATGATGAAACGTTCCAACTATTATTTACTGCAACGGAATCCCCTGATGCCTCGCCAGACTTCACGCCGCTGGATCAGGATTTTATTATTCTCAACCAAAGCCAAAGCAGTAAAGCAGCGTGGGTTAACGGAAAATCTAGTAAATCCGTGCAGTGGATACTGAATGTTGCCGCTAAAAACAGCGGTAATTTAACCATTCCTGCCATAGAATTTGGTCGTGATCGTAGTAATCCAATAACTGTTAATGTGATTAAGGATGGCGATAATAAAGCGGTAAATACCGCTGAAGACTTGTTTATAGCCGTTGAAGCAACACCCGCTAACCCTTACTTACAATCGCAAGTAATTTATACGCTACGTTTATATCGAAAAGTCGATATTGCCCAAGCGCAACTCACTGAGCCAGAGCTGAGCGACGCGGTTATTGAAAAACTGGCTGAAGACAGTAATTATGCAACTAAAGTCAAAGACATTGATTATTCAGTGACTGAACGAAAATATGCTATTTTCCCGCAAAAAAGTGGAAAAATGACCATTAAACCGCCCGTATTAACGGCCGAAGTGGTAACTAATGCGCGGGGTGGTTTTAACGGTTTATTTAGTTCAACACAGACTAAACGCGTTACCGCTAAAGAAGTCATACTGGACGTTAAACCTATGCCTGCTTCGTTCACGGGTTCGCACTGGTTATCGGCTGAACAACTGGAAATTAAACAAGAATGGTCAGGTGATTTTGAGCAAATGAAAGTCGGCGAACCTGTCACCAGAACCCTGACTTTATTAGCAAAAGGCGCGACGGTGAGTTCGCTACCTGAACTCAATACCACTAAAACCGATGAGAGTTTAAAAACCTATCCCGATCAGCCCGTATTAAAAGAACACAAAACCACCGATGGTTTATTAGCTTTTCGAGAAGAAAAAATCGCTTTAATTCCTTCAAAAATAGGCGACTATAAATTACCTGCCATCAAAACCCCTTGGTTTAATACCAAAACCAACAAAATGGAAACTGCCACTATTCCTGAAACCACCATTACCGTCGCGGCAGGGGCAAGCACACCCACGGTTACACCGCCTGAGGCAACCAAGCCACAACAAGAGACAGCACCGATTATTCCAGCCCCTAGCGAATCGCCAACGACTAACTGGCTATGGGTAAGTTTATTTTTAGCCTTAGGCTGGTTGAGTACGCTATTTTACTTTTTAACTAAACGCCCTGCCCTGCCCGTTGTTATTGCTAATGATGAAGCAGAGTTGAGTTTAAAAGCCAGTATTAAACAATTGAAAAAAGCCTGTGCAGATAATAATGCCCCCGCTGCTAAAAACGCATTATTAGCATGGGGTTTACTCAACTTTGGTGTCACTAGCTTAGGAATGTGTGCCGACTGTTGCGATGCACGTTTGCGAGATCAAATTTTGCAATTGAATGAAGTGTTATACGCAAAAGACGCACCCGCGTGGTCGGGTAAAAAATTGTTTCAAGCCTTTGCGGAAAATAAAGCCAGAACAAAAATGCCAGCGGCTGAAAATGAAGCGTTAGAACCGTTATTTCGGTTGTAGGCGGGTTATTAATTAACGTATAGATTGGAATAACGAAATGAATCCCAGCAAAAATACTGGGATTTGTCACCTAGTAGGGGCAACCCTCGTGGTTGCCCTTATGAACACTTACTATCACCACAATTCAAGCACGTCATACAGCCATCCATCAATATCAATGCTTTCGTATTGCACTTACTGCACAACAAGGCTTTAGCTGGAAAACTGCCTTCCTCGTCCAAAGTTGACCTATCGTTATGCAAGTCTTCAAATTCTTTGCGTTTCGCCGCTAAAAATTGTTTTTGATGCTCATCCATTTCAGGCGGTTTAATCATCCCAATGACTTTTAAATGCGCTTCAATCGCATGACCGATTTCAGCAACCAGAGACGGCATAAACACACCACCTTTTTTGAAATAGCCACCTTGTGGATCAAACACCGCTTTTAATTCTTCCACTAAAAAACATACGTCGCCACCGTTACGAAACACCGCCGAAATAACCCGCGTCAACGCCAATACCCATTGGAAATGCTCCATGTTCTTGGAATTAATAAACACCTCATAAGGATGACGGGCTGCATATTCCGTGCCCGCATTCAACACCACATCGTTAATCGTGATATACAGCGCGTGTTCTGATTGTGGCGTTTTAATTTTATAAGTAGAACCCATCAAAATTTCAGGACGTTCTAACTTCTCGTGCATACTTTCCACATCAATTTCTGCCTCATTAACATGGGTGATTTCTGGCGGAAGCTCATTGCCAATGACTTTGTAAGAGACAATTTTTTTTGCGATTTTGTGTACCATGTTTTGTGCCTGAGTGGTGTTGTTTAATATAAAAGCCCTTTGAATCAAAGACTTATTAATTTTTATATAAATATATTTATTAGTTGTTGTTTAAATAACAATCAATAACTTAGCAACAGATTCGATTATAACCCATTGATTGTTATATTGTTAATTTTTGCATCATGAGCTGTAGAGACATTGCACCGCAACGTCTTTCCGCATTGATATTAAGACCCGACTGTTAAACGTGCATAAAACAGTCAGTTGATAGGTGACTCACTCGTTAATTTTTATCCGCATACACTTTATCAACCAACTTTTTAAACCAAAGTGGGCGAAAAATGACGATAAACAAGCCTAGCGTGCTAGTAATTGGCAGCATGGGAATGACACTAAGAGACATTAAAATCAAAAGCACTACCGCGCATTTTATTCTGGCAATAACAGAAACCGCTTTCATATTTTCCTTTAATGAGTAGATGAATAAAGTGCGACCAACTTGCAACTCGAACTCGCTCCTACGCGCGGCGTGGGAATGCAGTAGAGACGCGCCGCGTCTCGCACCGCAGCGTGTGGAAATTAGGGATGCTATACGCTTATGGTGTAATAAAAACAGAAACAGGCAAACCGTTAAAATCTTTGCTCAAATCTTTCTCAATACCGCATGGATTAGCAATTTTTCCTTCTGGGTCATAAACAAAAAAAATTAACGTTTTACAATCGGGGTGTGCTTGGTATTTTTGCGTATCAATAATTAATTGTTCGCTAACTTCTTTGGCTTTCAGAGTATTACGAGTTTTCTTAATCTCGATAATAATTTGTTCATCTTTCAATAAAAAATCGACTCGTGAAGCTGAACCTGCATAACTCGGTGTATATTCTTCTGGGCGAATATCATCAAAATATAATTTTAGTAGTGCGTGAAATAAATCTTGCACATCATATTCATCGTTTATTTCGATAGTGTTTCTCTCTGAATGTCTGGCTTGTAACTGCCTTGCTACTTGATGGAATCTATTAATAATTAGATGAACTGTATCAACTGCCGTCACTTTGGAAGTGTCATTAGCGGAAGATTCAACCCCATAATCATTTATTTCATCTATGAATGATTTTAAAACTGTAATGGCTGAACTCATGCCCGATTGATAAGGCTTAACATAAGCGTCATAATCAGACATTCCTGAGAAATAAACACCTGAAGAATACTTAATCATATTAAAATCTTTAATATGCCGAGTGTTATCACCAAAAATTTTTTCAATAGCTATTTCAGTATCTCTACACCATTTTTTAAAATCTTGGTCATCTGTACTTTTATTAATTAATTGCTCAGCTCTTTTAATTAAGTCAGCAAATCGACTGATTGCTTCTTCTGGTTTCAACATATAAACCTTATAAAATTATTCATTGCATTGTTGCATCGTTCCTACGCTCTGGCGTGGAAAGGCCTCTGTTGACGCTCCAGCGTCACCGCCAACCTACAATTTTGTCATTTGACTTTGTGTGATAGCTACTTCATAATTCATCTTAAGGATTGGGAATTCTCGGTCGACAAAAAGCCTCGGTGGATTTAGTTCATCGGGGCTTTTTGTTTTTAGGGAAAACATTTTCATCCGTAACCTACTGCACTATTCTTGCCATTTTTGTAAAGTTTCTCTTCAATAATCGTAAACGCTCTATTCGGCTGTTCTGGTTTTAATGTTTTTAAACCAATAGGTCTAGCGATTAAATCAGCCAGTTGTAATCCTGTTGAATGGCTTTGTTTATCGGCAAATACTAGATTAAAAGGCAGTTTTTGTTTGTCGTAGTTATCACCATCACAAACTCTGTAAAACTCCAGTTCTAATTCGTTATCTTCTACTTTGCCCCGCTGTTCTACTACGATATGTGTCGTGTATTGTTCAGCGTGTTGTTGACGCAAAAAGTAAAATAATCGCTCTAATCCATAGCGTAAAGCGATATGGTAAGGGTTTGTGGGTTCATGATAACGCGCTCTATAGGCTTCTTTTTTAATCACGACAGACATAAGTGTAAATGGTGTTGTTTGGACTATATCTGTTCATTCATTTAAAAACTGAGTTTTTAATTCTTTTTTACCTAAGAAAAAGGAAAAGCCTCCGATATTTTTACGAATATCACGCTCATGCAAAATAATTTGGTCATGCCCAAAATGTTTGAATTTAAAGCTTTGTAATAATGGCACGGCGATATTGGCATAGTCTGACTTTTTGAAAATACAAACAGCCAAGACAAACACAGGATAATTTGGATCTATAGTTTCTAAGCCATGATCGCCGCTTTCATCAACATAAACGATGTATTCGGAAAACTGTTGGTTCATATAACAAAACTCCATTTTTAAAGTTTCCCGTAATACCCCTCTTTCAACGCATCAAACAAATTCGCCGCGCTGTGGATTTCGCCGTCGTATTCAATTTCATCATTGCCTTTTAGTTCGATGACTTCACCGTCTTCTAGGGTGAATTGGTAAGTGGTGTTTTCTAGGTCTGAGGCTTTGACTAATACGCCTTGGAAGACTTCGGGGTTGAAGCGGAAGGTGGTGCAACCTTTTAGCCCTTTGTCGTAAGCGTATTGATAAATATCTTTAAAATCTTCGTAAGGAAAATCAGTCGGTACGTTGGCAGTTTTGGAAATCGAGGAATCTATCCATTTTTGCGCCGCTGCTTGTATATCAACGTGTTGTTTGGGGGTGACATCATCTGCGGCGATAAAATACGCAGGCAGTTGGTGGTCTGGATTATCGCTGTAAGGCATGGCATCAGCATTGACCATTTCCCGATACGCTAACAATTCAAACGAAAATACATCGATTTTTTCTTTGGACTTTTTGCCTTGGCGAATGATGTTGCGTGAATAGTGATGCGCAAAACTCGGTTCTATGCCGTTACTGGCGTTGTTTGCCAAGGATAAAGAGATTGTTCCAGTGGGGGCAATTGAGCTGTGATGGGTAAAGCGTGCGCCTGTCTCAATCAATTCAGCCACTAATTCAGGTTCTTCTTGTGCCAGTTGCTGCATATAGCGGCTGTATTTAGCGTGTAATACTTTGCCTGTAATGCTATCGCCGACTTTATAGCCGTCGGTAATCATTTCAGGGCGTTGGTGCAACATGGCATTGGTGACAGTGAACGACTGTTCCATGATAGGTGCCGCACCTTTTTCTTTTGCCAGCGTTAAGCCTTCTTTCCAGCCTTCGATGGCGAGAATTTTGGTCACGTCTTCGGTAAACTGCACCGAGTGCGCATCACCATAACGCATTCCCAACATAGTCACCGTCGAACCTAAGCCCAAATAGCCCATACCATGCCGACGCTTACTGATAATTTCATCACGTTGTTGCGGCAACGGTAGACCGTTAATTTCCACCACGTTGTCCAACATTCGAGTAAAAACGCGGATGGTTTTGCGGTAACTATCCCAGTCAAAAGACGCCTCATTAGTGAACGGTTTTTTGACAAAGCGAGTCAGGTTGATTGAGCCTAGAAGGCAACTACCATACGGCGGGAGTGGTTGCTCGCCGCATTGTCCTGTTACAATGCCATTAAAAATAACGGTATTATGGTCATTTTGTGTGGTATCAAAAACAGCTTCTGTACCCATAAAAGTAATTTCAGCAATTTCACTTAAGTGCCTTTGTTTTTTCAGTAATTTTTTATCAATCACCCAGTCTTTATATTTTTGGTTTTTTTCTTCACCTAAAAAACCAATCTCCTGCATAAATAGTTCTCTGGATTGTCCATCGATGGTAAGTTCATAATCTGCTTTACACGCATAAGCCTTTTGTCCGCCTTTACCGTCAGGTAACAGTCTTGATGACGCTTCGCGGCGTTTGTAGATACGGCAAAAAATACCAAAATTAGCCAGTAGTGCTTGTATATCTTTGAGTAATTGCGGGTGAGATGATGCTAATCGTACTGAACAGGATTTACTTTTTCCTGATATATTAACCGTACCATCCGCTTGAAATAACGCACTCAAATAGCCTTTTACGCAGTCTTCTGTGCCTTGCCAAATCACTTCGGGTACGCTTAATTTACTGTCTTTATTAAAGCCATATAGCTCTAATAAACGCGCCAGTAAAATAGAACGAATCATAACCATGTTACGTTCTGGTACAGCAACAGCCGAGACGGTGTGTGATTTTTTCAGGCTGCTGGTGGCTATATTTGAGACGGCTAACAAGTGATTAATATAACCAACCAATTGAGGCGCGAACACACGGTCATTATTCCATAGGCTAATAATCGCCGCTTGTTGATTTTGACCGCGATTAGTGAAGTGTCCATCACCTGTAATTAAGCCTAATAATGTGCCGAAGTTTTTGTCGCCTTGTATACCGAACTGACCTTTGCCTGATTGAATCAATAATTTATCGCCCAATTTAAGGTCTTTGAGTTTTATTTTGCCTTTATCAGTGTAAAAATCATGCCATTCAGTTGCTTTAATTTCGTAGCCGTCTTTAGTGGTAACACGATAAACATCGGCTGATTGCGCCGTCATAAACGCAGGTTTAGCAGATCGAACAGATGTACCTTTGCTTTCTAGCTCCAAAGCACGGTTATCAACGGTCACGTCCAGTTTCGCGCCATTTGCATAAAGGTCGCCTATTTTGACCATACCGTATTGGGTGTGCAAACGGGTATCAGCGGTAACGCACGGGTTAGTTGCACGAATTTTTTCGCAGAACCAGTTATTGTTCATCTCGTTGACTTTGTCGATGAGGATAAATCCTGGTTCGGCGTAATCATAAGTGGAACTCATGATAATGTCCCAGAGGCGACGCGCTGGAATGGTTTTGATGATTTTACACGCGACTAAGCCTGCATCATTGAGGACGTAGTTTGCGGTGCTGGGTAAGTCACGCCAGACTATCAGTGATGTATCGTTCAAATCCAGCTTATCGACTTTGACTTCTTTTTGAGTGACAGGAAACGACAACGCCCACGGTGCATCGTTTTTAACTGCCAGCATAAATTCGGCAGTAATTAATAACGATAAGTTGAATTGGCGTAAACGACCGTCTTCACGTTTGGCACGGATATATTCAACGACATCGGGATGGGCAATATCAAAGGTTGCCATTTGCGCACCACGTCTGCCACCTGCGGACGAGACGGTGAAACACATTTTGTCGTAAATATCCATGAATGACAGCGGGCCTGAGGTATATGCACCTGCACCTGAGACGTAAGCATCTTTGGGTCTTAGGGTAGAAAATTCATAGCCAATTCCGCAGTTGTGTATCGTATAAAGACCATTGTTGCCTGCTAAATAGTTGTTATGCGTGTCAACAGTGAAATCATAAAATATTTCACCGATGTCCAAATCACGGCGAATTGCTTTAACTGGACGGAGTTGACGGACAACATCAATAAACGCGGTTAATGCGGGGAATAATCCTGCCCATTTATCGAGATAAACGCGACTGACAGTATGGTGTTGGGGCTTGCTATGATAAAAGCCCGCCGCCTGTTTTTCGGTGTGGCTTAGCTTGGATGAACAAGCGTCTAGTGCAGTTCGTAACGCGGTGGTCATGACATAGTGGTCATACTGTCCCGCCTGAGTTTGATGGGCTTTAATGCGATTTTTCTTACCGCTATCTGCCATAAAAGCAGCTAGGTTTTGTAAAAATGCTGAGTCAGATATTTTAATGTTATAGCCACCGCTGTCTTTAATAAGCGAGCCGTTGTATTCATGCGAGCGGGTTTTTCTTGCGGTAATCGCGCCATGTACACCAAACAAGGCTAACAATGTTTGAATTTCACGCGCAAATTCACCACTTTGACAGCTTAAAATTGCACTGCCGTTTGCTTTGGCAACAGTGCCATCGGTATCAATAAGACCTGCTAGGAAGGGTAAAAAATGACGGTTTGGGGCCTGTTTAATCCATTGTGGGACTTTTAAGGTCGCGGTTTTTTTGCCAATTTGATTATCAATGAATTTAATGGCGGCACTGGCTTCAAAACTGGCAACGGTAAAATCCCAAACTGGGGTGTTATTGGCTGTGACTGTTGAGACAACTTGCGCTTGGCAGTTATAAAATTGGTGAAAAAATTGCGTGTAACGCTCGACCACTTCACGTTCAGCGGCGCGGATTTTGAAAATCAGGCGTTGACCATACGCATTGGCTTTGTCTTGCCATTTTTCGCGTGTATCGGTATAAGTGATGTGTTTTTCATACGCTGAACCATCACCTAAATGCGCTCCTGCGAACCATGCTTTTAAGGCTGATTTTTTATCGGCTTGCCAAGGTAATTGATAGCTTACTAACGCATCGGCTTGGGTAATGTCATCGGCTCGAACGTACTGTAATCTATCATCACGATAGACTAATACAGGATGTTTAATTGAGGTGGTCAATGTGCCTAGATATGAGCTAATTTCAATATTTTCATCGGTAGGCACGATGGTGGTTATATGTTTTAGAATAGGACGCATTTCAAAGCGATGAGCGTCACGGTCATAACTGAGAATGTGTTGATGCTGTTCAGTCACGGCTTGTTGTGCGGTGACATAGCCTTTTTCAGTACAGACTAAGGTATTCGGCGCGACACAGCCCGCTTTTAGCGTAAGCCCTGCTTCATGCACTTTATGCAGAATATCATCCATAGAGTCTTCGATAGTCCCTGACACAGTACAATTTATCGTTGAGGTTGAGGGCTTATGCGCTAATGCACCCGCATTGGAAATAATACGCCCTGCGGGAATAACGCCTTGACGTAATGCCCACAAAAATTCTTTGTAGTATTGTTTTTGTTGCGCTTCGGTTTTTTCAACTTCTGAGAGGGCTTTAGCAACACGCTGGTAGGTTTCATCAATCGTGCCGTCACGTGCTACGCCGTCCTTGGTTTTTAGGCGATATTTGGTGTCCCATATATCCATTGAGGCATCTTGAAAGGGGATTGCGGTCACATTATTGGCGATGACGTGAAGTTGTGCAGTCATGGATATGTTTTCCTAGGCAGTTTTTGTGTGTGAAGAGTACGAAAATAAACGATAAATCAGCAGGTTAGCATTATTAGATAATTGCCGATTAATGTCTATATGTAGATATTTTTTAATATAATAGCACAACATATAGTGCTTTATGCAATAAAAATAGCAATAGTATCGCTACCACACATCCGCTAAAAATAGAAAAAATAAAGCTTGCCATTGATTTTTATAGGATGCGTAGCCATACACGCACTTCATTGATGATTTAAAATTTAGTATAGCCAAGATAATAATTTGTATTGGTTGGTAATTGCAGTTATCTTAAGCAAACAACTATTAATAATAAGGAGAAATCGGATGTCAAAAGGTCAAAATTTACAGGATACTTTTCTAAATGCGCTTAGAAAAGAACACGTCCCAGTGTCAATTTTTCTTGTCAACGGCATAAAGTTACAGGGGAAAATTGATTCGTTTGATCAGTATGTGATTATGCTAAAAAATACCGTCAGCCAGATGGTTTATAAGCACGCTATTTCAACCATCGTACCGAGTAAGTCAGTTAATCTGACGCGTGATAATGAATCCAGTGAGGAATAAGCTGTACACTCTTCGCCATTTTTTGGTAATAGATTTTGCAAAAGTTTTTCGCGTAAACGTTTTGGCACGCCTAAAAAAATCCTTAACCCCTCTTAAAAGTGATTCAAGACTTTTAGGTAAATGTGTCAACGGAGTAGTGTGTGTTTGATCGCCCCGATTCAGGTGAACGAGCCATTCTCGTTCACATCAGTTTTCGTTATGACCAAGAAAATCTCGCGGAGTTAAAAGAACTCGCTAAATCAGCGGCGACTAATCCTGTTTATGTGGTGACAGGCAATCGTCAACGCCCTGATTCTAAATATTTTATTGGTAAAGGTAAGTTAGACGAACTTAAATTAGCCGTTGAAGAATATGAAGCCCATGTGGTGTTGTTTAACCATCCGTTATCGCCTAGTCAGGAAAGAAATCTTGAAGGTTTTTTAGGCGTGCGCGTAGTGGATAGAAACGGCTTGATTTTGGATATTTTTGCGCAACGCGCTCAATCGTTTGAAGGTAAGCTGCAAGTTGAATTAGCGCAGTTAAAGCATTTATCAACGCGTTTAGTGCGCGGCTGGACACATTTAGAACGACAAAAAGGCGGTATTGGTCTGCGCGGGCCGGGGGAAACACAATTAGAAACCGACCGCCGTTTGTTGGCAGGACGTATTAAGCAAATTCAACAGCGTTTGGATAAGGTAGAAAAGCAACGTCATCAAGGGCGTAGCCAGCGTAAAAAATCGGAAGTACCGACGGTTTCTTTAGTCGGTTACACCAACGCAGGTAAATCAACGCTATTTAATACCCTGACGGGTGCGGAGATTTATGTTGCCGACCAGTTATTTGCGACCCTAGACCCCACGTTGCGCGGTTATTCGCTATCGAATAATACCGACATTGTGCTGGCTGATACGGTGGGATTTATTCGTCATCTGCCGCATGAATTGATTGCGGCATTCAAATCAACTTTGCAAGAAGCCAGTGAAGCCGAATTATTACTTCACGTTGTTGATTCAAATGCTGAAGACCGTGATGAAATCATGCGCCAAGTTTATTTGGTGCTGGAAGAAATTGGCGCGGATAAAATTAGACGCATCGAAATTTTTAATAAGATTGATTTGTTGGATAACGTGCAACCACATATTGATCGAGATGATGCAGGCAATGCGATTCGCATTTGGTTATCGGCTGAAACAGGCGTAGGTATTGAGTTACTGTATCAAGTGCTTAGCGAGCTATTTTCCAGCTCTAAAGTTAGAAAACGCTGTCATCTACAAGCTAATCAAGGTGATATTCGGGCAAAATTATGCGCTTGTGCGCAAATTTTAGAAGAAACAATTGATGAATTTGGTGACAGTGAGTTAGTGATTGAAATTGATGTGAAGCACTTGGGTTTACTGAGTTCGGTGGTCACGGAAGAACTGTAAAGTAAGCGGGTATAGCCAAAGCAAAATAAAATGATTTAAAAGAGCTGAGAGAACAGTGTATCAGTGGAGCAGTTTTTCTTTCTTCTAAGTGCTTTAGCTTGCGCCCATTTGTGTTCAATAGGATTTAAGTCAGGTGAATAAGGCGGCAAGAATTCCA
>SHZG01000051.1 GCA_009692395.1 Methylococcales bacterium | reverse complement strand
TCGGACATGGATCAAACGACTCAATCGCAAGACCATTTGCTTCTCAAAACTAGAGTTGATGCACGACACCGTCATCGGTTTGCTTATCAACAAGGTCGAATTCGGGCGCGATATTTATTCATAATTACAGATTTAACCCACTACCAAATTATTAATAGATTACTGGGCTTGTCTCTTAAAAAAAAACAAGTATCGCCTGATGAAGAAAATAGACAGCAGCTTTTAAAAAAACTAACAACAATTAAGCCTGTGAAATGTAAATATACCTCAGAGCAAATTGTACGCAGTTTAAGAGACGGGACAATATTAGAGTGAAAGATAAGATTGTATTGGACTCATGTGTTTTCAGTAAGCTCTTTTTGGAAGAAGCAGACAGTTATATTATCGTTCCAACGCTCTGCGTTGGAATGTTCTTGAGGACGCTCCAGCGTCCTTGTTTCAGTCTGATGATAGTGCTTTAACAATGAAGACGCTGGAGCGTCAACTGAGGCATTCCAACGCAGAGCGTTGGAACGATGAAATTTCCCGATTACTTATCATATTCTAATTAACTTCAAAGGAGTATCTGTAATGAATACTATGCAAGCAGGGGCAAATATTACTGTCAATCAATCGGGATCAATGGACATCACAATTTCATGGCTACCTTTTGATTGTCCTCTCGATATAGCCGCGTTTGTGCTGAATGAGGCAGAAAAAGTCCGTTCTGATAGTGATTTTATTTACCTCAACGGCAATATTGACACACAAGCCGATTTTATTTCATTGTCGCTCCATGCAGGTAAACCCATTTTTCGGATTGATTTTAATAAAATTTCAGCGGATGTGAGTAAAATTGTGTTTGCCGTGGCAAGTCCTAACTCGCTGTCAAGCGTACAAAATTTACATATTGAAGTCGGTAATTTATCAGCTTTCTCGCCTGAATATTCCGCGTTGCAATCTTTAATTTTAGGTGAACTTTATTTTAAAAATCAGCAATGGAAATTTAGAGCCTTGGGGCAAGGCTACCAGCAAGGCATGGAGTTTTTGGCAACGCGATACGGTACGCAATTTGATAGACACTCGCTAACCTCATCATTGCCAGAGCTGGTGAATAACAGCCAATCGAATAACAACTCTGCAATCATGGACACGATTAGAGACGAATTGCCTGATGTACGCACACTTATCACGCCAGACAATGTTAAAGCAAGTATTCGATCGCTTAAAAGTTTTTCGTGGGCGTGGATGTTGGCTAGCTTGGTGGTGTTTATCATCGCCGCAATCGCTGTTGCTGGGCTTTTTCAAACCAATTTATTTTTGTCATTTATACCGCACAGTTTTCGCTTTTTAGTCGAAATAGTGTCATTTGCCATTAGTTGTTTAGCGGGGGGCATGATTGTCGGTTTAGTATCGCCTTCCATTCGTGTGCTAGAACCTGCAATAGCGGCTTTTTTCAGTGTAGTGATATTATACTGTCCAACGGCTTTTTTACACCGTATGGGTTTGATAACTGTAGTATCATTAAACTGCTGATTGGCGGCAGTATTGCATTTGCTTTAGCGATGTCAGGGACACGTTTAGGTGAAAAAATTGCGGCTAAATTTGGCAATCGTACCTCACAAGATTACATTGATAATCGCTAAAGTGCGATAGGAGGCGCATCATTCGCGTCAACTCGAATGATGCGCTTCGTACCTCAGCACATCCTAGAGCTAACGCACAATAAAATGATAGCGTTCATGGTAATCTTGTCGAACCACATTCACACTTCGACAAGCTCAGTGCGAACGGTTTTGTAATCACTTTATTGGCTGTTAGCTATATGCAGCGCATCTTATCGCGTTACATTCCTTTCACACCAAGACCCATAACCAAGTAGTTACCCATTAAATGTTCTATTACGCCCTAAAACTCATTATCTCCGCGCTAATTATTGTTGCCGTGTCCGAAATTGCTAAACGCAATACTGGGATAGGGGCGTTATTGGCTTCTTTACCACTCACGACTTTATTAGCCATTATCTGGATGCAGATTGAAGGCTCACCGACTGTGCAAATTGCTGAGCTGGTTGAGCAGGTGTTTTGGTTAGTGTTACCTTCGTTATTATTTTTTATCATTTTTCCCTTATTACTGAAACAAGGGTTGAATTTTTGGTTGAGTTTGTTGTTGGCAAGCACGACCACTGTCACCACTTACCTTGTGTTATTGCCGATTTTACGGCGTTTTGGAGTTAATCTTTGACAGGACGAGTTGCTATTTTTACTGATGATGCGGGCTGGCATGGCAAGCAGTTACGGCTTGCCTTTGCTCAATACGGTTATCACGCTGAATTTGTGTCGTTGATGGAATGTCGTTTTGATATTCAAGCCAATCAGCCTGTGATTAAAATCCCCAGCTTTGAAGAAAAACTACCCGATGCGGTATTTGTGCGCGGTGTGGCGGGTGGTTCGTTGCAGGAAGTGGTGTTGTATTTGGATTTTCTGCACGCGTTGAAACTGTCCACTATCCCTGTATATAACGATGGTCATGCGATAGAGCGCAGTGTCGATAAGGGCATGACTAGCTTTTTACTGCATAACGCGGGACTGCCTACGCCGTTGACGTGGGTATTGCGTGACCGTGAACAGGCGTTAGCCATTGCGGAAAATGAACTCAAAAATGGGCATTTGTTAATCAGCAAGCCATTGTTTGGTTCGCAAGGCGAAGGTATACGGCGCATTGAAAAAATCACGGATTTGTTATGGTTGACAGCAAGCGGTGGCGTGTATTATTTGCAACGCTTTGTGCATTGTGCAGGCGTTGGCTTTTCCGATAAGCGTGTGTTTGTGATTAATGGTCAGGCGGTTGCGGCTATGCGCCGACGCGGGAAGTCGTGGTTGAATAATGTTGCTCAAGGTGCGAGTTGTGAACGTATTGAGTTACATGCTGAGGTGGCAGCATTAGCCATTAAAGCGACTGCTGCATTAAGTATGGATTATGCGGGCGTGGATATTATTCGCGATAAAGACGGAGCTTACAGCATTATTGAAGTCAACAGCATTCCCGCGTGGAAAGGGCTGGAAAGTGCGTGTGATGTTAATATTGCCCAGTTATTAGTCGATGATTTAATTAACCGTTATCTATAATCCTAGTGGTTAATAAGTTGTTTGCATAAAGTCGCGTCAAACCTGCGAGGTCTTAAAGACCTCGCAGGTTTATTGATACCGTCGAACTTATAATTACCTCTGTGATGCCGCTTGTTTAATCAACGCTGGCGCGACAGGTTCAGATTTATCTTTATAACAATTGGGCGATTTTTCATACGTTGGCAATTCGATGGGTTCTGCTTGCCAGAGAACAAAACCTGTGCCACGTTCAAAGACATAAATATCATTACTATCGGGGTCTTTGGCACTGAGATGTAACCAACCGTTTGCGATTAATTCGCGCAAACTTTCTTGGCGTTCATAGATTTGTTCCAATACTGACGTTTTGGCTTCGACTAGCAATTGCAAGCGCATGGCTTCATGAGGTTCAAGCATTTGTTTTGGCAGACCTGTGCGTAAATCGCTACTGGTGCCGTCCATAATGCCAAAAAAACCAACGATGTTATGCGGGACTTTTGTGCCACAGCCAAACCGCTCATTATTGACGGTAGAAAAATAATATTCCAGATTGATACCCGCACCCACAGGCCCTACGGCTAATAAAATACCTTCGAGAATTTTTCCATCTAAATCTTGCGTCGGATCGTAAGAAATTAAAAACACGCGGCGGTCAAAAAACGCGCCTTGGGTTAATGAGCGTCGTCCAACGACAGCGGCGGCGTTAGTTGCGTGTCCCACTTCAGGGCGCACTTGGGAAAAATCAGCCGCGCGTCCTTCGATATGTGCCAAAGCGGCTTTTAGACTGGGATTGCGTGGCGCGGACGCTAAACGGCGGCAACGTTCATGCGCGGATAAATGCCGTGCGTGATTTAAATCACCTTGCAGTTTATTAAATGCAGATTGCAGGGCAATGGGTAATTCGCTTAAATCGTACCATTCAATAGCTTCACTACAGGTGTCGTGTTCTGCACCGATAAACCAAGTGTCGGTAGGAATGTGAATGCCGCGCTCTGCCAGTAGCTTACGCACTTCTGGACGATTCGCCATCGCCGCAAATACCCGCGCATTCGGGCCGCCATGTCCACCACTGCACGCACCGCAATTGTGCGCTACTTCATGCGGATTATTGAGGCTGGTTGATCCGTGTCCAAATAACACCACTAAAGGCGCGAACACATTGGTTAAACCCATGACGCGCAATAAATTAGTCACGCGGTCGGCTTGTTCCGTATCAGTAAACCCTAGTTTAGGTTTTTCGGGGGTGGCAATGGTGTCGCTATCGCTAGTAAAGTGCAGTTGCGTCGCAACCGTCGGCGATACTTTATTGGCTATATTGGCAACTAATTGTTGTTGCGCTTTAGGGAATAACGTTTTAGCTAATAAACCAATGAGTGTGACGGGTGCAAACAAGTTAATCACAGGATATGACAACAAAGGATTGCTACGCGAACTTTGCAGTAATAAATGCGTGATACGTTGGTTGAGTGTATGTCCACTATTATGACGGTCTAAGGTGTCCTCAGTATCGGCAAGCGGTATTTCTTGTACGTTATGACTAGGAATAACAACGATAGGACACAAGGCAGCACTGTGACTATCGTCTAAGCCTTGGTAATTCATCGCAACACCAAAAAAACCTGCTGCGCCCAGTGTTTCAAGCGCTGGATTATGTTCTTCTAAATGACGGCGAAAACTTTCTTCACGTTCATCCATGCAGAAAATAAGCTGTGCTTCGGGGCGGGTGTCACGTTTTACCCAGCGTCCACGTTGATGATTGGCGCGTAAGGCATTAAAAAACTGCTGTTGATAGTGGTGTTCGTAAGCTGTTAGCCAGATTTGACTGCGTTCAGTAACAGTAAATTCATCAAGGTGCGTTAATAGATTTTGTAAGTCTATAGCTGATAATTGTTCAATATGGTTCGCTTGTAAACCTAAATGCTGACATAAACGAAACAACCGCCAGCCGCTGTTAAACACTGAATGGCGGTTTTTATTGTCTGCCATCGGGCTAAACTGCCACGTCCAGATTAAATCGGCTAAGGCTTGCCATTGTTCGCGATGATTGCGTTCAGAATTAACTTGGGTGGTCAGGGATTTTGCTTGATGGCTGAGATACTCGGGTAAATCGCCTTGATAGAGATGGCGACGCACCATAAACTCAGATAAATTTTTCTGAAAATAGTGGCGCAAGCTGGTCAAATTAGCGTCCACTTTCCATAAATCGTGGCAAATTTGATTGAGCCACAACCTGTCTAAGGTCAAACGAATAGCCAGATAATCAGCCAATCGAATAGGAATATTATGTTTCGTTTGATAGTTGGAATGTTGCTCACGCCAGACAATCATGCCCGACCAGCCTGCTAGTTCTAAGGCGAGTCGTTGTAAATAACCTGCCCATTTTTCCTTGGGAATTTCCATGTCAGTTAGATGCAAAATGATGGTCTCAATGGCATCTTTTGGCAAGTTGGCAACAATGTGTTGCCAGTCAGGCAGTTCATGCAGAAACAAGCTAATGTCATAATCCGTGCTAGCTCGCCACGCACCATAAAGCCCAAGTTGTGCGGCATCAGGTGTATGCCATGCCGCGACACCTTCATCCAACACCGAGGCGCAGATGCGGATTAATTTGGGACGGACAAAATCCAGACTATCTTTACCGCTTAATGCCAACACCAAACTGCGTAAACTCAGTTCATCACCGACTTGTGCAAACAGCGTATTCAGTTCAATAGCGACTTGTTGTTGGGTTTGTGAATGAATAGCCGCATCGCTATGACTGACGCTTAGCCAATCTTCAGTTTGTTCTAGCGATAAATTCAGTACCGTTTCAGGATGATAAGTGGCTTGTTGTAACTCCAGTTTAATTAACAATGCTTGCCATAAGGCGCGGATATTTTGCGCCGTGTAATGGTGAGCAATTGCCTCAGGGACATCGGCTTGCACGGAGCTTAAGGCGCACATTTCTTCGACTTGCCAGATAAATTGACTGACGTTAATGGCGGATAAATCGACTAACAGTGCGATGGATAAAATATCGTGGTGAGTAATAATTTTACCGTCAACAGTCATCGTAGAGCGATGCACTCCCTCCACCTTGGTTAAAGCGGCGTTAATATCCACCTCATTAATACGCCCATCAGCATAAAACTGGCGATAACGCACCTCAGGAAGATAACCGCTAATGCCCGTTAAAGCGGCATTATCAGCCAGTGCTTGTTCAAAACTAAGATGCTGATAGCCGTGCAGTGTATTGTGATGCACGAAATTTTGTAGCGGTGCTTGTGCGGGTACGACGTGAGCAATGTGTGTCAGAGCCGCGAGGATTAATTCACGGTTATCGTCGGCTTGTAAAGTAGTGTGCTGCATGATACGTCCTATAGTAACCGTTTGCTGTGCATAATATTGATATGCTTAAGAGTGCTTGCCGATAAATCAATCAGTGGCGCGGGAATTAAACCAAGCCCGACAATACTCGCCACCAACACACTTGCCGCTAACATTTCGGGTAATTTTAAATCGGCAATGTTTTGCATCGCGGGACTGCTATGCCCTGTAAATAATAAGCCGACGGTGCGTATTGAAGCAGCGGCACTGATTAATAAACTGATATTGAAAAACACCATCCAATAGCCCCATTGTTGAAAGCCGCCGATGAGAATTTGCAATTCCGCAATAAAGCCCACGGTGCTGGGTAGCCCCATTGCGGCGAATAAAGTCACTGTCATAAATAGCGCGAAACGCGGCATCACTTGAATCAGTGAGCGGTAATCTTGAATATTGCGGGTGTGGGTGCGTTCATACAGCAAGCCAACCAGCAGAAATAACGCCGCCGCAATCAAGCCGTGCGCGGTCATTTGCAACACCGCACCACTGATGCCCACTTCCGTTAAACTGGCAATCCCTAATAACACTAGCCCCATGTGACTAATCGACGAATAGGCAATCATGGCTTTTAAATCGCTTTGTCGCCACGCTAATAAACCGCCGTAAATCATACCGAACAAGGCTAAAAATAATAAAAACGGTTGTAATAGCTGCGCTGCTTCAGGCAATATCACCACCGCACGCAATAATCCATACGCGCCCATTTTTAATAAAATCCCTGACAACAAAATGCTCACAGGGCTAGGGGCTTCAACGTGGGCTAAAGGCAACCAACCATGCAGAGGAAAAATTGGCATTTTCACCCCAAAACCGATTAAAAATCCCAGTAGCACTAACACTTGTTCAGTCAGCGGCATATTTTGAGCGATTTGATTCATTGAAGTCATTAATGAACCGCTGTTTTGAAGGTCGTATTGACTGACTGCCAATAAACTCATCAGCATAAACACCGAGCCGCCCATGGTGTACAACACAAAATTAAGACTCGCCGCGTGTCGCCGTTGCCCGCCCCAGCGATCGATTAGAAAAAACAGCGGGATTAAAGTCACTTCCCAGAAAATATAAAACAACGACCAATCCTGCGCTAAAAACACACCCAGCATCCCGAATTCCAACAGCAGCATACAAATATGGTAGCCCTTAACCCCATCGGTAATCGTGAACGAAGCCAGCAACGCAATAACCGTCAATAAGGTCGCTAACACCAACATCGGCATCGACAACCCATCAACACCCAACGCATAAGCACTGCCTAAATCAGGATTAAGCGGAAAATATTCACTGAATTGCAAACTGGCATTGGCTTGTTCATACCTACTGAGTAACCAACAACTGCCTAAAAAAGCCAGCACGGCAAACAACACGCTGATTAAGCGAATAAGGTGCGGGTGTTTTTTTGGTATAAACGCCAAAAGTAAAACGCCTAAAGCAGGTGTCCAGAGGAGTAGATTGAGTATGCCCATAATTTTTATAAAGTAACCTGCGGTTTCATTGCCTGCAATTGTACGTTAGCGGCTCGATTTGGCAAAGTATAGGCGGGGTTTTGTTGGTGGGTATTTGCGAGTAATGCGGGCTTTTTTCTTGTTTCCACGCCGCGTGGGAACGCTGTGAATTATTAGACCTGCTAGGTTTTTAAAACCTAGCAGGTCTACAATAGTCGTGTTATTTCAACGGCGGCAATGCAGGGGCATTTTTAGCCAAACGGACTAAGTTAATAAACTCTGCTCGATAACCAAATTTATCCGCGCCTTTCGCGCCTTCTGCCAAACTTATCACGTTATCGTAATTAAAGTCTTTCAGATACTGATCAACGCGCAATAACTGCCCAAACGCGGCAACTGCGGTAGCAAAGCGTGATTCTACGGGGATTTCTTCAACTGTTTTGGTGGTTTGTTCTGTAGTCACAGGCGTGATGATTAACTTGCTGGTGTCGCCGTTTGGCAATTGATAGCGAATTTTAACAAACGCCAGTTCGTTGTTTTTGCTGTCCGTTGCCGCTGGTTTAGTGTCAGCTTTTGGATAACGTAACTCATCAACTAATTGCCCTTTACTGGCAACAGGCGTGATTTCATACAGTGCAGTCACGCTATGACCTGAACCAATATCGCCCGCATCGACTGTATCGTTATTAAAATCTTCTTTGTTTAATAAGCGTGTTTCATAACCGATTAAGCGGTATTCAGCGACTTGTGCGGGATTGAATTCAACTTGAATTTTCACATCTTTGGCAATGGTGAACAGCGTAGAACCCGCTTCTTCAACTAAGGCTTTGCGCGCTTCATTAATATTGTCGATATACGCCGCATTGCCGTTGCCATTTTGTGCCAAGGTTTGCATTAAGGTATCGTTGTAATTGCCTGTGCCGAACCCTAACACGGATAAAGTCACGCCTGTTTTGCGTTCGTGTTCGACAAAACTTTTTAACTCGTTAGTGTCAGTAATGCCAACATTAAAATCGCCATCGGTTGCTAGTATCACGCGGTTAATACCTTTAGCATCTAAATTTTGTTCAGCCAGTTGATAGGCTTGGCGTATGCCTTCCGCGCCTGCGGTTGAACCTTGCGCCCCTAGATTATCAATGACCGCGCTGATTTTGCTTTTGTCTTTGATTTTAGTGGGTGGCAAAGCAACGCCCGCACTGCCTGCATACGTCACTATCGCTACGCTGTCGTCTTCGCGTAGGGTATCGAGCAGCATTTTCAAAGAATTCTGCAACAGCGGCAATTTATTGGGTTCATTCATAGAGCCAGAGGTATCAATTAAAAATACCAGATTGGCGCGTGGCTTGTCCTTCGTGTCTATTTCATAGCCTTTGATGCCGATGTGCATCAGCTTGGTGTCTTTATTCCACGGGGTAGGAAATACTGACACATTGGCTTTAAACGGCTCTTCTTTATTGGTCGGCGCGTCATATTGATAAGGAAAATAATTGATTAACTCTTCTATACGGACAGCGTTTTTTTGCGGCAACACATTTTGGTTTAATGAACCACGCACAAAGCTGTAGGACGCGGTATCGACATCAATTGAAAACGTGGACACAGGTTCATCTTTCGCCAGTTTTAATGGGTTAGTTACTGTTTCTTTAAATTTATCGCGTCCTTGGTCGTGGTATTGGCTTACCTGTGCATCATCTGTTGAAGCGGGTTGACTTTGTAGTGATGCGACCAGTGCTGGCATTTCAGCTTGTGCTAACTCCATGCGAGCCGCTTTAGTTTTAGACGCATTGGTTGGCAGTTGATACGTTGTAACATCACCTTCATAGTCAGTGGGGGCTGATTGTTTCGCGATGGCAAGCTGTCCTGCTGCCCCTGTTGGTTCTGAGGGTTTTGCTGGGGAAACAGGCATAACAGTAGGGGCGGGCATTTTATAATCCGCTTGTTCTTTGCCTGACAGGGTAGCAACTACTTCCTCTGTTTTAGTTTGACTGATTGTCGCGTCCACATCTTTAACTGCATCTAGCTCGACTGAGGCAAGTTTGTTACCCTCCATTTCTACCTTTTTTTCCGCGATTACTGTAGGCTGAGGCAGGCTCATTTGCTTTGCGCTGTCTGTTTGTCCAAAGCCTGTAAACTTCTGCATCGGTACTATCGCCACCACCACAAACAATGCACAAAAAGTGCCGATAATCGCTAACTGATATTTTTTCATCGGTGTTCTCCCAAAAATAGATTGTCCAACAACATCTGCTGTACTGTTTAGACGTGTGGGCTTGGGCTTTCCTTGGGAAATTTTTAAATTATTTTCATCGAATTCACGAAAAGCCAGAGAAATAGCGGCTTGCTTTGCAGTAGCATTGGTTTTTAGTGCAGGTGTATGCAGCAACAGTTGCTTGATGTCGTCCAATTCATCCTTCATGATCGCTCTCCATTAGGGCTTTTAGTTTGTGACGAATTTCGTGCATCCGCCAAGAAATAGTCGATTCTGAACAACCTAGAATTTTGCCCACTTCGGCGTAGCTTAAATCTTCTGCCAGCACTAAAAACGCGGTTTCTTTGAAAGGTTCTTTCAGTCGTGCCAACTCTCGATACAACCACGCGACTTGTTGGGCGTTGTCATCACTCACTGCACGGTCGTGGGCTTCATATTCCAGATAATCAACGAGTTGGGCGTATTGACGGTCGCGTTTACGATGCCCATCCAAACAGGTATTGACAATAATCGTATAAAGCCACGTTTTAAATTTCGCCTCACCACGGTAGGCATGAATTTTACTCGCCAGCCCTACGCACACTTCTTGGGTTATATCTTCTGCGTCTTCGCTGTGTCCTGTAAATCGGTAAGCGACTTGATAAATCATCTCGTAATGGTTTTCCAGCAATTTTTGAAATGCTAAGCGATCGCCTTGTTGTGCTTGTGTTAGCCAGCGTGTTTTGCTGTCTATAGGCACTTCACCGCTGGAAGAATTCAACAGCTTGGATAGCCCAGTCCATTTTTTAAAAGCAATCATGTTGACTCGGTTTTGAAAGAATAATGCGGGAGATTATAGAGCTAACGCACAATAAAATGATAGCGTTCGTGGTGAGCTTGTCGAACCACATTCACACTTCGACAAGCTCAGTGCGAACGGTTTTGTAATGACTTTATTGGCTGTTAGATATAGTGCAATAGAATGAGCTGCCGATAGGTGGCGTGTCAACTCGAATGCTGTGCCTCGTACACGTTGATTGTGCGTAGCAACTTCTAGCCACACCCTTTATACTAAGCAGTTTGCAGGGCTTAATGGCTATGAAACATATAATTGCGTTGTCGGGTGATATTGGCGGCGGTAAATCATCAGTTGCTACCGCGCTGAAAGCTATAACAGGTTATGCGATTATCGGTACGGGAACGATACAACGCGAGATTGCTCAAAAACGCGGTCTAACAACCTTGGAGTTAAATAAAATTTCCGCGACTGATCGCAGTGTTGATGATGAAATTGATAATTACGTCATTGAGTTAGGCAAAACCAGCGACAAACTGATTATTGACTCGCGCTTGGCGTGGCATTTTATTCCGACGGCGTTTAAAGTATTTTTATCAGTTGAGCCGATGATAGGCGCGGAACGGGTGTTTAGTGCTGCGCGTAGTGATGAACATAATCCGTCTTTAGAAAAAACGCTGGAAAATAACGCAAAACGCCAAGCCCTTGAGCATGAGCGATTTCATCAACTGTATAACATCACCTTGCGTGATTTCAGCACTTACGATTTAGTCGTGGACACGTCTGAAATTGCTCCTGAACTGATTGCGCAACAAATTAAAGACCGTTTCGAGCAGTGGCTACTCAGCTAAGGGCTGAAATGCTTTATACTATCGCTTTTACCCAATAAATCATGAGGATTGGTTATGCCATATACACAAGATATTGTCGATGAACTGAATATGCTAGTTCGTTACAAACTAGACACAACCCAAGAAGGAATTCAAGTTCATAAAACCGAAGCTGCGCCTGCTATCGTCGCAGCCACTAAACGCTTGTATGACAAAGGTCTGACGACTGAAGAGGATGGTGGTTATTTAACACATTTAGGGCATGAAGCCGCTGAGCAGGCGCAAACTCTATTAGATGTATTACACCCTTAAATGAGAGACATGAGGAGTACAAAACGTGTTTTGTACTCCTTGACTGCTTAACAAAAATGGGTAGTGGGTTAAATCTGTAATTATGAATAAATATCGTGCCCGAATTCGACCTTGTTGATAAGCAAACCGATGACGGTGTCGTGCATCAACTCTAGTTTTGAGAAGCAAATGGTCTTGCGATTGAGTCGTTTGATCCATGTCCGAAAGT
>SHZG01000050.1 GCA_009692395.1 Methylococcales bacterium | reverse complement strand
ATATTGTTTTATATAGCTTAATAAATCCTCATCGCTCAACTTCCTTTTATATTCTGTTCTTACCTTGGGTGCTAAACTTCCAGTCTCTTCATATTGTCTAATCCAACGATTTAATGTGTCTTGTCCTATAGTCAATATCTGTATAATTAAAGTCTTGGGACATCCTGCTTCGTGGCAGCTTATTACGCATTTTCTCAGGTCTTCGCTGTAGGCTTTTTTCATGGGATTTTACAGGGATACATGGAGTATGTTGAAACTAAAATACTATAGAGCAAGTGTCAAATGTCAATGCAGTTACTTTAAGATTACGCACTTCAGATTCAGGAGAATTTCATCGCCCAATGAATGTAGGCTTTGGTTTGACTCAAGTTTTGCCGATTGTTATAGCCGCATTATCTGCCCAAAAAGAAGATATTTTACTGATTGAAAATCCCGCAGTGCATTTGCATCCTGCGGGACAAGCCTTGATGGGGCAATTTTTAGCGAAAGTTGCTAGTGCGGGTGTACAAGTTATGATCGAAACACATAGTGATCATCTCCTTAATGGTATTCGCCGCTTTGTGAAAGCAGAAGGGGTTTCACCCAAAGACGTTGCCTTACATTTTTTCAGAGCGCGGTCTGCTGATGTGGCGCAAGTTGTTAGCCCACAAATCAATGCGAACGGTGATTTGGACTGCTGGCCTGACGGTTTTTTTGACCAATTTGATAAAGACATGAACCACTTTGCAGGGTGGGATTAATGGAAGTGTTGCTTAACGAGTTATCTTTGCATGGTCAATTTTTCAGTGTACAGGCTTTTGAAACAGCCATAGATACAGTTATGTCGGCACGGGGGAAAATGCGTCAATTTGGCGGTGAATGACGTTGCCATCGCAATCTAACACAAGCTAAAGTCACGCACGAGTTGAGTTTGCAACAAGCTGTTTCGCAACTCGACAGAAATAAACGTGGTGCGCTGATGTCATGGCTCACAAAAGAAGGGCCTTTTTGGGAAGATAGTCGCCAACATAAAATTGATGATTGGCTGGAATCTCAAAATCAAATTGTTACTGATACAGGGTTAGGCGAATCAGCATATCATTATTTCAATGGTAGTGATTATCAGACTTTTAGTTTTGCGCCTTCTAATTGGCAAGTTAACCCTATTGCCGTTTATTGGCATCGTGATGATAGAATGATTGCCATTAACGTAACCAATCACTGGAATATAAATAGTCTTGCAATCGTTCTACAAACGGCTACAACACCAATAACATCGTGGCAACAATTAGCAAAGGATATGCCGACTCGTTGTTCCAACTTAACTTTTTCCGAAAACAGTTTTGAGCCTCTGTATGCACATCCTTTTGTTGAGGGCGCAGCAAAACGCATTATTGAACTATTAAACGTATTAGATAAATTTAAAACTTGCTTTGATTCTCAGAACCAAAGAACAGATGAGGGGCAGCGTTTATATGAGGAACACTTTATGAGAGGCAAGGCTTGGTTTAGTGGTTCATCAGATAGTGAAAAACTGTTTTGCCCTTGGCACGGCAAAGTAAAAACGCCGCAAATACGCATTCATTTTTCATATCCAATATGTGCTAATGGGCCGTTGTATGTAGCATACATTGGCCCAAAAATAACGAAAAGATAAGTTATAAAAATTGAGTCGTGAATTTTATTTTTCGGATTGTTATGAGGCTAATTAATTTCAAGGTATGTTTGTTATGACAGTATTATGGACAGATGGGCTAATTTTCGCGCTGATTTTTAGCATCTTAGCCTTGGCTTTTACCTTGCGGGGTAAAGAGCATTTACAACGCCCATTACACACGATTGCCAATAATAAAGTGGGTATGGTGTCGCTGGTAGTGCTGGTGTTTTGTGTGCTGATTGGTTTGCTGGATTCGGTGCATTTCAAACAACAAGGTGCGGGTAATGAGATTATCAGTGCGTTGGATTATTGGGCAACCCCACTACGCACACACAGCGAAAAAACTTATTCTGCACCATTTACGACTCATTTATTCAGCAAGGAAATGATGACACAAGCGGATGGGGCTATGCAATGGGGTTATCCTCGCTTGCAATTTGGTGGTCAGCATTT
The DNA here is from genome assembly GCA_009692395.1 of Methylococcales bacterium. Classification (GTDB taxonomy): domain Bacteria; phylum Pseudomonadota; class Gammaproteobacteria; order Methylococcales; family Methylomonadaceae; genus UBA4132. Next base: position 10,174 of record SHZG01000050.1, on the reverse strand, counting down.
AAAAGATGACAGCGATAAACTTGCGGATATTTTGCAGAAAACGGCGGTGGGTGTTTTTCAAGGTGTCGTGTGCTTTATGGCATTAATGCTGGTGTATTGGATGTTTAGTAAGAACAAGGGGCAAGATGAAAATAGTACGCCTTTTAGCTTTCAGCCTGTGCCGAGTACACTATTCGTCCTCATCACGCTAAGCTGTATCTTGATTCACCTCTCAGGCTATTACCACGTTTTAGGAACGGACAAAGTCGGTGAAGACGTATTTTATCAAGCCGTCAAAAGCATCCGCACAGGCTTGGTTATCGGCACGTTGACCACGCTTATCATGCTACCGATGGCGATTATATTCGGCATCTTGGCTGGCTTTTTTCGTGGCTGGGTCGATGATGTCATTCAATATATTTACACCACGCTTAATTCAATTCCCAGCGTGTTACTGATTGCCGCGTCTATCCTCATGGTGCAAGTGTACATGAGCAATCATGAAGCTGATTTCACCAGTGTGGTGGTGCGTTCTGATACGCGGCTATTATTTTTATGTTTAATTTTAGGCGTGACCAGTTGGACAGGTTTATGCCGCTTATTACGCGCCGAAACCTTGAAATTGCGGGAAATGGAATATGTACAAGCGGCTTATGCGTTAGGCGTGAAGCAACACACGATTCTGCTGCGCCACATTCTGCCTAACGTCATGCACATCGTGTTAATTTCCGTGGTATTGGATTTTAGTTCGTTGGTATTAGCCGAAGCGGTGTTGTCGTATATCAATATCGGCGTTGATCCCACTACCTTTAGCTGGGGCAATATGATTAATGGCGCACGCTTAGAAATGGCGCGTGAACCGATTGTGTGGTGGTCATTATCGGCGGCATTTGTGTTTATGTTTGCGTTAGTGCTGGCGGCTAATTTATTTGCGGATACTGTGCAGGATGCGTTTGATCCCAGACGCGGAACACAACGGTAAATAATCAGCCAGATATGCCTTAGTTGATTGCTTATATCAATCCAAACCAACAGGCGTTTAGGAACAAAGAAACGTTAGAGCGGGGGGTTTCCTCTTGCAACGCTACGGCAATCTTTTACACACCGAGTGTGAACAATAAAAAGCCTATAATGTGCAAATTGTAGAGAATAATTACAAAGAACCAATAAAAGCCCTTACATTCGCTGGCTCAAACGGCCAAGCCAATTCTTTTTGACTTGCTGGGTGATATAACACAGGAATACGAATGGCATACTGGGCTTGCCAGTTTTCTTGTTCGGCAATATCGATCATCTCAATCACTTGTTGGTAGTCGTTACCCAAGCATTCTTGAATAATTTCCTCTGCCTGTTCACACAAATGACAGCCCGCTGTACCTAGTAATAGTAAGTGCATATTAATGTTTAGTGATTTTGTCTAAGTAACCCATGAATAACGCAGAGGTGACAAAAGTTAGATGAATAATGACGTACCACATTAATTTATCATTCGGTGTGGCGTTGACATTCATAAACACTTTTAGCAAATGAATAGATGAAATCGCCACGATAGATGAGGCGACTTTCATTTTCAAAGAGCCGTAATCGTGTGTGCCTAGCCAATCCAATTTTTCGGTGGCTTCACCAATATCTAAGCGCGAAACAAAATTTTCATAGCCGCTGAACATGACAATCACGATTAAACTTGCCACTAGCGTGAGGTCAATTAAGCTGAGCAGCGTCAACACCAAGTCAGATTCGCCGAGTTCAAAAATATGTGGCATGAAGTGCAACATTTCTTGAAAGAATTTGATGAAAATAGCGAGTAATGCCAGACTTAAACCCGCATAAATGGGCGCGAGTATCCAGCGACTGCCATACATGAATTTTTCGAGTGAATGTTCTAGTTTTTCGTGGAATGACATGGTGTTTTGACTCATGAAATCGGATGACAAGACCTCGCAGGTTTTTAAAACCTGCTAGGTCTAAGTAATGGTTAATGATGCAAGTGCGCGGCTAACCAACGCGCGGCAACTTCTTCGGCAATGCCTTTACGACGTGCATAATCGGCTAACTGCTCTTTATCTATTTTACCGACATTAAAATATTGCGCGTCAGGATGGGAGAAATACCAGCCACTGACTGCTGAGGCAGGATACATGGCATAACTTTCAGTGAGTGCAATGCTGGTATGTTCAGTGACATTCAATAATTCAAACAGTTTTTCTTTTTCGGTATGGTCTGGGCAAGCGGGATAACCAGGTGCGGGACGTATGCCTTGATAGCTTTCATTAATGAGTTGTTCTGGGCTATGGGCTTCGGCTTCTGCATAGCCCCAGTAATCTTTTCTAACCATGAGATGCAGGTATTCAGCAAAGGCTTCGGCGAGTCTATCGGCGAGGGCTTTGAGCATAATGGAGCTGTAATCATCGAGGTCTTGCTCAAATTCTTCTAATTTTGCTTCAATGCCGATGCCTGTAGTCACCGCAAAACCACCGATATAATCGGCTTTACCACTGTCTACGGGGGCAACAAAATCGGACAAGCAATAATTCGGACGACCAGGGGCTTTGATGTTTTGCTGACGTAAATGATGTAGGGTTTCACGGATTTGGCTGTGTGATTCATCGGTATATACAATGACATCATCATCCTCACTGGCGGCAGGGAAAAATCCTACCACTGCTCTCGCCTGCAACCAGTTTTCGCTAACGATTTTTTTCAACATGGCTTGTGCATCGGCAAATAACGTCCGCGCTTCAACACCAACGACTTTATCATCCAAAATTTTTGGATAACTGCCTGCCATTTCCCACGTTTGAAAAAACGGTGTCCAATCAATATAGTCAACCAAGGTTGCCATTGGTAAATTATCAATGACTTTAATGCCTAAAAATGAGGGTTTAACAGGGGTCAGCGTCGCCCATTCATATTTATTGCGTCTCGCGTCTTCCAGTGAGTGTTGTTTGGTTTTAGCCTCTCTGCCTTTGTGACGCTCTCTAACTTCTTCGTACTCCTCGCGGACACCTTTTATAAATTCGTCTTTTAATTCAACACTGAGCAGATTACTGGCAACACCGACACCGCGTGACGCATCGGTGACATAAACGGTCGCACCTGAATAATGCGGTTCAATTTTAACAGCGGTATGAGCGCGGGAAGTGGTCGCGCCGCCTATCATGAGTGGAATAGTAAAACCTTGTCGCTGCATTTCTTTAGCAACGTGTACCATTTCATCCAGTGAGGGGGTAATTAAGCCACTCAAGCCGATAATGTCCACTTTTTCTAAGCGGGCAGTTTGCAGAATTTTTTCGGCGGGTACCATGACACCTAAATCCACTACGTCATAGTTATTACATTGCAATACTACGGCGACGATATTCTTACCGATGTCATGCACGTCACCTTTGACGGTTGCCATGAGAATTTTACCGTTAGTTTGTCGATCTCCTGCGGCTTTGTCGGCATCCATAAAGGGCATTAAATAAGCGACGGCTTTTTTCATGACCCGCGCCGATTTAACCACTTGTGGCAAAAACATTTTACCCGCACCAAATAAATCGCCAACTACGTTCATACCGTCCATTAACGCACCTTCGATAACGTGTAATGGGCGTTCAGCTTCTAACCGTGCTTGTTCAGTGTCTTCGTCGATGTAATCGGTAATGCCTTTAACCAGTGCGTGTTCTAGGCGTTTATTCACAGGCCATGAACGCCATTCTTGATTTTCGGCTTTGACTTCACCCGTTGTGCCATCACCTCGATATTTTTCGGCTAAGGCTAATAATCTATCTGTACCATCACCATCATGACGGTTTAAAACCACCTCTTCGATGGTGTCGCGTAAGTCTTTCGGCACATCTTCATAAAGTGCCAATTGACCTGCGTTGACAATCCCCATGCTCATACCCGCTTGAATCGCGTGGTATAAAAACACCGCATGAATGGCTTCACGCACAGGATTATTACCGCGAAACGAAAATGACACGTTAGACACGCCGCCTGAAATCAGCGCGAATGGCAAGGTGCGTTTAATTTCACGCGTGGCTTCAATAAAATCTAAGCCGTAGTTATTGTGTTCATCAATACCTGTGGCAATGGCGAAAATATTGGGGTCGAAAATAATGTCTTCAGGCGGGAAGCCGATTTGCTCAACCAGAATTTTATAAGCGCGTTGGCAAATTTCTATTTTGCGGGCTTTGGTATCCGCTTGCCCTTCTTCATCAAATGCCATAACGATGACAGCCGCGCCATAACGGTGTACCAGTTTGGCGTGTTTAATAAACGCCTCTTCGCCTTCTTTCAAAGAAATGGAATTGACCACACCTTTTCCTTGAATACATTTTAAGCCCGCTTCCAAAATATCCCATTTGGAGGAATCGAGCATAATCGGCACTTTGGCAATATCAGGTTCTGAAGCGATTAGCATCAAAAAGCGCACCATCGCTTCTTTAGATTCCAACATCCCTTCATCCATGTTGATGTCGATAATTTGTGCGCCGTTTTCGACTTGTTGTTTAGCAACATCTAGCGCGGCTTCAAAATCACCGTTCATAATGAGGCGTTTGAATGCAGCTGAACCAGTGACATTGGTACGTTCGCCGACATTGACGAATAAGGAATCTGCGCCAATGCTCATTGGTTCTAAACCAGCGAGTCGGCATTTTTTTTCAATCTCTGGAATAGGGCGCGGTGGATATTTTTCTACGGCATCAGCAATGGCTTTAATGGTCGCAGGTGATGTGCCGCAACAACCACCGATGATATTGAGATAACCATTCGCTGCCCAATCAGCAATTTCTGCCGCCATTTGTTCAGGCGTTTCATCGTATTCACCAAACTCATTCGGCAAACCTGCATTGGGATGTGCGGACACATTGGTATCAGCAATGCTAGATAATTCAGCGATATATTGGCGTAACTCGGTCGCGCCTAAGGCGCAGTTAAAACCAAAGGAAATAGGATTAACGTGTTTTAAGGAATTCCAGAATGCACCGACGGTTTGCCCTGATAGGGTTCTGCCTGATGCGTCGGTAATTGTGCCTGAAATCATCACAGGCAGTTTATAGCCAATGTCATCAAATACTTGTTCAACCGCAAAAATGGCAGCTTTGGCATTGAGCGTATCAAACACGGTTTCAATTAAAATAATATCCGCGCCACCTTCAATTAATCCGTGCGTGGCTTCGGTGTACGCGGTGACTAACTCATCAAAGGAAATATTACGAAAACCCGGATCGTTGACATCGGGTGACATGGAGGCAGTACGCGCTGTTGGCCCTAACACACCTGCCACAAAACGTGGTTTTTCGGGTGTGCTGTATTGTTCAGCGGCCGCTCTGGCTATTTTTGCTGAGGCGACGTTAATTTCGTAGGCCAAAGATTCCATGTCGTAATCCGCCATAGAAATCGTAGTCGAATTAAACGTATTGGTTTCAACAATATCGGCACCCGCGGCAAAATACGCGCTGTGTATTGCGTGAATAATGTCAGGCTGGGTGAGCGATAATACATCGTTATTGCCTTTTAAATCTACTTCCCACTGAGCAAAACGGGTACCTCGATAATCTTTTTCTTCCAGCTTATAGCCTTGAATCATTGTTCCCATCGCGCCATCGAGAAATAAAATGCGTTGGGACAAGTGTTGTTTAAATAAGTCTGTTCTGTTCATTGAGATTACCAAAAGTGGGTGTGAAACTAATCATTGCTTAATGTGTTGGCGGGTACTATTATTTTTAATTTTTTATCGGTGATAGTGTGTCAAAACTAAACATTATACAATTAGTAAAGAGCGTTCTGTCTGCTGCTATAGGCGTGCAAAGTGATAAGAACAGGCGCAAAGAATTTGAACAAGATTCGTTGTTGGCTTATGTGATTGCAGGGGTAATTTTTACCGTGCTGTTTGTTGGCGGTCTTATTCTGCTTGTTTCTTTTATAGCGTGAAACAATAAAAAAGCCCAAGCAGATGCTTGAGCTTTTGAATTGTTATTTACTCAGATGCAGATGCTTTAAAGCTTTGTTTGATACTGATAAACATATCTTTAATACCACTGAATAAGTTCGTGACTGCAATTGCTTCTTTGGTAATCAGTTTAATGCGTAAAAATGCAATCGCAAAAAAACTAAGAATAGAGGGAAATAACTCAAAATACAGCGATTTAAGTAAGCCACCGAAGCCTGTAAAACGCTCTTCATCCTGTCTGTCTCCGCCGTGTACTTCAGAACAACTTGAGTTTTTAAATTGCCCCATATCACCGTCTTTTTCACCTTCTTTTGCAACTGTTTTAGTCGGTACGCAAGTTTCATCGCCTGAACTTAACATCACCTTACTTTCTGTTTTAGTGCCGCCTAAGTCAAACAGATTTACATTGACTTCAATCAATACAAACTGTGTTATAAAAAAAACAAGTGCTGCACCACCTGCCCATATCATCACATTGCCTACTTTTGCTTTTTTAGCTGACTGATAAATCCAGAGAGCTACAAAAATCATTACCATTGCGCCAATCATAAGTAATACCTTCTATTCTATTAGAATTTTTTTAGAAAAAAGAACATACCTGAACATTTCAGGATCATCTTTGCATCATCTTTTTCAAGCACTTTGCACAAGTCATACTTTTCTCGTCCAGGTGTCATTTGCTTTTTAATTTCGCCATTTTCAACTGTATATTTAATGGGGATTTTCATTTCCCCAGTACGACCTACCGAATCAGTTGACTTTGTTTGTATTATACCGTCAGCTTGAAAATCCCATTCAATTTTGACCGCTTTTTGCTCACCGTCTAATCTAATAGCTTCAGCATAGAGATTCCATTTACCTAAAATCTCAGAGCTGTCCTTTAACTGAACGTCTGCATTCGCCGAAAATGCTAGGAAAGTCGCTGCTAACGACAGTATTTTAACAATTTTTTTCATTATTCTTCCCCTAATATGTCTGCTTGAAAACGCAGAGTTTAAACTATACCATACTGGCTATCGACCTTTAACTATAATAAGTCTCAATTTTATTGTTCAACAGCCATCAATAAATAAAACAGCCTTAACTTAATGTTCCTCAACGCGCTATAAAAACAAATCATTAGTGACGGAGTTACCTTGCCCTGCTCAAAACAAAAGCATTGATAATGCTAATGTATCGTTTATAATGAAAATTCTTCTTTGTTAGAAGAAGCACTGACCAGTTAGCAGGGCTATACGAACGCGGAGCAAATGTCATACTGGAAATCCATGTTAGCAGTTTGTGATGAAGCGTTTAGAGGATCATAAAAAATTATTTTTTATGGAACTCATAACTATCATTCTAATTCCGATTGCTATGTAATTAGCAATTTCTCAAAAAAAAATTATTATTTAGGTAGGAGATATTCATGGGTTTTATATTAGACTTGACTGAAATGTTAAAAGAACCAAAAGGCATGATTGGCGCAGTTGTCGTGGTCGCTGCTATTTATTTTCTTGCAAAATGGGTTTTCGCTCCACACCCAGACGACGAGTAATAAGTCTTTAGTTTTAAATTGCCTGAATTAGGTCGGTGCTCACTCTTTAGTGAGTAGCGACCTTATTTTTTTGCCTCACTTTTTACATCCAATTGCTTTATACTCACACATTTTGCGGTTTTTAAAACATCAAAATGTATAAAACACTCCTCGCGACACTTTCAGAACTCACTTCTAAACAAGTACCCGTAACAGGCATTGGCTTATTTCGTCTTTTTTACGGATTAGTCACCCTGCAAGAAATAATATTCCTATTATATTTCAATCACTTAATATTTGACCCTATTCCGTACATAGATGTCGAATTTCCAACTATTCCCTTTTTTTTATGTCTTTGGGCAGTGATTGCCAGTTTTGTGGTGGTCGGTTATCGCTATTCATTTGCGGTGACTAGCAATTACATTTTTTGGATTGTTTTCGTTAATTTCACCACCATGCAGCGTGACTTTGATGGTGGTTTTGATATTTTCATGATTGGCGCGGGCTTTTTTCTGTTATTTATGCCCGCAGATCGTGTGTTTTCACTTGATAATCTAAGGCGCAAACTCAGTACGCCTTTTACGCCTTATTACAACTATGCAAAACCAACCGTATCAGCTCTCGCTTATCTCTTACCTGTTGCCATTTGCTTAGGCTTCCTCTACTTCGATTCATCCATTCATAAGATGTTTGCTCAACATTGGCGCAATGGTCTGGGATCATGGCTACCTTCAACGCAACCTTATTATGTGTCTGCGGTGGATATGTCTTGGTTGCTTAACTTAGAATTAGTGGAAAAAACCATTGGCTATACGATTTTAGTGTTTCAATTTAGCTTTATTTTTCTATTTTTTCGCCGACAGTTCCGCGTTATTTATTTATTAATCGGTCTTAGTTTACATCTTGGCATTACCCTTTCTTTAAATATTTATCCTTTTGGACTGGGTATGGCAATATTTTATACGTTGCTCGTGCCGTTTAGTTGGTGGCGATTCATTGGCAAACAAATGACTGCTAAGCAACCTGCCCTGACGGTTTTTTATGACCAGCAATGTCCACTTTGTAATCGCACCGTATTGATGCTTAATCACTTCGATATATTCAGCCGCGTTACCTTTAAAAATGCGCAACAACACGCGATGTATTATCCCGCACTGATGGGCATTAGTGATGAAACGTTATTGACAGATTTATATGCCCTAGATGCTCATAATAAAATTTATTCAGGCGTGGATACTTATAGTCAAATCCTGCTAAAAATGGGCTATTTAGCTCCCATAGGGTTTGTGTTACGGCTACCTGTTATTTACCAAATCGCCGTAAAAAAATACCGTGCTATTGCTGATTCGCGCTTACGCATACCTTGCTCATCAGACTGCGTAATCTCAGAAAAACTCTTAGATAACACGTTATACCACCACATTTTTGAACAATTTGCCACACGCAAACCAAAAGCATTTGCTAGAAAACTGAGCAAGATATTGATTGCTATACTATTTTTACAATTGAACAGCTCCATTCACTATGGGCTTTTTTACCGACTTGATTTAGCAATTGAAAAAAGCCCTATTAGCGTGCCTATTTCTCAAGCCAGCAACGCGCTTATTATGGTTTCTCAGCTTTTTTTAGGCATCACCCCACACTCCCTTTACTTACACGACCATTTTGCAGGCTATGATCATATTTTAGCGATTACCTACACAGATAAGGACGGCGTTGAGCAATGGCTGCCGTTTGTTAATGAACAAGGACGATTACTCGCGCCAAATTGGGGGCGAGTACAGTCAATGTGGGCTAATATTGCGGTCACACAAACGATTGATAATCAGCGGATACGCAAATTTATTATGAAAGTTACCGCATTTTGGGGGCGAAATAGTGGGCTAGACATCAATAACACGGTGTTTCATATACAAATGAAAAAAATCGATGCACCAACTGAGTGGATCCACGATCAACTGCATAAAAACCTTGCCTCACACTGGACAACTATTGGAACAGTCAGGTGGTCAAACGATGTAATTTCATTCGATTTACCTGAAAACATTAACATTTTATGAAGTGAAATCGTTTTTATTATTGCATCGATATGGCAGTCATGATATAAATTATCTGCGCTTTTTGTAACGCGCACAGAAAAATAATTTAATCTTTTTGGAGGATACTATGAAAAAAGTTTTAGCAATTTTAGCTATGGCATTAATGATCGTTGGTTTAACTGGTTGTATGGATGATCAAGACGGTTCTAAACAAAAAGTTTCTAGCTCTATTTCTTTATAAGCTAAAAATTTTCAGTAGTACCAAAAAACCCAGCTTAATTGCTGGGTTTTTTGTTTGTGGCTGGTCAATATGTCCAGTAAGAAAACACCAAACACTCAATCAATAATAGCTTGTCGTTTTACCATCCCAATCACCTGCTTTTGCATTAAACACCCACCTGCACAGCGTTCTCCGCAAAAACGGCAATAACTTGAATCGTCCAGATTCCCATATTAACCCCTACCAATTAATAAACGCAGGCAATGGCAATAAGTGCTATCGGCGGCTTTATCGTGTGCATTGCCGATATAGGCATAACGTACTCCATTTTTTGGTAGTGGGTTAAATCTGTAATTATTAATAAATATCGCGCCCGAATTCGACCTTGTTGATAAGCAAACCGATGACGGTGTCGTGCATCAACTCTAGTTTTGAGAAGCAAATGGTCTTGCGATTGAGTCGTTTGATCCATGTCCGAA
>SHZG01000049.1 GCA_009692395.1 Methylococcales bacterium | reverse complement strand
TCAGTGGAGCAGTTTTTCTTTCTTCTAAGTGCTTTAGCTTGCGCCCATTTGTGTTCAATAGGATTTAAGTCAGGTGAATAAGGCGGCAAGAATTCCAAGCTATGCCCCGCCTGTTGGATGAGTAGCCTTGCATCGTCGCGCTTGTGAAACGAGGCGTTATCCATAACGATGACAGAGTTTGTAGGTAGTTTGGGTAGCAAATCTTGGTCAAGCCAAGCAAAAAACACGTCCGCATTGACAGAGCCAGTAAAGAGGGCTGCCGTGAGCAGGACTGATGCGAGTAATGCCCCGATGATGTTGGTATAGCCAAGGCAGTATACATTGATTAAAAAACCGTTCGCGCTGAGCTTGTCGAAGCGTGAATGTGGTGCGACCAGCTCACCACGAACGGCATCATTTTATTGTGCTTTAGCCATATCATGGCAACCACAAGGGATTGCCACTACATTATTTTGATTTTGCTGAATCTTCAGACTTTGAAATAACCACCGAATAACATTCCACAACACTTTCTGTGTAGTTAGTATGGGCTTCTGCAAGTGCTTCAGGCGAACCAAAAGCAGTGCGTAATTGATCCATTTCTGCTTTCGGATCTTTAGCGGCTTCTGGGCTAAGCATTCTTGCATAGTTACGATAATCGGTTAATCGTGCTGGATCAAGCGGGAAAACCCCTGCCATTTTATTCGCCGTTTGTGCGACGACACAGCTCACCATATCTTCAGGGGCTATTTTATAATCAGCCACGTCTTTTTCTTTCTGCATTTGTGCTAATACTGCTTGCTCATATTGGTTTTTATCAGCACACGCTGTTAGCAATAAAGCGCAGAGAAGAATTAATAATTTTTTTTTCATGTTGTTACCGTTGTTGTTTTAAAAATGTAGAGACGTTGCAGGGCAACGTCTATTTAAATCGCTCACATCTCCTTAAGAGCCTGTGCCACCCATTTTTCTGCCTCACTATTAACCTCAGCCGCTTTGCGTCCTTTAGTCTCAATCATAGGGCCAATTTTGACTTTAATCACCCCAGGGTATTTAAAGAAACTGTAACGCGGCCAAAAATCACCCGCATTATGGGCAACAGGCATCACAGGATAGCCCGATTTCTGTGCTAACATTGCACCACCAATACTGAAACTTTTGAGTTCTTTAGGTGCGGTGCGCGTACCTTCTGGAAAAATTAGCACCGATAAACCTTCATTTAAATAACGCGTGCCTTGTTCCAGCAACGCGCGTAATGAGCCACGTTGATTTTTACGGTCAATCACAATGGATTTTAGCGTTAGCAGCGACCAGCCCCAAATCGGAAAATACAGCAATTCCTTTTTAATAACCACCGAGTGCGGAGGCAAAATATAACGCAACGCCAAGGTTTCCCACGCGGATTGATGATTGCTCAAAAAAACGACAGGTTGATTTGGGTCGATATTTTCTATACCCTCGACTTCAAAGGTCAAACCGCAAGATACTTTCGTTATCCAACTGATAATCGCGCACCAGATATGACCAATTTTCCAGCGGAATGTAAACGTCGTTAGCATCCCCGTAATAAGCAGAATACCGATAATAGTCGCCGTAAAAAAAATGCCCACAAATAAGATTGTTGAGCCGATATAATTTTTAGGTCTAGGATCTGGAAGTGATGTGTTTTGCTGCGTCATATAAGTTCTCAAAAACAAGAAATGTAAGATGTGGATTAGCCAATAAAGTCTGCTGCCCTTTGCCTGTTTTAACCAATATCGGCATCGCGCCTACCGCTTCGGCGGCTTGTAAATCACGCAAGGAATCACCGATAACGGGAATATTGCTTAAGTCAGCATCAAAGTCAGCGGCAAAGGCTTTTAATAGCCCCGCTTTCGGTTTGCGGCAGTCACAAAAACTATCTGCACCGTGCGGACAATAATAAATCGCGCTAATCTGTCCGCCATGTTCGCCGACTAAGCGGTGCATTTTAGCGTGAATTTGCGCTAAGGTCGCCTCATCAAACAAACCCCGCGCCACACCTGATTGATTAGTGACGATGATGACTTGATAGCCATGTTGATTCAGTAATGCAATCGCCTCAAGACTACCATCAATCGGCAACCATTCATCAGGGGATTTAATAAACGCATCGGAGTCATGATTAATCACACCATCGCGGTCTAGTAAAACATAGTGTTGTTTGGGCATGGGTCACATTCACGTGCTGCGTGGGAATATAATTAAGGCGTGTTGCGCCGTGTTTGTTTGACGTATAGCTGACGTAGTATTTTTGATTGTAAAGCCCGTTCGCCCTGAGCTTGTCGAAGGGTCATGGTGGTTCGCCTGTTCGACCAGCTCACAGCTCACTACGAACGGCATCATTTTATTGTGTTTTGGCTATATGTACGTTTTTCTAGGATGCTAGCATAAATAACAAACCCTACCAGCAGAATTGCCAGAATTATTGATGAGCCAATTGTACCAAAACCAAGCCCCCCTTTTTCCAGTGGCTTGGTTAGTAAATCACCAAAAGTCGCTCCAAATGGGCGTGTCAGCACAAAAGCAAGCCAAAACAACATGACTCGATTTAGCTGAGTAACGTAATAAACTAAGGTAACTAATGCGATGAGTCCACCGATAAGCAGTGCGCCACCAAGGAATCCTAAGCCAGAATCATCAGCTAAGAAATCGCCCAAAGCAGTGCCTAGCGTGTTTGAAAACAAAATAGCGACCCAATAGAAAAGCTCCACTTTGGTAGTTTGAATGTGACTCACTGAAAGCGTTTTTTCGCTGAAATGCCATACACCTAACACAATTAACAACCCAGTAACCAGTATCAGTGAGCCGTTCGCGTAACTTAAACCCAGTGTTCGATCCATATAATCAGACATGGTTGTGCCAGCGGTACTAGTTGTTAGAATAACTGACCAATACAGCACAGGATGAAACTTGCCCGAAAAAAGCTGCATTGCCAGTGTACCCAAAAACAGGCTGATGAAAATAATAGAGCTGAGAGCATAGCCTACATTCATGGTCATCGATAATAAATCACCTGCGGTTTCACCCAAAGTAGTTGCACAAATTTTCATAATCCAAAAGTAAATCGTCACTTGCGCTATTTTATTCATAGTTTCTTGTCCTCAAACATGGATAAAAATATCGTAGGTTAGGTGATAGTCCTAATCCAACTCAAGATTGCAACTTAGAAATATCCGCACAGGTTAAAAATTGCTCAGACAGCATATTCAATAAAGCCAAGCGATTAGCGCGTAATTCCAAATCATCACACATCACCATCACACTATCAAAAAACGCATCAACATCGGTATGTAAACTCGCTAATCGGTTGAGCGTCGCGCTGTAATCGCGTTGTGTCAGTAATGGCGCAATATCGACAGCAGATACTTTTGCCGCTTCTAATAAACGCAATTCCGCCGCTTCCACGAGCGCACCGACTTCTTGCGCGGGCGCAGAGTCAGATTTTTTCAGAATATTGCGAATACGTTTATTGGCAGCGGCGAGGCTTTCAGCTTCGGGCAATTGTCTGAACGCTTTCACAGCGGCTAAACGCTGCATGAAGTCTAAAGGATCAGCGGGTTTCACCGTCATCACCGCATCAAATTCATCGGCACTGTAGCCTTTGTCTAAGCAATAACCTTTTAAACGGTCAAATACGAAATCAATTACCGCTGTTTCAGTATTTTCCACGTCAAAGCTGTGCGTAAACAACGACAATGAAAAGGCGATGACTGTGCGTATATCCAACGTTAAATCATTTTCAATTAGCGTGCGTAATGAGCCTAAGGCGGCACGGCGCAAGGCATAGGGGTCTTTATCACCTGTCGGAATCAACCCCGCGCTAAAAATACCTGTCAGCGTGTCGATTTTTTCGGCAATCGCTAGAATCTGTCCTGTGGTACTGCTCGCCGTCGGACTGCCTGATTGTTTAGGAAAATACTGTTCTTCCAACGCCCACGCCACTGCACTGGCTTCACCTTCGACCAAGGCATAATAACGCCCCATGATGCCTTGCAAATTACCAAATTCACCAACCATTGAAGTTAATAAATCAGCTTTCGCTAATAACGCGGCGCGTTTTGCCAATTCGACATCGGCGTTTAAATGTTGGGCAATAAATTCAGCCAGTTTAATCACGCGGTGGGTTTTATCTGCCACTGTACCGAGTTTTTCTTGAAACACTACGCTAGATAAACTCAACACCCGTTCGGCTAAGGTTTGCTTACGGTCTTGATTCCAGAAAAATTCTGCATCCGCTAAACGCGGTGTCACCACGCGCTCATTGCCTTGTTGTATGGATTCAGGGCGCGTACTTTCGATATTACTGAAAGTAATAAAATGCGCTAACAAACCGCCATCCGCATTTTTCACAGGGAAATATTTTTGATTAGTCTGCATGGTGGTAATCAACACTTCCGCTGGCAACGCCAAAAAGCGGTCATGAAAACCGCCTGTAATCGGCACAGGAAATTCATTCAGCGCGGCAATTTCTTCTAATAAATCCGCTTCAATATGTGCGATACCACCGACATTTGTCGCCGCCAGTTGTGCCGCGTCTTTAATAATCGCTTTGCGTTGCTCAATATCGGCAATGATTTTGCCTTGCGTGTATAAAATATCCGCGTAGTTTTCAGGTTTATCAATGCTGATTTTTTGTGGCTCGTGGAAACGATGTCCTCGTGTTTCTCTGCCTGTTTGTAGCCCTAAAATTTCCGTTTCAATCACGTTATCGCCATACAGCAACACCGCCCAATGCACAGGACGCACAAATTCAGTGGTAAAACTGCCCCAACGCATCCGTTTAGCAATCGGCAGATTGGCAATGCTGGTGCGAATAATATCGGCAATCAGCTCTTCAGTATTCTGCCCTTTAACCGCTTGCGTATAGCTCAGCCATTCGCCTTTATCCGTTTTCAAGCGTTCCAATTGGTCAAAGGTCGTGCCGCAACTGCTCGCAAACCCTAACGCCGCTTTACTTGGGCTGCCATCAGGCGCGAACGCCGCTTGTATCGCAGGGCCTCGTTTTTCCACCGTTTTATCAGGTTGCGAACTGGCGAGGTTTTCAATAAACACCGCTAAACGTCTTGGTGTCGCATAGGCTTTGCTAGCAGTAAAACCCAGTTCAGCCGCGTTTAAACCTTGAACAATACCGTCCAGTAAAGCGTTGCTTAATTTAAGCAAAGTTTTAGGGGGAAGTTCTTCAGAGCCTAGCTCAAATAATAAATGTTGTTCGTTCACGGTAATCTCGTTAGTTTCAAAGGCGGTTGAATTCGTTGCAAGCACGATGCAGAGAAGATGGGACATTTTGAGGCAATCGATTTATGCAAATTTTGTCTTTTAGTATTTTGGCAAATTTTGTTGGTTTTGCATCTTGATAATCTCTTTTATGGTCATCAACGTCATATTTATGATTTCCATTTTTGTCAAGTACAGGTTTACCATCTTTATGATATTGAGGTTTTATATTCTCAATAGAAGTACCTCCTGTATTGATATAATGAAACCACGACTCAATATTGCGAATAGGAGAAATTATTAAAACGGTTTCATTAGGTAATGGAGTATATTTTTGATACAAATCATTAATGTGATTTTTTGTATCATCATCAATAACGATGACTCAAATAGACTCCAAATGATTAACTTTGCTATGAAAGGCTTTAAGCTGTTTTTGATAATTATCTTGCACATATTTAGCACCTGAACCGACACTTCTTCCTTTTGGATTATATTCACCTCTTATATTTCGGCTATTGAATCCCAATAGCTCAAAATACTTTTTAGTAAAATGATAATGCACGGTGTCCTCACACAAAATAAAAATTTGTGCTTTAGTATCCATCAATCCAACCTCTTTCTATTAATTCTGCAATAGAAAGTCCGCTTTCATTTTCAGGCACAATTTTTTGTACACGAGTTAGGTTATTATCTCGACTAAACCAATAACCAGAATCACTGGCTAAAAAGTTAATAATTTTTGGATGATGTGAAATTAAAATACCCTGCAAATTTCTTTCCGAACACTGCTCATAAAGCGTATCAAACCAAGGTTGAATTTCTGGTAGGGCTAAAAAGTTTTCAGGTTCATCAATACAAATAATTGAATTGTCAGGTATACAGTAAATTAGGGTATAAAGTGCGGCTAATGTTTTTTGTCCATCAGAAAGTTCATCAAAGCGATAAAATATTTTATTGATTTTAACTTCTAGCAATTTTTTTAAACCAAATTGAGAAAATTTAAAAGAAGAAAATCCTTCGATTATTTCTTTTAATTCTTGCTCAACTTGATTTACACCTTCCCTATTTTCATTGTTCCAATGATTTAACCAAGCTACATAATTAGATAAATCTAATTCTGGATGCGACTCCTCATCCTTCATATCAACATTCATTGTATTTGGATAAATATGCGAAATAAAAAGCCTTTTTAACCAATTTTTAAACCAAGTCAGTTTTTTATTCTCTTTTCTGTCTTGAACAGAACCTAAAGCGGAACGACTCCATTCAAATGGATAAGGAACACCTTCGTTATTTGTTTGCGAATCATTGAATAACTTCCCATTACTTATCCACTCTCCATTAATTTGTTCGATTGAAAATTTGAATAAAGGTTGATTATTAAAAAACAAACTTTCTGTTTTAACTCGCCTAAGCTTTTTATCTAATTGATGCTCAATTTCTAAAACATATTTATAAATACCTTCATTACCTTCAATATCCAATTCAAATTTTTGAATAACATCATCGCGCCAACGAGTTATCGTTGTTAATTTAAAAATATCATTATCTTTATCATCCAATCTATCATTTTTAGTAATAAACTTTTGTATTTCATATAACGCCATTAATACCGAAGTTTTACCCGACCCATTAGCCCCCAAAAAAAGACTAATGTCCTGATCAAAGTTAATTTCAAAATTAACTAAGCATTTGTAGTTATGAACATATAGTCTTTTTAACATGGTTTTATTCCTGACACATCGGAAAGCCCAGCGATTCGCGGCGGGCGTAGTAGGCTTCGGCGACGGCTCTTGATATGGTTCTGACTCTTAAAATATAACGCTGGCGTTCGGTGACGGAGATGGCGTTGCGGGCATCTAGTAGGTTGAAGGTGTGCGAGGCTTTTAGCACCATTTCATACGCGGGTAGCGGCAAGTCTGAAGCGATGAGTTTTTGGCATTCGGCTTCGTAGGTGTTGAAACACTCGAATAGGAAGTCTACGTTGGCGTGGTCGAAGTTGTATGACGACATTTCGACTTCGTTTTGGTGGAATACGTCGCCGTAAGTGACGATGCCGTGCGGTGTGCGTGTCCAGATTAAGTCATAGACGCTGCTGACACCCTGCATATACATCGCTAGGCGTTCTAAGCCGTAGGTGATTTCGCCTGTGATGGGGCGACATTCTAAACCGCCGACTTGTTGGAAGTAGGTAAATTGGGTGACTTCCATGCCGTTGAGCCAGACTTCCCAGCCTAAACCCCACGCACCTAAGGTGGGCGATTCCCAGTTGTCTTCAACAAAACGGATGTCGTGTTCCAGTAGGTCAAAACCCAATACCCGCAATGAACCTAAATACAGTTCTTGTATGTTGTCAGGCGAGGGCTTTAACATCACTTGGTATTGATAATAATGTTGTAAGCGGTTGGGATTTTCACCAAAACGACCGTCTGTGGGGCGGCGTGAGGGTTGAACATAAGCGGCATTCCAAGGCTCAGGGCCAATAGCGCGTAGGAAAGTAGCAGGGTGAAATGTACCTGCGCCGACTTCTTGGTCTAGGGGTTGTAGTAATACACAGCCTTGTTCTGCCCAGTAGGCTTGTAGGGCTAAAATGAGACCTTGAAAAGTGGTTAAATCGTAGGAAGTATTGGACACGGCGGCTAGTTTGAGTCAGTAAAAAGTGGGCAATTATAGCGTAGAAACGGTGTTGTCGGGTGCACGGTGTTGTTTTAAGCGTTGGCGAAAAAACAATGGGTCTTTTTGTTGGGTAATTTCACCCTGACGCGGATACAGTTGATGTGTTAATCGAGACAGCCAAAAACGCAAGGCGGCAACTCTGAGTAAGGTTTGCCAGTGTTGTTTTTCTTGTGCGAGTAGGGGTCTTAAGGCTTCATAAGACGATAATAAGGCGGTCATTTTTTCATGATTTATTATTCCGTCGTCATAACACCAATCATTAGCGGTAATCGCAAGATCAAGCAGTAGCGTACCTTTACAAGCACTGTAAAAATCCAGTATGCCACTGAGTGTATCGCCATCGAACAGCACGTTATCTCTAAATAAGTCGGCGTGTATTACGCCACTGGGCAAGTGTTCAGGATAATGTAGCGTTTGAAAAGTCAGTTCGTCTTGAATTAATGCACGGTCTATTTCGGTTAGTTGAGTGTCAATTTGATTAAATAGCGTTTTGCATTCGTCCACGATATGACTGACGATAGGAAAATGATAGTATTCTGTGCAGTCATGCAATTCGGCTAGTTGTAAGCCAATTTGTGAACAGTGTAGCGGTGTGGGCTGCTCAATTGCGACACCCGATAAGCGTTTAAAAACTGCGGCTGCTTTATTATTCAGTAATCGCAGTGGCTTTGTGTGCTTGTCGAGCTGCGGGCTAGGGCAGGGGATGTGATAGTGCGCTAGATGGCTTAACAGTTTGATAAAAGGGGGTAATTCGTCAATGCTCAGCGTTTCAAACAGCGTTAACACAAAACTGCCACGCGTGGTTTCGACAAAATAATTGCTGTTGTCGATACCATGGGTGATGCCTCTAAAGCTAAGCACTGTGCCTAGATTGTAGCGATCAAAAAAGAAGTCAAGCTGTGAGTGCGTTATGCGCGTATAAACAGACACCGTGCGGCTACTCCCACTCGACTATTTTCCACATATTAACATTGCTATCGACAACATTATCACCACGGCGCGCATCTAAAGTGCCATCACCATTGGTATCAAAAAAATAATACGGAGGGCCGATGTCGGGTATGACTTTTACCATATAAAGTTGACCACTGCGGCGGTATTCTTGAATGGTCTTTTTACCTTTACGAATAATGGTAATATCAGGCTCTAAGGTTTGTCCACTTTTTGCTGAAGCGGGTATATCAGGTTGTTCGGGTAGGTTTTCAATTTGTGGAGGTGGCGGTGCTTGATCTTCGGCAGCAAAGACGGGCAACGCGAGAATGCTCAGTAGTAGAATAAAACGGCGCATGACAGACTCCTTCTATGTGTAATGGAAAAACTATGGCTATCTTATTACAGTTTTTGCTTGCTTGCTTAACTAAAATCAGTCCGTACAATGCGTGTACACTTTCACTAACCGCCATAAAATTGCATGAGTTACAAAATTTTTATCTACGCCGCCTTACCTTGTGAAGCCAAACCCTTAGTCGAACATTTTAAATTAAAAAAGCGCGTCGATATTCAGCCGTTTGCGGTGTATGTGCAGGGTGAAATGTGTTTAACGGTGACAGGATTAGGCAAGTCTGCAATGGCAGCGGGTGTAGCTTATACGCAAGCGTTATTTGCAATGGGTGAACAAGCGATATTAATCAATATTGGTATTGCAGGACACCGAGATTATGCCATCGGCGGTTTATATGTGGTTGATAAAATCATTGATACAGATAGTCAGAGAAATTATTATCCACCGCTAATAAGCAAAGCCTTGTGTCCTTCGGGTGCTATAAGAACCAGCTCAAGCCCACAACTCAACTACGATCATGCTGAATTGTGCGATATGGAAGCGTCAGCATTTTATGAAACTGCAACACGCTTTACTACAGGTGAATTAGTGCATTGTTTAAAAGTGATTTCTGATAATCAAGCATCCCCTGCACAGATGATTCAAGCAAAGCAGGTCAGTTTATTAATCGCCAACCATGTTGCTACGATAGACGCATTGATGGTTCAATCGCTTGCTTTAGCGGCGTTAATTATTCCCCCCAAAACACCGTTATTTGAACAACTCATACAACGCTATCATTTTACTGCCAGCGCACAGGCGCAATTAAAAGCCCAACTGACTCGTTGGGCAGTCTTAACTGACAATCAGCCGCTAGTGTTAGATGAGGCTGAGCTGCGTAGCGGTAAAGATGTGTTACTGTCACTAGAGCAACACATCAACACCGTCGCGGTTTTTTTATAAAAAGAAAAATGGGTTTTTACTGACTGCAACGATACCAATATAAATAAAGCACGCTATTGCGCCAGCAAATGCCAACCAACGCGTTTGACCTTCACTACGCATCACCAGTACACCTAAACCGATGTAAATCAATAACGCGATAATTTTGGCAATAATCCAGCCATAGTTGCCAGATAACCATGAACCTTGAACAACCAGCGTAATACCGCTGAGTAGTAGCAGCGTATCAATCACATGGGGCGCGATTTTAAAGGCTTTGTGTTTGACCAAATCAGGGCGCATCATGGGTAATAACACTCTACCGATAAAACTGGCAAAGGCGAGTAACACAAACGTAAGGTGAAGCATTTTAATCATGAGTTTTTACCACTGGGTAAAGGAAGTTCAAACGGTGCTTATAAGCAACCGTTTAAACTAAGTGCGTAAAGAGTAGGGCGTGTATTGCTCACGCCCCACGTTTGTGTAGAGCTATAATTTACAAATTATCTAAAATAGCGCGTTTAACCGCATCCAAACTGGCATCAATAGTGACAGGTTTAGCATCGGCACATTGCATCATGGCAATTTCTGGATCTTTGATACCATTACCTGTGAGCGTACAGACAATGACACTGCCTTCTGGAATTTTACCTGAACCGATGTCATGCAACGCACCTGCTAATGAAGCCGCCGATGCTGGCTCACAAAAAATCCCTTCAAATTGCGACAACATTTTTTGCGCCGCTAAAATTTTCTCATCGGTGAATTTATCAAACCAACCGCCTGATTCACGTTGTGCTGCCCACGCAAAATCCCACGATTGCGGATGCCCGATACGAATCGCCGTTGCCACCGTTTCAGGGTTATCCACCATCTCACCTAACACAAATGGTGCTGCGCCAGCCGCTTGATAACCGCACATTACAGGGCGATTGCCGCACACTCTATCGGTTGTATATTCAGTATAACCTTTCCAATACGCCGTAATATTGCCCGCATTACCGACAGGCAAACAATGATAATCAGGAGCGAAACCCAACGCATCGACAATTTCAAACGCCGCCGTTTTTTGACCGTCTATTCTGAATGGATTAATCGAATTAACGATAGTCACAGGCGCGTGATCCGCCACTTCTTTCACCAACGCCATACCACGATCAAAATTACCGCTGATTTGAATAATTTTTGCGTCATACATCAACGTTTGCGCCAATTTACCCAAGGCAATTTTGCCTTCAGGAATTAACACAAACGCCTTAATACCCGCACGCACCGCATAAGCCGCAGCAGAAGCCGACGTATTACCTGTTGACGCACAAATAATCGCATGACTACCCGCTTCAACCGCTTTCGTCACCGCCATCGTCATCCCACGGTCTTTAAACGAACCCGTCGGATTTAAGCCCTCAAATTTGACATAAATATCCACGTCTTTACCGATTAAACGTGGAATGTTTTGTAATTGAATCAGCGGCGTATTACCCTCGCCCAAACTGATAATACGCGTGTCAGCACTGACGGGTAAGCGGTTTCTATAGCGTTCAATTAAGCCTGTGTAACGTGTCATTGGGGTCTCCTATGTTTAAAATTTGTAATTATTTAATGATGTCGTTTTTGCTAAAAGCATTTTAACTAATCATAACTGTAAAAATGGATTGAAAATTGTTAATCGGTTTTCAATTAACTGCCCATGCTGCATATCTTCTGAATACAATAAAGTACATGAGGATTCTAAAGCGGCGGCAATAATAACGCTGTCATAATAAGAATAACGGTAAGTTTCCGCTATTTTTAATGCGTATTTCAGTGATAACTCGTGCTACATCACCATAATCTAGTTTAAATTTTTTGCGTAACGTATTACTCAATTTATTTAAAACCTGCGTGCTAATCCAACGGTTATCAGATTCTTTAATATGATTTAATACACACAATTGCTTTTCAGATTCATCTTCTGAATATAAATAAACCAATCAATTAGTATCAAAAAATATTTTAGCGTTCATTCGCTTGGTCTCGATTAAAACGATAACCTTTTGTTTTAAGTTTAACGGCATTAAACTCACACGATTACCCACAACTCAATCAGAGTTAGCATAAACCGCCCTAGCGATTTCGATACCGAAAGCGTAATGCCTGACTTTTTCCATGCCTTCCCATAAGGTTTTAGCACCTGGGAAGCCATCACTTTTTCTACCTAAGAAGCCG
>SHZG01000048.1 GCA_009692395.1 Methylococcales bacterium | reverse complement strand
TTCGACAACGGTAACGTGGCTCTCCCGTTGCATTGCGTCCTGACTTGCCAATCTAGTTACTTTTACAGAATGGACAGGTGATTTCTTGGTAGCAGCTCATAAGGTCTTTTAGGTAAGTGTGATTTTATTCTGCCCGTGATTTTAATCTACCATCACAGATTTAACCCACTACCCAAAAATGTTACAACAGCATTAAAGTAATGTGTAGTGGTTCAAGTTTTTCAGATACGGAAATCTTAAATCGAGACAAATATGAAAAAAAATATTTTAACATTGGCATTAGCTCTGTTTTTACTGACTAATGCAGAAGCCTCTGAATGGCAAGATATACTCAAAGCTGCCAATGCCACCGCTTCACCGAAAACGAAGCAAACCATTAATAATCTCTTACATAACGCGCCTTCACAGCGGAAACAGGGAAGTCAGCCTATACAAATTAATCAATTAACGGAATTTTTAATGCAGGGTGCGGGGGTAACGAAAGCCCAAGCGCAAGGCGGTGTGGGGGTGTTGTTAAAACTGGCACAAAGCAAGTTACAGGCAGGGGAATTTGCGCAATTAGAACAAGCAATTCCAAATTTACACAGTTTGTTGAATGCTGTTCCTGCGTTACAACAGCCATCAACACTGAGTAGCTTAGCAAAATTAGCAGGCGGTTCTGGAGGGACGGTGAGTAATTTACTCACGATAGTGAGTTTATTTAAACAACTAGGTATGTCTTCCGCACAAATTCAGCAGTTTGTGCCACTGGTATTGGATTACGTCAATACAGAACAAGGCGCGACAGTGGCGAAGTTGTTAGGCTCTGCAATCATGGGTAAGTAAATAAAGAAAAATGCGTAGTGACAACGAAAAACGCCCCATTACTGGGGCGTTTTTGTTCAAGCGTTAAAAAATGTCTGTTAGGCTTCCAATACCACGCTAGCACGAATTTTTTTCATGGCATTTTGTTCTAACTGGCGGATTCTTTCCGCAGACACGTTATAACGTTCAGCCAATTCATGCAATGTGGCTTTTTTCTCAGCCAACCAGCGGCTAGATAAAATATCTAAACTACGCTCATCTAAACAGGATAATGCTTTGGCGAGTAATTCTTGTTCATGCCCTTCCGAATCTGCATTTTCAAACAGTTCAGCAGGATCAGCTCCGTGTTGTTGTAAATACATACTTGGTGCGGCAAAGCTGTCATCGGCTGATTCATCTACAGGCATATCGAAAGACGTATCTCTACCGCCTAAGCGCATTTCCATTTCATAAATATCACTTAAATTAACATTCAAATCATCGGCAATGGCGAGTGCTTCATCATGGGATAACCAGCTTAGGGTTTTCTTTGATTTACGCAAATTAAAAAATAATTTGCGTTGTGATTTAGTGGTGGCAACTTTCACAATGCCCCAGTTTTTAATCACATATTCATGAATTTCGGCTTTAATCCAATGCACGGCAAACGACACTAAACGCACGCCCATATCAGGATCAAAGCGTTTAACGGCTTTCATTAAACCAATATTGCCCTCTTGAATAATATCAGGCATGGACAAACCGTAACCGCTGTAACCACGAGCGATATGAACCACAAAGCGTAAGTTAGTCATAACCAACTTACGCGCAGCTGCTAAATCACCGTCATCTCTAAATTTGAGCGTAAGTTCGCGCTCTTGTTCAGCAGACAGCCTAGGCATTTGTCGAACTAAATTTAAATAAGCATCAAATGTTCCAACCGACAAATTAACAGGTAAGGCTAAGGTGTTACTCATGGTGTATTTCCTGAGCTAAAAATTTTTTTAAATGTTAGCACTCTCATAAATAAAGTGCCAATAATTTTAAAGGCGGAAAATTTTTTATTCAGGTCGCGTGTGGCGGAGTTGGAAAAGTAATGCTGCCCACGAACTAAATACACCCAGTAGTGATGAAGCCAGTAGTAATGCTAATGTGTCGATAAACCCTAAAAAAATCAGGTGCAAATCACCCTCATAAAGCCCTGAAAGTTTTTCCACAGGTTCTCTTAAAATCAGCATCAGTATAGCCACAATAAACCACGCGGATACCCCTGAAATAAAGCCAATCCAAAAGCCTGTGTATAACAATGGGCGGCGAATAAAGGCGTTAGTCGCGCCTATTAGTTTAGAAATCATCACTTCATCACGGCGACTATGTAGCTCTAATCGAATGGTATTACCAATGATAAACAGCACACCGAGACCTATCATAACGCTGAATAAGACAGTGCCAAAACGCGCCACTTCAACTATAGATTGCAAGCGTTCAACCCATTGCATATCGATTTGGGTATAATCGACTTCATTGAGGTTTTTAACGGTTTTAAATAGAGCTTCCAATTCTTGTTTGTCTTGCAGGGTATTCTTGGGCAATACCTGTAGAACAATAGGCAGTGGGTTTTTATCGAGGACATCAATTGCCTCACCAAAACCGCTGTAGGCTTTAAATTCGACTAAGGCTTGTTCTTTGGTGATTATTTTAACGGCTTGAACGCTGGGATTTTTTCTAATGGTAGCGGTTAAATGATTAGCGGTTTCATTCGATACATCATCTTTCAGGAATAAGGAAATTTGATTACTATTTTCTAAATTGGCGGTCAGTTGCTGGATATTAATCACCGTAATATAAAAACCACTCGCTAATGAAATAGAGATTGCCAGCACGGCAATAGTCATAATTGAGGTAAACGGCGTAGTGACTAAACGACCTAGGCTAGAAAATAAGGCGTGGGCATGATGATCCCGATAGGCGTGCAGTTTATCAACAAAACCCCCGCCCGCCGTTCTAGTTTGCCGCGTCTTGCGATGCTTAACGGGCGGTTTAACAGGGGAATCAACAGCAGACTTTCTTTTAACAGGCTTCATAATATCAGTTGACCATGATCCAGTTTTAATACACGGTGATTCATACGACTAATCAAGGAAATATCATGAGAGGCAATCAACACCGTTACGCCAACTTGTTGAAATTGTTCAAATAACAGCATTATTTCAGCCGATAATTCAGGATCTAAATTGCCTGTAGGTTCATCGGCAATAATCAGCGGCGGTTTATTAACCACCGCTCTGGCAATGCCGACGCGCTGTTGTTCGCCGCCTGATAATGCCTGCGGAAATTTTCGTTCTTGACCCAGTAGCCCAACTTTATCCAAAGAGGCGCGTACTCTGCGTTTAATTTCTGCATGACTAAACCCCGCGATAGCTAAGGGCAGGGCAACATTATCAAATACGGTTCTATCGGTAAGTAGTTTGTAATCTTGATAAATAAAGCCCATTTTGCGGCGTAAAAATGGTAAATGGCGTTGCTTAACGTGGCTTAATTGTTGCCCGTCTAGGAAAATTTCACCGCGCGTACAGCGTTCCATCACGGCAATTAATTTCAATAGCGTGGTTTTTCCTGCCCCTGAATGCCCTGTCAAAAAGGCAATTTCACCCTGTTGCAAATGAAAACTCACGTTGTGCAACACATCGCCTGTTTCAGGATAGCGTTTACTGACATTATCAAACTTTAACATAGCACTTTAATCTTTCACAAATAATGCGTCTACGAACAATTCAGCATTAAAATCTTGCAAATCTTCAATGCCTTCGCCGATACCAATGTAACGAATCGGAATACCTGAATTTTTAGCTAATGCAAAAATAACCCCGCCTTTCGCTGTACCGTCTAATTTAGTCAATACCAAACCTGTCAATGTCACGGCTTCATTAAATAATTTGGCTTGTGATAAGGCGTTTTGTCCCGTACCTGCATCCAGCACTAATAACACTTCATGCGGGGCGGTGTCGTCTAGTTTGCTCATGATACGTTTTACTTTTTTCAACTCGTCCATTAAATTGGATTTGGTTTGTAAACGTCCAGCGGTATCAGCAATGAGTACGTCAATGCCTTTAGCTTGTGCCGACTGTACGGCATCATAAATCACCGAAGCAGAATCTGCCCCCGTGTGTTGTGCGATGACAGGAATATGGTTACGCTCACCCCAAACTTGCAATTGTTCAACTGCCGCCGCTCTGAATGTATCGCCAGCGGCTAACATCACGCTATGCCCTTGGGCTTGCAAGCGGTTGGCTAATTTGCCAATAGTAGTGGTTTTGCCCGCGCCATTCACACCAACCACTAAAATAACAAACGGTTTATCCTGTTTAGGGATGTGAAGTAATGCACTACAGGGTTTAAGTATGCTTAACAATTCTTCTTTTAACGCAGCGATTAAGGTTTCGCTGTCATTCAATTGATGTTTTTCGAGGCGTTGCGTTAAGCGATTAATAATCGCCGCCGTGGCATCAACGCCGACATCTGCCATCAATAAATTAGCTTCAATGTCTTCTAATAATTCATCGGCTGAGCTTTTTCTATCACCGCCTAAGGTTGCGAATACGCCGCCTAATCCTGAACGTGTGCGTTTTAATTGGGTTTTTAGACGCAAATAGAGCGATTCAGGTTCAGATTCTTTATAGGGAGCTTCAGCGGTTACACCAGCGTCAATAACAGGTTGCGGTTGTTTTTTATCGAGGTCGGGTACGGCAATAAAACCATAACGGCTATAAAAACTGATGGCTATTAATGGCAACATGAGTAAAGCAGCGACCGCGTTGTGAGCGACGGCTACCCATAATGGCATTGCTAATCTAAAACCAATAATGCCTAAACCAATTTCGACAAACAATAAGGCACTTAATACTAACCCTGCTTTTCTAACTGCTTTAGGTTTATTGTTCGCCGTGGCACTGAGCATGACTAAACCGAGCAGTACAAAGCAGATTAACGCTAATAAACGGTGTAGCCACACAATGGCAACTTGAGCGGGTAATGTGAATACACCGTTAAAGCTAAATGCGTGTTCATAATCGGCTATTGGCGACCAGTGTTCATTACACAGTGGAAAATGGCTACAGGCAAACGCCGCGTTATTAACGCTAACCCACGCACCTAAAGCAATTTGTAAAAATAGCACCAACAGGGCAAAACCAGCCAATAAACCACCGCCGTTAGCTTGTTTAACCACTAACGGATTAACGCGTAAATATAACCAGAACAAGCTCCACAGCGTCATCATGCCCAGTAATAAATGCCCCATGACGAATATCGGGGCGTGATTTAACACCGTCCATAATCCTAAATAACCTTGTGCGCCCACTAATGCCAGTAGGCATAATGACAGTGTCATTGCCGTTAATCGACAGTGTTGTTCACGCCATGCCAACAAGTTAAGCAACAAAACAATGACGCTTAATCCCGCAGCGGGATAAAAATGCGGTTCTGCAAGTAGGTTTTCAAGCAAACTGCCATCTACTGACAGAGGAAACTCAACGCCCGATAAGCGCAAAGTGGCGCCTAGTACGACAACAATTAAGGCGAGTAATGCGCCAAATAGGGTGATTTTTCTAAACATTTTTATTTTCCACTAACCGATTTGTGAAGCTCTTAACAGGTGCATCAGATCATTTTTTACTTTGTAAGTATCAAAGTTTGGTTCATATTGCATCATGATATTGCCTAAGGGGTCTATTAACAATAACAAGCCATCGGGGATGTTGCCTGCACGCATCGCCGTTATTTTTTTCAGTAAATTTTCGCTGGGTTTGATTTTTATTAAATCGGATTGCAACGCGGTTTCCCGATTGTCACTCCCTATTAATTGTGTGACCTGTGCTTCACTTAACGAATTTTCTTCTTTTAGTAAGGTTTGATACAAGGCATCATCGGTTGGCGTTTGTGTTTGTCGTAACCGCCATAATAACGCATCTTTCAACCACCATTGCTTTGCCTGTGCTTCAGGTACATCTTTAAGCATAAATACCACGCGGCGGGTGCGCGGAAATTCTTTGTTCAGCATTAAGCGTAATTGTTTGATTTTAAGCAACGCATTTAAACACACGTCATTGCAATGGTCGCTAGGCATTACATTAACTAACAGCCAATGCCCTGATAATTCTGATAAATTCGCCGTTGAAAAAGCATCAAAACCGATGAAATCACTGGGTTCTGTGGTAATAGGCGGGGTAATTAATTGACCAATATTCGTTCCACTTTTTAAACACTCTGGGTTTTGTTGTAAACCCAAGGCGATTAAAAAAGGAATAATCGTCATGCCAAAAATAATAATAATAAATAAGCGATTTTTTTTCTGTTGCGGAGTCATCATGATGATTTTTTAAAACTGTAAACTATAAATAGTACGGTGAGAGTCAATGCCAATGCAAACCATTGTATGGCATAAGCGGTGTGCTGTTCAGGTGGCATGAGTGTTGTGGTCTGCCATTCCCGTTTACAGCCATTCGGCGATTCTTTATCCAGTTCAAGTTGAAACGTAAATAATGGATAACCTAGTTTGGTTGCCAATACTGCACTATCAACAATCTGTACAACCGATGGATTGGTGTCGCTG
Source organism: Methylococcales bacterium (assembly GCA_009692395.1). GTDB lineage: Bacteria > Pseudomonadota > Gammaproteobacteria > Methylococcales > Methylomonadaceae > UBA4132. The sequence goes on along the minus strand of SHZG01000048.1, from coordinate 5,928 downwards.
GGTATTTCTGCACCTGCTAATTTTATACCGACACTGGGAAAATTATTTGCTCGACCACTGATAGTGCTAGGTTCAGCAATCAGTGACACATCGGGCAACTGTTTTCTATCTGCATTTAATGCAATCCAACCGCGATTCACTAAAACTGCTTTATTTTCGCCGCTTAGTATAAAAGGCGTTAAGACAAAATAACCTGCTTTGCCATCACTGATTTGATTATCTATTAAAAATTGATGCTGTGTGTCGTAATGCCCTGTCGCTGCTAGCTTTCTATAGCGTAGCTTTTCGGCATTGTCTTCAATCGCTGTCGATAGCTGTAAGGTATTAGTGATTTGACTGTGTGCTTGCTGCTGTAAAAAAACCTGTTTTTCGGTTGCACGGTGCGTCTGCCATACACCTAGGCTCAGTAATAAGGGTAGCAAGCATAGAAAAACCAGTGTGGGAATTTTTTCAAATTTTATTGCATAACGCTTTATTTTTATTATCATCTTTCAACTATTGGCACAAACAGCAAAATAAACGAGAATGGCAAACCTGCCATTATTAATAGCTTTCTATTTTATGATAAAAACCATCGTTATTATTGCCTTCATCCTGATTATTATCAGTCTTGGTTCTGCACTGTTTCATTTAGTTCGCCCTAAATCTGAAGAAGAATCTGAAAAAACAGTGAAAGCACTGACTTTTCGTATTGCTCTTGCGCTTATTTTGTTCATTGTTGTGTTTATTATGGTTGCCACAGGTGTTTATGAGCCACAAGGCATTGGCGCAGGAATGCAAATGCACAAGCCTATTACCATCGAAAACAAACAATAATTTAATTCACAAAAAAAAAGCGGTACCTGTTCGGTAACGCTTTTTTCGTTAGGCTTATCGTTTTTACATTAAGTAAACAAACACAAACAAACCTAACCACACTACGTCAACAAAATGCCAGTACCAAGCGGCTGCTTCAAAAGCAAAGTGGTTTTCTGGTTGAAAGTGACCTTTCCAGCTACGAAATAGCACGACACTCAAAATAATAGCACCGACGCAGACGTGGAAACCGTGGAAACCTGTCAGCATAAAGAAAGTAGAACCGTATACACCTGAGCCTAAGGTTAAACCCATATCAGTGTAGGCTTCGTGGTATTCAATGGCTTGAAATATGACGAATAAGAAACCTAATGCGACAGTCGCAATTAAACCTTTAATCAGTTGATCGCGATTTTTAGCTAACAAACCGTGATGCGCCCAAGTACAGGTAACGCCACTGGTCAATAGAATCAGCGTATTTAAAAAGGGTAAACCCCACGCGCTCATCGGCTCAAATTTACCACCTAAAGCAGCAGGGCCGTTAGTTGGCCAAGTTGCCTCATAAGCAGAATGTAATAATTCTTTCGTCGCGCCTGATCCCAGCCAATGCACAGACAAATTACGCGTGTACCATAAGGTACCGAAGAACACGGCAAAAAATACGATTTCTGAAAAAATAAACCACATCATGCCCATGCGGTAGGAAATGCCTACCTCATGACTGTACATTCCCGATTCACTTTCTTTGGCTTGTAAAGTGAACCAACCGACTAACATGGTAATAAAAATAAGCAAGCCCACTATCATGAGCATAGAGCCAATTGAAGAACCATTTAAATAATTTGCAAATCCAGCCAGCATAGTGACTAAGCCAAGCGTACCGATGACAGGCCACGTTGCTTTATGCGGAATGTAATAAGCGGTATTTGTAGACATAACTTTCCCCTTTTATTTTTTTACTGATTTTTCAGTAATATCAAAAAATGTATATGACAATGTGATGGTTTTGTATTGCTCAGGTAGCTCTGGATTAATCGTAAACCGCATCGGCATCACTTTCGCCTCTCGTGGTTTAAAGGTTTGTTCATCAAAACAAAAACACTGGATTTTTTCAAAGAAGCTACTAATTACCGCAGGCGAAAAACTGGCAATCGCTCTAGCAACCATGACTTTATCAGTCTTATTTTCAGCATAATAATTCACCGTGTAATATTCACCTGGATGAACTTTTAGCTGTTTTTTTTCCGAACGAACTTCCATCGGCGTTGATTCATTGAGTGTCGTCATGAATTCAATGGTAATTTCTCGGCTCATATCAACTTTATAAGCGACTTCTGGCACTTTTTTAATATCATCTGGTCTGTCTCGCTCTATCCATTTCCATTTACATAACACATCGTAAAGGGGGACTAGCGCGTAACCAAAACCGAACATGGCTACCGCCACTAACAGTAACTTCTTTGCTAACTTAGTATTTTTTTTACTAACGTCTTGCTCGCTCATTGTGAAACTGCTTGCGTGACGGCTAATACATAAAAAGTGATGACTATCACTAATAAAATCACGACCGTTAAAATATTTTTATTTTTTATTGTCATTATGATGTGAGTCATTGCCTGAGGTCAGGCAATGACTCTTTTATCCTTAATGTGAATCTAAAACGTGTTCAGTCGGCACAAACGTGGGTGGTGTTTCCCATGTGTGATAAGGAACAGGTGAGGGTAATGTCCATTCCAAGCTGTGTTTGCTGGCATCTTCCCACACTTCATCCGTTACTTTTTCGCCAGTGCCACCTTTGATGGTGTCAATAACGATGTATAAAAATAACAATTGGCTTAAACCAAAAATAAAGCCACCGATACTGGAAATCATATTCCAATCAGCAAACTGTACCGCATAATCAGGAATACGACGTGGCATACCCGCTAAGCCTAAGAAATGCTGTGGGAAAAATAAAATGTTCACCGAAATAGCCGACAACCAAAAATGCAGTTGCCCAATTTTTTCGTTGTACATATGCCCAGTCCATTTAGGCAGCCACAAATAACCTGCCGCCATCAACATAAAGATAGACGCGGGTACTAGGGTGTAATGAAAATGCGCGACAATGAAATAAGTGTCGTGGTACTGGAAATCAGAGGGTGCGATAGCCATCATTAAACCAGTGAAACCACCCATGGTAAACAACACCACGAAGGCAATGGAAAACAACATTGGTGTTTCAAAGGTCATTGCACCTTTCCACATGGTCGCCGTCCAGTTGAACACTTTAACACCCGTAGGTACGGCAATAATCATGGTGGCGTACATAAAATACAACTCACCTGCCAGTGGCATACCCACCGTAAACATATGATGCGCCCAAACGATGAAGGAAAGAAACGCAATCGCACTCGTCGCCCAGACCATAGAGGCATAACCAAATAAAGGTTTACGCGCAAATATAGGAATAATAGTTGATGCTACACCGAATGTAGGCAAAATCATGATATACACTTCTGGATGTCCGAAGAACCAGAAAATATGCTCATAAAGCACAGGATCACCACCACCTGCTGCATTAAAGAAGCTGGTGTGGAAGAATTTATCAGTTAATAACATGGTGACTGCGCCAGCAAATACAGGCATAACCGCAATCAATAAGAATGCAGTAATCAACCAAGTCCACACAAATAATGGCATATCCGCCATTTTCATGGAAGGCGCGCGCATATTGAAGATAGTGGCGATGATGTTAATTGCACCCATGATGGAAGAAATACCCAGCAAATGCACAGAGAACACGGCAAATGGTAGTGATTTACCCACAGTAATGGGTTGCAATACTAACGGTGGATATAATGTCCAGCCGCTATTCGGTGCGCCACCTTCCATCAGTAAGGTGCTAACTAGCAATAATATACCCGCAACCAACAGCCAGAAACTCATGTTGTTCATGCGTGGCAACGCCATATCTTTCGCGCCAATCATCAACGGGATTTGCCAGTTAGCCAAGCCAACGAAAGCAGGCATAACCGCACCAAATACCATGACTAAGGCGTGCATAGTGGTCATGGAGTTAAAAAATGCAGGGTCTACAAACTGTAAACCTGGTTCAAATAATTCAGCGCGAATCACCATTGCCATTGAGCCACCAACGAAAAACATCGCCAGTGCAAACAATAAATATAATGTACCAATGTCTTTATGATTGGTGGTGATAATCCATCTTAACAGCCCCTTAGCAGGGCCGTGATCGTGATGCTCATCAGCGTGGTGATGATCATCATGTTCAGCTGTGACAGCAGACATACTCTATACCTCGAAAATAATTAAAAAAAGTTGGTCTGATAGCAATAGCTAACTTAGTCATCTTCAAAAACAGGCGTGATTTTATTAGGCTGCATGTCGTCACCGACTTTATTGCCCAAATCATTTCTGATATACGTGATAACTTCCGCTAATTCATTATCTTTCAACTTAGAAAATGCGGGCATTTTGCTCGTACCTGCTTGCAGAAAACCGATTAATGGATCAATACCGCCAGTCACTTTTGAACTTGCAGTGAGGGCAGGGATTAAACCAGCCACACCAGCCCCATTAATTTGATGACAGCCTACGCAATTTTTCAAGTAGACCGATTCGCCATGAGATATTAATTGCTCATGATGTTGATCGCTCAAATCTGGTTTTTGTTTTTGTTGCTCCAAGGTCTTTTTGACCCACGCATCATAATCAGCTTGTTCCATAGCAATAACGACGATAGGCATAAAACCGTGGTCTCTACCGCATAATTCAGTACATTGACCGCGATAAGTACCCGCTTTATCAACAGAAGTCCACGCTTCATTAATAAAACCAGGGTTAGCATCTTTTTTCCAGCCTAAATCAGGCACCCACCATGAATGGATAACATCGGATGCAGTCAATACGAAACGGACTTTTTTCTTAACGGGAATGACTAATGGTTTATCAACTGCCAGTAAATAATTCGCGACAGCATTTAAATCAGCCCCTTTTGTCCGATGGGCTTTTTCACTTGCTTCATCTAAATGACTTTCAAAATGAATGTCATTGTCCAGATATTTGTAATCCCAATACCATTGCTTACCCGTAATTTGAATGGTCATATCGGATTTTTGTACGTCCGCTAATTCCAACATGATGTTAGTCGCTGGAATTGCCATGCCAATTAAAATCAGCGTAGGAATCATAGTCCAGATAATTTCAACCGTGATGTTTTCATGGAATTGTGCAGCTTCATGTCCTTTTGATTTACGGTGGTGGTAAATCGAATAAAACATAGTGCCGAATACGCCGACACCGATCAACACACAAATCCACAGAATGAGCATATGTAGGTCATAAATGTCATTACTGACTTTTGTAACCCCTTTCATTAAGTTGAGTGTGTAATCCGCCTGTGCTGCCTCTTGGCCTAAAGCGATTAAACTCATACCTGCGAATAGTTTTTTTATTTTGTTCACGGAGCAGACTCCTCGTCAGTAGTGATAAACTTTTGTTGCTTGATATCATTTTGTAATGATCTTACCTAGAAAAAGCCTAGATAACGGTCTTTACTTATCATAATTTGGCACAAAGAAACTTAGTGATTTTACCTCATGATGATCCGCCATGCCAGTTGTCCTTACTCTGATAGAAAAAAGGCTTGTGAACCAATCACTTAACAAGCCTTGTATTTTTAAAAAGTAACGACTAGCTGTTTAACGCATTCTCATAAGGCATAGTAAAAGCAGGGGTAGTGGATTAAATCTGTGATTTTTAGATTAAAATCACGGGCAGAATAAAATCACACTTACCTAAAAGACCTTATGAGCTGCTACCAAGAAATCACCTGTCCATGCTGTAAAAGTAACCAGATTGGTAAGTCAGGACGCAATGCAACGGGAGAGCCACGTTACCGTTGTCGAAACCCGTTGTGCATGACAAAAACCTTTATGCTGAGCTACCGATACCGCGCTTGTGAAGTAGGCATTAAGACCAAGGGTAGTGGGTTAAATCTGTGATGATAGATTAAAATCACGGGCAGAATAAAATCACACTTACTTAAAAGACCTTATGAGCTGCTACCAAGAAATCACCTGTCCATTCTGTAAAAGTAACCAGATTGGCAAATCAGGACGCAATGCAACG
>SHZG01000047.1 GCA_009692395.1 Methylococcales bacterium | reverse complement strand
CAATGGCAAGAACGGTAAAGCCATTGTTTGCGCTGCCATGCATAAGCTCATTCCTCTTGCTTTTGGCGTTCTTAAATCAGGCAAGCCTTTTGACCCCAAATATGCAGGATAAATATGGCTTGCTTTTATTTAATCAAGACGGTATCTATGGCTCTACACACTACGCACCATCACGCAACCATTGCGCCACTGCCTTCGCATAATACGTCAAAATCGCATCACTGCCTGCGCGTTTAAAGGCTAACAACGATTCTAATACCACGGCTTTTTCATCCAGCCAGCCGTTCATAGACGCGGCTTTAAGCATGGCGTATTCGCCGCTGACTTGATAGGCAAAGGTGGGAACACCGTATTCATCTTTAACGCGGCGAATAATATCTAAGTAAGGCATACCAGGTTTGACCATTACGATGTCCGCGCCTTCTTGCAGGTCTAGTTGAATTTCGCGTAGGGCTTCATCGGAATTAGCCACATCCATTTGATAACTGTGTTTATTGCCTTTGCCTAAGTTTCCCGCTGAACCCACTGCGTCTCTAAACGGGCCATAAAAAGCGGATGCGTATTTGGCAGAGTAGGCAAGTATCAAGGTATTAATGTAACGTTCAGTTTCTAAGGATATTCTTATTGCTCCGATGCGCCCGTCCATCATGTCAGAAGGGGCAACTATATCCGCGCCTGCTTCGGCATGAGATAAGGCTTGTTTGACTAACACGGCGATGGTTTCGTCATTCAATACATAACCTGCTTCGTTGATGAGTCCGTCTTGTCCGTGGGTGGTGAATGGGTCTAGGGCAACATCGGTAATAATGCCTAAGTTGGGTAAAGCCTGCTTTAAGGTTCTAACGCTACGCTGTACTAAGCCATCAGGATTGTAGGCTTCTTTGGCATCGTCGGATTTTTTGTCAGCAGAAATGACAGGGAATAAGGCAATCGCGGGAATGCCCAGTTCAAAGGCTTCACGCGCTTGTTCAACCAGCAAATCCAGTGAGTAACGTTCAACGTTTGGCATGGAGGCAATAGTTTGTTGTTGATTATTGCCTTCAATGACAAACATTGGATAAATGAGGTCATCAATGGATAGTTGATTTTCGCGCATTAAGCGGCGAGAAAAATCGTTGTAACGCATTCTTCTCATTCGGGTAGGCATTGTGATGTTATTATATGTCATCTTATTCTGGGCTTCGCGGTTTAGGAATATGACCATTTCTGGCTAAGTTATCATGGGGTTACGTTATTATATCGCTGATAGTGGCAAGCCAAGAGTAAGAATATTACCAGTTTTATTTTTAGAGGGTTTTATGAAAGTTAAACACATTACATTATTCGGATTGTTTGCGATATTGTTGGCATTGGTGCCATTTGCTAGCGTGACAGCGGCTGAATTGGCTGCACCACAACAAGCAATCGCTGAGGCTTCGGATCAATTACAACAAAAAATGCAGGATAAAAATTTTGTTAAAGATTTTTCACAGGTGACGGCGTTCGTCAATACTGCTATTTATCCGCATACAGATTTTGATAAAATTTCAGCATTGGTGTTAGGAAAACTGTGGAAAACAGCAACACCTGAGGAACAAGAACGTTTTAAACATGAGTTTCAAATTCTCTTAATCAGAACATATTCACGCGCTTTCGTTGAATTTAAAGAATGGTCAGTCCATTATTTGCCGTTAGAAATGGAAGCAGGCGCGACTAAAGTCATCGTTAAAACCGAAGTGTTACAACCAGGTATTCACCCAATCGGCGTAGATTACCGCATGGCATTAAGTGATGGTGAATGGAAGGCTTATGACATTATGATTGAAGGCGTGAGTTTAGTGACTAACTATCGCTCCACTTTCAGCAATGAAGTAGAAACTAAAGGTTCATTATCTGCGGTGATTGATGGGCTAGCTAAGCGCAATGCTGAGGCACTGACGACAGCAAAAAACTCTTAAAGGAATGACGGTAATTTAAACGCCATTCCTTTCACGTTATAACTAACGACCCTGTCACCTTAGTGACAGGGTCGTTTTGTTTTCGCGCTACATAGACTCTCTTCAAATGTTCGATTATCAAGATTTATATGACGCGCTACTCGCCGCAAACGCCGATGCGTGGGTTGCGTTATTACCCGCACAACTCACACGCGCTTTTGATACTGCCCAGCATGGTGATTTGGTTCGCTGGCAAACACACATCAATCAACTCCCTGAACTCACGCCCTCACAACGCTTGTTAGACAACGATGCGGTGCAAATCGGTTGCGTGGCAGATTTAAGCGTGGACGAAACAAACCAACTCGAACACTGCTTTAGAGCATTGCATCCGTGGCGTAAAGGCCCGTATCAATTATTCGGCATTCATATCGACACCGAGTGGCGTTCTGATTGGAAATGGAATCGGTTAAAACAGCACCTTGCACCGCTGGAGCATCGGCTCGTATTAGATGTTGGTTGTAGTAATGGCTATCATGCATGGCGCGTGTTAGGTGCGGGTGCAAAAAGAGTGATTGGCATTGATCCTACGCTGCTCAGTGTGATGCAATTTCAACTGATTAAAAAACTCTACGGTGACGCGCCTATTGATGTGCTACCGCTAGGGATAGAAGACGTACCCAGCAATTTACACGCCTTTGATACGGTGTTTTCAATGGGCGTGTTATATCATCGCCGCTCACCTATCGACCATCTGTTAGAGCTAAAAGGCTGTTTGCAACAAGGTGGGGAATTAGTATTAGAAACTTTGGTTATTGAGGGTGGTTTAGGTGAAGTCTTATTGCCTGAGCACCGTTACGCCAAAATGCGTAATGTTTGGTTTTTTCCCAGTTGTGATACGTTAATGAGTTGGCTAAAACGCTGTGGTTTTAAAAATGTGCGCTTAATCGATGTCACGACCACCAGTATTGAAGAGCAACGTAGCACGGAATGGATGCAGTTTCATTCCCTACAAGATTTCCTGCATCCAGATAATCCACATCTGACTTGTGAAGGCTTACCCGCTCCGAAACGTGCAATTTTTATGGCTAATGTCTAACCGCTTATAGTGCTGATTTAATCCGCATGGGCGCGAATAAATTCGCGCCCACAAGCTGGAACATTAACGCTCTTCTAACGCAGAAAGTTCACTGTCAGTTTGCCGTAAACGCGAGGAAATTGCTTTAGCGATACGGGCGAAAACTCGCGCACCTAGCACTGCATTGTCATAAACTCGAATGTTAAACTTTTTTCTCGATAATACATAAAGTTCACAATCAGTTTTGGCAACTGCATCAGCAGACCGTTGCTGGTAATCAATAAACCCCATTTCACCAAAATAATCGCCACGCGAGAAGGTCGCGACATGATGATATTTACCGCTTTTTAGCGGTAATAGAATTCGCACCGTGCCACGCCGAATTAGAAAAAGTTCATCGCCGTCATCACCCACTGAAAAGACAGTCTCACCCGCATGAACTGTGCGTTGATAGGCGCATTCGCGCAAGGCATTAAGTGTGGTCTCATCCATATTGTGTAGCACTTCAATATCATCAAGCTCGAATGCCAGTTCATCGGGTTTTTCAGTCCAACCCCACGCATGGAGAATGCGATTTTCCATCCATTCTATGCCTTCATCGCGGGTTTCAAAGATGTGAATACCGTCATCATTCAATAAACCAACATTCGTCATATAACGTTGCAAGTTTTGTCCACCCAGTAAACTAGACGGCATTCCACTAAATAACAAACTGCCGCCATGCTCTTTTAGTCTGTCGTGCATCAGGGTAAATAAATGGGTTGCCGTGTAGTCCAGAGACTGTACACGGCGCATATCAAACAACAGCAATTTTTGCGTGCGTAAATCGGTTTCTAATTGAGTAAATAAATAATCGGTCGTGCCAAAAAATAAATTACCTTGTAAATCAATGACGGCTGCTTCGTCACCGTGTTGTTGCAAAAGAACCTCTTCTGATTCAAGGCGATAAGTTTTGGATGATACATCTTTTAATGTTGCCCGCCGCCGTAATACCGAACTACGAAGTTGATCGCGAATAAACAAGAAAATGGCAAGCCAAATACCTGTTCCTGCCGCCGCAATCAAGCCAACGCTTTCAGCAACAATGACCACAGCGGCAATCACCGCAAAATCAAAACGAGTTTCCTTGTTTTTCAGTAACCGAAAGGCTTTCCAATCAAAAATACGAAAAGCAACCAGTAATAAAATCCCCGCTAACGCACTAATCGGCACCCACGCAATTAATGGCGATAACATCAATATGACTAGCAGCACTAGCCCACCTTCAATAAAACCCGATAAAGGCTTGCGTCCCCCACTGCTCACATTCACCAATGTCGCGCCCATTGTGCCTGCGCCTGACATTCCCCCTGTCATAAAAGCGGCGAGATTGGCTAAGCCCTGCCCTAATAATTCACGGTTGGAATCGTGGCGATTTTTAGTCAGAGAATCCAGTATTACGCAGGTTTTAAGCGTATCAATAGACAGCAGTGCAGATAAGGCAACTGCTGAATGCACGACTATATTTAAGTCAGAGGTATGAATGTCCGTGATGGAGATAAAGCGTCCTTTAACGGTGTCTAAGAAAGAAACCCCTTTAGGAATAGCTCCGACCACTAGCGAATTGGCATCCAGTGATAATAACTCAGGCATCCATAAACCAAGGGCGAAATAGCTGAGAATACCCGCGCTTAAACCCATAATGGTGGCAGGAATTTTTTTCGTCAATCGGGGCGACAGACACATCACGGTCATGGTTACCAAACCGACCACAATGCCTTGCCATTGCCATAACTTAAGCGATAGTAAGCCCTGAGTGAGTGCCATGCCTTTTGGTAAGCCGAGTAATTTTGGCAGTTGTCCGACGGCAATAATCAAACTGACACCTGATAAATAACCACTAACGACGGGAAAAGGAATGTATTTGATGAGTTGTCCACCTTTTAACAAGCCATAAAGCACTTGTAATAAGGCGGCTAACAGTGCGGTTAAGGCGAGTAGCCCAGAAATACGCTCAATGGCAATGCCTTGCCTGAGTAAATCCACCGCCAGCGCCGACAAAATAGCCGCAGCAGGGGCGCACGGCGCGGTAATTAACGCGGGCGTTCGACCCACTAAGGGAGCAACCAAGCCTAAAACAGCCGCGCCCATCATGCCAACAAAAGCCCCTTCACCGACTAATTGCGGCGAGATGGCTGAAAATACCAGCACGCCAAACGCAATAGAAGACGGTAAGACCACTAACATAGCGGCTAAGCCGCCCCAAAACTCGTTTATAAAATGTCGGTTCATCACAATAGTCCTATCGTAAAGTCCTTCGTGAAAAATAAACAAGTCACTGGGGGTCAACCGCGCTAAGACCTGCTCACTTATTTTCTATGCCTTGATGGGCATTTTTACGCTCAAATCTATCTTTAGTTTGCTGAATTTTTTTTAATAGCGGCGCAGCTCCGCCGATGGCAACCGCATCGACTAAACAATACCACGCCGCCACGCCGCTGGGTGGATTTCCTTGTGGTAAATTGAGAACAGGATCAATCGCTGCCCATTTCCAAGTGCCTACTTCCGTGCCGATAAGTTCTAACCAAGTGGTGATAAAAAAAGCCGCTAAGTACACCATCGGCGAGCGACCCTTAAATAAATAACCCAAAAATACGCAAAACAATAACGCACCCACTGAATCACCTTGCGCCGCGTAGCCACTAATTCCCCACAGCGACCATAAACCACAGACGATGACGACCAACGTAGCAATAGCTCTGGCATGGCGTAAGAATAAGCCTGACCGCGCCAATGTCACCGCTGTTAAATACACCATGCCGTGACCAGGGGGAACATAAAAAGGCACATTGTGAAAACGGTAGGTATAGCCGCCCATAAAGGGTGAAGCGAAATGTTCACCCACCGTAGCGAACATAATCGCAATAACAACCTGCATACGGACTTCTTTATTTTCACCGTGTAATAAGCAAATTAAAAAAATCCAACCACACGCACCGAGTGCATATTGTTTTGCTAGACTGCCATTGGCATCACTGACTAAGCATACAGCGACACAAAAAAAGGTGAACGCGGCAATAAAATAATCCCGTTTTTTATGGGGGTAAAGGGTATTAACGTGGGGGAAATGACGAAGCATCAACAATCTCTGTTTAGGTGAATAGCCATGCAATCATGGCATAACGGGAAAATTTGCCTAAGAAAATAATTAAACAGGCAGTGATAAAAGGCAGTTTTAGCCAGCCCCCTGCAAAACATAACACATCACCAATGAGTGGCAACCATGAAAAAAATAAGACCCAAGAGCCTTGTTTTTTCACTAGGATGAGAGCGCGTTGTTGTTGTGCAGTTAAGTGGGTTGGCACGGGAAATTTTTTTGCCGCCATCATGCCTAATTTCCATGTGGTCAACGCGCCTAGCGTGTTGCCGATGGTAGCAACGATTAGCAGTGATTGGATGGCATACAGCTTGTTAGCTACCATGAAAGCCAGTATCGCCTCTGAGCCAACAGGTACAATCGTTGAAGAGATAAACGCACCCGCACATAATCCCCATAAGCCTAAATCTATCAATGTGTCTTGCATTTGCGACTCTCAAAAAAAACCCCGCGACTCTAAAAGAGCGCGGGGCTTTACGATGAATTTACCTATTTATTAGGTAATATTTTGGTTTTTTTGCTCATGATTAAGCTGATTAAACCCGTCAGTAATTTGACGACATAAGCAATGGATGTGCCTATTAATTCAAAGCTGTAAGCAACCACTTCTGATACGCTCATGCCTTTAAATTTTCGTGCTAAAAAAGGCGCGATAATGACACCTAAGGCTAAACCGATAATGCTAGTACCCGATAAAAAGCTGTCATCTTGTAGTGCTACGGGTGTCGTAGGTGGTGGTGCAATACCCGCTAATTTATCTGCCGCTGCCTGTTTTGCGACTACTGCCGCTTTAACCGCTGCCACGTCATCTACTTTAGCTTGTGCTTCGGCTTTAACCGCTAATTCAGGTAGTGTAGCTTTGTAGTCATCAGCAACAACAAATGCTGTTACACCTGGAATACTGGGCAAATCACCGTCACCTTTACCAACTTTTAATTGCGCTTTCATGCCTTTTTCCATGTGCTGGGCAATATCGCAATGGACTAAGTAAGTTTTATCACCTGGCGGTAAAATCAACGTGCCTGAAATTTTAGAAGGCCCTGAGGCTTCTAAATGAAACATACCTTTAGGGTATAAATATTTAGGTAAACCGTGCATCATCCATTGATGACGCACATGATCTTCATTAATGAAATGCACGGTTAATTTAGTACAAGGCTTAAAGTTAAATTCCTGCTTATCAAACGCGTACATTCTGCCAGGGAATTTTTCAGCGTATTTATGACCCGCATGAACGGTAATTTCTTTGGTTTCAGAGATGCTTTCGCAACCACCAGGTAAGGTACTGGCATTCTGCCCCATCACCATACCGCCTGCCATGTCCATTAAATGACCTTCGCCATGATCCATGAGCATACCATCGTGATCTTCATAAGCGACCTCTGCTGCCAGCAGTGGCGCGGAAAAAGCCACCAACAATGCGCCAACCGATAATAATTTTACCATGATTTATTTCTCCCTTTTGTTCGACAAAATCAACTCGTTTTTTGACATGAACTTTTAATAATTTGTCAGTTTTTTAATCACTTCATCTACTTTACGTTTAAGATTGGCATTTGATAAATAGGCTGCATAAAGCCCTGCTAATCCCAGGAAGCCGTAAAGTAATAGGTTTGTACCACTGGTTTTTGCACCTGTACCTGCTTTAAAGCCCATGTGGACATCTAAACGTTGACCTTGAACGCGGCTATCCGTTGCGCCTGCTTCAGGCACTAAAGTAATGTGAATCAAGTATTGACCAGCTTCGGCGACACCATTCGGTAAATCTAAGATAATCGTGCCTTTTTTATGTTTCGCGCTAGGCATGAAAAATACTTGCTTACCTTCTGGCTCTTTAGTGACTTCAAATTCGACCATCATATCTCTATATTTCATGTCTTGATAGTCAAAAACCAATTGAGTTTTTGTGTCTGTACCAGGTAGTTTTCCACAAAATTCTTCAGCTGGATACGCAACAGGTTGATAAGCGGTGTAATGAATCCAATGCGAGGGTTCTAATTCAAATTTACATTGATCAGTATCAGTCCCTGCTGCGCCACCATGCGCCCAAACCGTTGCGGTAAACAACGTACCAAGTACCGCTAAGAGACCTTTTTTTACTAATAGAGATGTTTTCATAATACTCTTCCTAATGTTTGATAATTATTTTTATATGTTTCAATCCATGCCCGACCTCATCCATACAGTGAATATCACCGATGGATAACAATCGGTAGATTATTCCTACCGTGAACGAGAAAGTGACCTCAAAGGAAGCGATACCAATGTACGATGCCCACGAGGTGTTTCGATGAAAAAAATCTTGGTTACCTAATTAACGCTTGAATCTGTTGAAAACAAATTCATTTACTACCCCGTAAAACAGTAGCTACGGTCAACTCTAGCACATCAAAGTAGTCAAATAAAGGAATTGATAGAATGTCTACCACCAACCCTTAATTCATAAGCATATCATGATAGACTTACGCACTTTTACTATCCTACTACTATTCTTCTCACATTTACCATAGACCTGATAATAAATGCTACACGCGTCTTAGAAAATCTAGCCCTGAACACTCTTAACATCACTTGTTAATCACAACCTAAGCTAATGAGATTGCCTTTGTTATCATGAGGCTTAAGGTTTGACTAAAGTTATGAAGATGTTGCAGTACCTAATTTTTACAGAATCAAACTCTTTAATTGGGCAATAAATTCTATGATGTCTGCGGCAATATTACTAATGCCTAAGCTAATGCGTACCGCTGTTTTAGCGTGTGACGCATCTACGCCCATTGCCAGTAATACATGACTAGGCAGGCTGCCGCCACTGGCGCACGCAGAACCACTGGATACGGCAATGCCTTTTTTATCGAGTTTCATCACCAACATTTCGCCATCTACTTCATCAATACCGAATAGTACAGTATTTGGTAGCCTAGGCGCGTGTTGCGCAAAAATGGTTACACGGGGAATGTTGGCTAACTGGTGTTCTAACAAAGTTCTAAGCATTAGCAAATGTTCACTGCGCGTACTTAGTTCTGTGTTTGCTAGTTCTGCGGCTTTACCAAACGCCACGATAGCGGCGACATTTTCTGTGCCTGCTCTTAATTTTTGCTCTTGTCCACCACCGCGGAACAATGGGTTTATCACGATGTCTCTGCCAATTACTAACGCGCCACAGCCTTTAGCACTGTAAATTTTATGACTGGATAAGGTCATTAAATCGACATTTAATGCCTCAAACTGCACGGGGATTTTACCCACCGCTTGCACGGCATCGGTATGTACCTTGATATTATTGGCTTTTAATTGCTCGGCATAGTGCGCAATCGGTTGAATAACGCCCGTTTCATTATTGGCTAACATGATTGAAACCAATGTAGGCTGGCATTCAATAAGCTGATTAATGGCATCTTGGGTGATAATACCGTGGCTATCAACTGCGAGTAGGGTTAATTCATGCCCTTGATGTTGTAAATGTAAGGCGGGTTCGAGAATAGAAGGGTGTTCAATCGTAGACACGGCGAGTTTTTCGGCATGGTTTAACGTTGCCAAGGCAAGATTATTAGCTTCCGTGCCACCGCTGGTAAAAATTATCTGTGATGCAGACACGCCCACCAAAGCGGCAACTTGTTCGTGTGCAGTATCAATAGCACTACGAACTAATCTACCATGACGATATAGACTGGAAGGATTACCGTAATAGGTTTGCAGAAAAGGTAACATCGCCGCCAACACCCGCTCATCAAGCGGGGTGGTGGCGTTATGATCAAGGTAGATCATGGCACATTGGTCATTAAATCGGCGTGGTTATGAATTTCAATCACTTGTTGAGCGTGTTGATCTTGTCTTTCCGCGACTGCTTGCACACTATTTTTGGCTAATAAATCAGCGAGCGTAATTTTTTGTAAGTAGCCTTTAATATGATCGCCTAAATCCATCCACAAATCGTGTGTTAAACACTCATGGGTTTTTTGACAATTGGCTTCGCCGCCGCATTTGGTCGTATCAATACGCTCACCCACTGCTGCCACAATCTCAGCAATGCTAATGTCATGGGCATCACCGCACAGGCTATAACCCCCACCTGGGCCACGCACACCTTTAACTAAATCAGCACGGCGTAAACGGGCAAATAATTGTTCCAGATAAGATAAAGAAATAGTTTGACGAGCCGCTATGTCGATGAGAGTCACAGGTTTTAATTGACTATGAAAAGCCAAGTCCAGCATTGCCGTCACTGCATAGCGACCTTTAGAGGTTAAGCGCATAAAAATCACCTTATAAAAATAATGTTGAAAAGTCACTATACTAATAACCTAGTGTATTAGTCAACTAATATGCGTTTACGCTAATTATCTGACTCATAACCATCGTCGATTTCGCAGCCATTCAAGGGTTTAATCGGCGTTTCTGTGTAATTAATACCTGCTTTATTGAGTGCGGTTTGCAGGGTTGCTATTTGCGTATCCAAGACTTGTATGTGATCTAACATACGATTAATCGCATGAGCAATTGGGTCAGGCATATCGGCAGTCATCCCATACGCGTTGAAGTCCATTTTGTTAGCCAATTCTTTTTTAGCTTGGTTATCAATAATATGCGCTGGAATACCCACGACAGTCGCGCCCGCAGGCACGGCTTTTAAAACCACCGAATTTGAACCCACCCGCGCACCTGCACCGATTTCAATTGGCCCTAAGACTTTTGCTCCCGCACCAATCACCACGCCGTTATGCAGTGTTGGATGCCGTTTGCCTTTATTCCATGTCGTGCCGCCTAACGTCACGCCATGATAGAGCGTGCAGTCATCACCAATAACCGTTGTTTCACCAATCACTACCCCCATACCATGATCGATAAAAAATCGCCGTCCAATCACTGCCGCAGGATGAATTTCAATGCCTGTCAAAAAACGCCCTAAATGGGCAATAAACCGCGCCAACCATTTAAACCCCACAGTCCAGCAATGATGACTCAAACGGTGAATTAATACCGCATGAACACCAGGGTAAGTGGTGATAATTTCAAACACCGATTGCGCCGCAGGATCACGCTCGAAGACGCAAGCAATATCTTCTTTTAGCCAATTTAACATCCGTTATGACCTTTTATTATGATCTTGTGACATTCGTAAAATACCTCTTAAAATGTCCAATTCTTTGGTATCCAACAGGGTTCGATTATAAATTCGGCGCAAACGGCGCATAATGGATTTTGATTTATCAGGGTGCATAAAGCCAATATCAACGAGTGCTTGATGCAAATGGGCGTAAAACATCTCCATTTGTGTCGCCGTTGCTAACGGTTGTTCACCCTTATCACCCACTAAGGTCTCTTGTTGTATATTGGTGGCAACAAATAATTCATAACACACCACCTGTACAGCAGCGGCAATATTCAATGAACTGTAATTACTGTTACAAGGAATACGCAGCAAAAAATGACATAAATCTAATTCGTGATTTTTTAATCCTGAATTTTCTCGACCAAACACAATGGCGACTTTATTATGCGCCTCATTAACCACGACTTTTTCAGCGCATTCTCTGGGTGTCATTTCGGGCCAACTAATGGTACGACTTCGCGCACTTGCCCCAATGACTAACTGACAATCAGCCACCGCTTCTGACAAACTTTGATACACCGTGGCGCGGGCTAAGACATCATCTGATCCAGCAGCACGAGCCGTAGCTTCCGCACAGGGAAATAATTTAGGCGAGACTAAACATAAATTAGTGATACTCATGTTCTTCATTGCCCGCGCTACCGCGCCGATATTGCCAGAATGCGATGTTTCGACTAAAACAATTTTTATATGCGACAGCAAGGTGGTGTCCTTTGTGATAAAAAAGCAGTAAGTTTACCAAAATATTGATTATTTCAAGGGGTTTTCTTCTCGGTTGACTTGTTATTTGGATAGTGGGTTAAATATGTGATGATAGATTAAAATCACGGGCAGAATAAAATCACACTTACCGAAAAGACCTTATGAGCTGCTACCAAGAAATCACCTGTCCATTCTGTAAAAGTAACCAGATGGGCAAGTCAGGACGCCATGCAACGGGAGAGCCACGTTACCGTTGTCGAAACCCGTTGTGCATGACCAAAACCTTTATGCTGAGCTACCGATCCCGCGCTTGTGAAGTAGGCATTAAGACCAAGATAGTAAACATGGCAATCAATGGTAGCGGTATCCGCGATACGGCGCGGGTATTAAAAATCAACAAGAACACCGTCATTAGCACGTTAA
>SHZG01000046.1 GCA_009692395.1 Methylococcales bacterium | reverse complement strand
AGGCAATCTCACCAATACCCAATAAGGGAATAGTTTGGATGCTCTGCCAGTTCACCTGCTGACTCATATGACGGTGAATAATCCCTTCCACCGCGCCTTCACCGATACCGCGCTTCATACTGACATCGGTAATGGTGCTATTAATCAAAGCCCGT
The DNA here is from genome assembly GCA_009692395.1 of Methylococcales bacterium. Classification (GTDB taxonomy): domain Bacteria; phylum Pseudomonadota; class Gammaproteobacteria; order Methylococcales; family Methylomonadaceae; genus UBA4132. The sequence continues at coordinate 12,343 of SHZG01000046.1, read as the reverse complement.
AGCAATCAAGGCATTGATAACGTTTAGGCTTTATTTTAGTAGGTACATGATAGGGGCTAGGGCGTAACGATACTCTTGTTGATGGTACTGTATCTAGTCGCTACCCCGAGAAATCGGGAAGAGCCAAAATAAACAGATAGCTTCGGTGAGAATAAAAGTTGAACATAGTATTGGCAGTATGAAGCGTTATCGTATCCTTTCCGATAGACTACGAACTCGTTTTATTGATTTATATGATGATATGCTCGGGCTTTGTGCGGGGCTTTGGAATTCATGCCTTGATAACTTATTGATTTTTAATGGATACAAAAGCCTACTATAGTTCAATCTATCCTGTTGCAATTATTTCCCCGTTAAGACCTAAGCAGTTACTTGTTTAAGATTTTTTAAATAATCAATATTCCAATGCTCAATCGCCCAATCTAACAATTCGGTGACTGATGCGTACTGTAGTTCATTGGGTGGATTTTGTTTTAACAAGCCTAATAATTCAAAAATAATGCTCTGTGGTCTTGTTAAATTAACAGCGGTAGCTTGTGTTTGTTTGCTGAGTTTATAGCCGTGTTGGTCAACAATAATGGGAACGTGTAAATAATCAGGGCGAGGCAATCCCAGTACCTGCTGTAAATAAATTTGCTTAGGTGTTTCTGTCAACAAATCAACACCCCGCACAATTTGATTAATGTGTTGCTTGTCATCGTCGATAACCACTGTAAATTGATAGGCAATAATGCCATCTCTACGTTTTAAAATAAAATCGCCGTGTTGCTTGGCTAAATTATGCCCCATTACACCTTGTAGATCGTCTTCAAACGTAATAAGTCGTGAGTCAGTTTTAATGCGTAGCGCGGTTGGACTATCGAGTAAGATTGATTGATTGCGACACAGACCGTTATAAATGGTCGTTGACGCTAACATCTTGCGACTACAGCGACAGGGATAAATTAATTGATTTTTCGCTAGTTCATTCAAAACATCTTGATAACCAGCGAGACATTGACTTTGATAAACAACGCTATCGTCCCAATGTAAACCAAAGGCATCTAGTGTTGTAAAAATAGCATTGGTTGCACCTTTAACATTGCGCTGTGTATCAAGATCATCAATGCGTAATAACCACTTGCCTTGTTGCGAACGCGCGTGTAGAAAACTAGCCAGCGCGGTGTAGAGTGAGCCTAGATGTAAAGGGCCAGTTGGCGAAGGCGCGAACCGACCTATAATGGTTTTTTTGTCTAAATTAGACAAGTTCAACCCATTTGTTTTTCTCGAATTTCATCCAATGTTTTGCAGTCGATACACAAGGTGGCTGTCGGTCTAGCTTCTAGGCGACGGATACCTATATCAATACCGCATGATTCACAAAAACCATAATCGCCTGATTCAATTTCTGTCAGGGATTCATCAATTTTTTTAATCAGTCTACGTTCACGGTCGCGCGTTCTTAACTCCAAACTGAACTCTGATTCTTGAGTCGCCCGATCATTAGGATCGGGGAAATTAGCCGCATCATCCTGCATGTGGTGGACGGTACGGTCTACTTCGTGCATTAATTCAGATTTCCAATTACGAAGAATGTTCTCAAAATGTTTCAGTTGATGTTCATTCATGTATTCTTCGCCTTCTACTTCTACATAAGGCGTAAAACTGAAAGGTGACACATTTGGTTTAGCACTAGCTGTCATCCATTAACTCCAAAGGGCAAGGTAAATAAAAACTGCGCATTTTTAGCAGAATAGTCACAGCTTAGCAAGGATTATTGGTATCATCCTACGTTTTGATAAGTGGTTTGAGTGATGGATAAACGATTAGCAAAGCGAACTTTCGACATATCTTCGTTTCATGTCATGGACTTACTGCGCCGTGCTAAGCAATTGGAAGCACAAGGTAGAGACGTGATTCACATGGAAATTGGTGAGCCAGACTTTGCCGCCCCGCAAACTATCGTCGATGTAGCTGCCAAACAACTACTCACGCGTGAAATCAAATATACCCCTGCTGCTGGCTTACCTGCATTACGCGAAAAAATAGCCCAGTTTTATCAACAACGTTATGGCGTAACCGTTGCTACTCAACGTATTTTTGTCACACCTGGTGCGTCAGGTGCATTTTTACTGGCATTTGCTGCGAGTTTAAACCCCCAAGACAACGTATTAATGACTGACCCCTGCTATCCGTGTAACAGCAACTTTGCGACCTTATTTGATGCCCACGCAAAAACCATCCCCGTCAATGCCGATTCTAACTATCAACTAACCGCTGAACTCATACGGCAACACTGGACTTCATCAACTAAAGGCGTGTTAATCGCCTCGCCATCTAACCCCACAGGGACACTCATTACTGGCGAGAATTTAAAACAAGCCATTCAAACCGTTAATGACTTAGGGGGCTGTTTTTATTCCGATGAAATTTATCACGGCTTAGTGTATGACCAACACGCTGCCTCCGCGTTGGAATTTAGTGATAATGTTTTTGTCATCAACAGTTTTTCCAAATATTTTGCCATGACAGGTTGGCGTATTGGTTGGTTAATCGTGCCAGAAGGCTTTATTGAAGCCACTGAAACACTTACACAAAATATATTCATTGCCACCTCAACCAATGCGCAATATGCCGCCCTTGCTGCCTTTGATACGGACACACTCATAGAACTGGAGCGTAGACGTGCGGAGTTTACCCTACGCCGTGATTTTCTCTACGAAAACCTGTTACGTCTCGGCTTTGAAATCCCTGTCAAACCCGAAGGTGCATTTTATATTTATGCCAACTGTCGCAAATTTACCGATGACAGCTATCAATTTTGCCTCGACTTATTGGAAGCCGAAGGTGTAGCAGTCACGCCTGGAAAAGATTTTGGCACATACAACGCACACCACGCGCTGCGCTTTGCTTACACCACCTCTATAGAACGCATGGCGGTTGCCATACAACGTTTAGAACGGTTTATTCATCGAAATAACTAACTTGCCAGCATTAACCCAATGGGTTATTAGGATCAATACCTTCCATGAAAGGCAAGCGTCTATCCTGATTCGTTAATTGATAGACTTTGCCTAACCAATTATTAAATACAGCTTTTGCGGTATCGCTCCAAGTATTGTCGAGATGACTTATTACATTGTCTTCTGGAAATTCAGTGAGCGTTTGCCCTGTGTGTTTCGCTTTTTTGACTTGATGCTCATAATCAGAAAAAATTTTCTGCACGTCAGCATCAAAATAATTTTCTGGAAACGGTGGATAATCACTTATCTCACCGCGATAAAAACGCAGCACTTCGCGTTTATATTCTTTCAATAGACTAATGTCGTCGTATTCAGGATGCCCCTGAAAAAATACAATACGAAACCCATCGGGACTAACGGCAAGATGCACACCTGCTTCTTTGCTCGCGGCTAATACTTGCAAGCCATGTGCTTCCATATCGCTTTGAAATATCTCATTAAACCGTGAATGCGGCACATCAAAACGGGTATTAATTTCGGCAACCAAAGGATGATGTCGATTGACCAGTTTATGGGAAAACACACCCCAACGTTTAGCGGGTAAACGAGTACGCTCAACACCATAACAATAATGAATCAACGCGTGCGTGGCTAAACACGAACACAATACCGACGTGACATTTTCTTTCGCCCACGAAAATACTTCCGTTAATGGCTGCCAAAAATCCTCATCAGGCAAATGTGAGCCAATAACATTCGCGCCACTAATAATCAGTGCGTCTAAACCATCTTGTTTGATTTTTTCAAACGGCTCGTAATATTTATCAATATGCGCCTGTGCCTCTTTGCTACGCGGCAAGCCATCAATGGTAAACAGGTGGACATGAAACTGGGCAATCTGATTACACGCGCCGACTAAACGAAAAAACTGCCGCTCAGTTGCTTCCAGTGCTGCATCAGGCATCATATTCAACAAACCAATGTGCAGCTCTCGAATATCTTGATGGCTTGCGCGTTCAGCATCGACAATTTCTTCGCCTTCTTCACGCAGACGTTGAAAAGTCGGTAAATCAGTGTGAGCAACTAAAGGCATAATGCTACCCCTTCTGTCATGACTGTTTAGCCAGTGCATCAGCAATTAGCTGAATAAAATCCGCCTCCGTTTTTACCTTAGCACTATCATCGGCATCAACGGTATAACCGTATTGATCGGCAATTGCTTGATAACGCGGCAATCGCGATTTAAATAACTCAGGAAATACCCACGTCACAAATTCATCGGGCGGCATCATTTTGGTGGAACTGTAATTTTTTAACGCCAAAAATTCAGCCAGTTTTTCATCAAGAAAGGCTTCTCGATAATATAATGGCTTAGGGTCAGTTTTAGCACGTTCAATAATAGTTTGTTCTAAAGTAGGTGGAATTTTAATATAAATAATCAGTGTATTTTTCGCAAGATTTTCCAATACATCAATATCATCTAATTCACAAACACTACCACCCGCATCATTAATAAAATTCTTATAGCCATAAATATCATCGGCTTTATGAATAAAATCAGGAACATCATTCATAGCCGCTATTTCACCTGAATGATGTAATTTTTGGCGGCGTTTAAATTCGCATAATGACAAACCGCCTAATGCGGGACACCCCAATTTACCTAAAAAACTAGACACAGCCGCAAGATTATCAACGGTTATTTTATTAGCAATATAAATAGAATCTGATAATAATAATTCCCGCAAAAACGGCACACTCACCGCATGACGTTTAATATTATCTAAAATAGGTTCTTTTAAATATTTAGTACCAATTCGATAATCGCCAGAATAATGAAACCATTTTGCTTTCGGTAATTTATTAGCCAGCGTAGTTTTTCCTGCACCTGACATAGCCAATAAAGTAATACGCTTCGACTGCCAGTCCAGAAATTCCTGAGGACTCATTTTCATAATGATAATTCCTGATTAATCCAAATAATCTTCAATATCCATATCTTCGGCATTGGGGCTATGTTTATCGTTATCCGAATAACCCAAATCATCCATTTCAATATCATCAAATGGCGCACTCCAATCTTCTGGGTCTTCAATATAATCAAAAGTTGATGCGTACCAGCTATCGCGGTCATATTCGCCTATATCACCATTAAGATATTGCACCTCAATAGAATCATCATCAATCGCGACGACTCTAAATTTCAAACTATTTTCTACGTCTTTATACCAGCTACCGATAATGGGGTCTGCTACAGTAGTCATAAAGTTACCTCAATGTGTTAGTTAGCGTGGAGTACAAACCTAGGTTTGCACCCCTAGATTATTACAACTTAGGTCTCATGTGCGGAAATAATAAAACATCACGAATCGATGGTGAATCAGTAAACAGCATCACCAAACGATCAATACCGATGCCCTCCCCCGCAGTAGGTGGCATACCGTGTTCTAAGGCAGTAATATAATCCGCATCAAAGTGCATTGCCTCATCATCACCCGCCTCTTTCTCATTTACCTGTTGCTGAAACCGTGCCGCTTGGTCTTCGGAATCATTTAACTCCGTGAAACCATTAGCAATTTCCCGTCCACCGACAAAGAATTCAAAGCGATCAGTGACATGAGGATTATCATCATTACGACGCGCAAGTGGTGAAACTTCCACAGGATACGCAGTAATAAACGTTGGATTCATTAACTTACTCTCCACCGTTTTTTCAAACATTTCAATCTGAATTTTACCTAAACCGTAACTGTCTTTCACAGGTAGGTGTAATTTCTCTGCCACTTTAACGGCGGCTTCGCGAGTATTAATATTATCAACGGTTAACTCAGGATTAAAATGCAATATCGATTCTTCTACCGTCATGCGCACAAACGGTTGACCAAAATCATATTCTTCACCTTGATAAGTAATCACCGTATGACCAACTACTTCCTCAGCAATCCCGCGTAACATGGCTTCGGTTAAATCCATTAACTCATGATATTCCGCGTAGGCTTGATAAAACTCCAGCATGGTAAATTCAGGATTATGCCGTGTTGATAATCCCTCATTACGAAAGTTTCTATTAATTTCAAATACCCGTTCAAACCCACCAACTACCAATCGCTTTAAATATAACTCAGGTGCGATACGCAAATACATATCCATAGCTAAGGCATTATGATGGGTCATAAAAGGACGTGCTGTCGCACCACCTGGAATCACCTGCATCATCGGCGTTTCGACTTCCAAGAAATCACGGTCAATTAAAAACTGGCGAATATACGCCACCACTTTTGAACGAATTAAAAAAGTTTGTCGTGACTGCTCGCTCATAATTAAATCTAAATACCGCTGACGGTATTTAATTTCCTGATCCGCAATACCGTGAAACTTCTCAGGCAACGGACGCAGGGCTTTCGTTAATAACCGAATCGCATCGACTTTAATACTCAGTTCACCTGTTTTAGTTCTAAATAACACCCCTTCCGCGCCGATAATATCGCCAATATCCCATTTTTTAAATTGTTCATTATAAAAATTTTCAGGTAATAAATCGCGAGTAACATAAAGCTGAATTTGTCCCGACATATCTTGAATATGCACAAAACTCGCTTTACCCATTACCCGCCGCGTCATCATCCGACCCGCTAATTGAAAACGTAGCGGTTCAACTTCTAATTCCTCTTGAGACAGTTCCGCATACCGCGCCAATAATTCCCCCGCAACCATATTGCGGCGAAAATCAGTCGGAAACGCAATACTCTTTTCCCGCAGTTCCGTTAATTTGCTACGGCGTTGTTTGATTTGTTCTTGTTCGTCTTGGATTTGTTCGGACATATTATTTTTTATTTAAAAGTAAAGAATAGGTTATCTCGTTCCCACGCATCTCGTGAGAATGCAATCATGGTGTGCGACGCCATTATTTTAAAGCGTTCTTTAGTAATAGCGACTTCTACACTGTGATTAATAATAGGCGCAGGATAAAAATCGCCATAATGTTTTTTATCCCATTGATGCAGGGTTTTAATTGGCACGGCGAGGATTTCAGGTATCCAGCGATACATATAATCCCCGTTAGCATCAAACTTTTGTTGCTGTAACCACGGGTTACATATCCGAAAATACGGCTGTGCATCACACCCTGTTGACGCTGCCCATTGCCAGTTACCGTTATTTAAACAGGGATCATAATCCACTAAATGCTGGGCAAAATAACGCTCGCCCCACCGCCAGCTAATGCGTAAATCTTTAGTCAAAAATGAAGCGACAATCATACGCACGCGGTTGTGCATAAAACCAGTGCTGTTTAATTCGCGCATTCCCGCATCAACAATAGGAAAGCCTGTTTTACCGTCTGCCCACGCTTGAAAATAATCGCGATTATTATCCCATGTCAGCCTATCAAATTTGTCGATGAAGGCGTGACCAAAAACCTTGGGAAAATGGTAGGCAATATGGGTTAAAAAATCACGCCAATACAGTTGCCGTAATAACGGATGTTCTGTGCCTAACTCCCGCGCTATATTGTGAAAAACCTCCCGCACCGATACCGTACCAAATTTCAAATGGGCGGATAATTGGCTGGTGGATTGCAGCGCAGGCAAATCGCGCGTTATAGCGTAATCCGTGCAAACTGTCAGCTCGCCCAACCTTTGTAAAGCTGCTTTACGTCCGCCGCCTTGCGCAGTGCTTGTGCTAACTTCATTTTGCGTAATAGCGTCCAGTGAGGTTGTGGAGGCAACGGTTAAAAAATGCCCGTTTTCCAAGTCTTGCGGTAAGTCTACAGGAAACTGTCTGGCGTTATTATAAAATGCAGTAAACACTTTATACGCGCTGCCATCACTTTTAAGTGCGGGTTCTGGCTCAGTCAATAGTGCGTCAGGCACAACGTGCAAGGCAATAGTTAACCGCTGCCAAATCCGCCAGCGATTGCAACATCAAATGCAAAGCGGGTTTACTTTGATACGAATGCGCTTTAATTTGGCAGTCATCAAAAATAAAACTGGCAATAACTTGTTTAGAGCTACGCAATGCCACATTTAACGCGCTATTATCAATAAGCCGTAAATCACGCCGAAATATAAACAATGTCGTGTTATAACTAATCATTAATTATTTTGTACTGAAATTATTATTAGTTGATGAACTTAATTAATCGACATTATTAATTCTGATTTTCTTATTCTTCAAAATAATCTGAATCTATCCGTTTAACATCATAAATGGCTATTTTTGAAACACCCAAATCAAAATCAACCATTAAACTGGTTAATTTTTTGCCATCTATTAAAACTATTCTGCTTTCAATTAAGGAAACATATTCAATTGATTCTTTACTGAAACTGGATGTGGTGATGAATACGCCTTTTTTAGCACGTTGTCCTTGTAAGGCACCCGCAAATTTTTGAATTTCTGGTCTGCCAACCACACCTTCCCAGCGTTTGGCTTGAATATAAATAACATCAAGCCCTAATCGGTCTTCTTTTATAACACCATCTATGCCGCCGTCTCCTGATCGTCCTATGGTTTGACCAGCGTCTTTGCGTGAACCGCCATAACCCATTGCGACTAAAAGCTCAACGACTAGACGTTCAAAAAATGCAGGTAATACGTTTTTAATTTTAGAGAGTAATTCATCTTCTAATTCTTCTCTAATGCGCTGATAGCCAATTTCAATATATTCGTAAGGTGTTAATGTACTTGACGTTTTATTTTCATCAATTAATTTGACAGTACCATTGCCAGCATTTTTGTCATCGTATTCTTTAAATTGTTTGAGATACTTTATATTGATTTTTTGATTGCTTCCAACTGCTTCTAAACCGCGTGCTGTTATTTTGTATAAACCTCGAGCTGGTGATTCCAAAAGTTCAGCTTTTCTTAAATGGGATTTTGCCCAACTAATACGATTTATAAAAACGAATTGCTGTCCACTAGGAACTAATTCAGCTAACTCTTCATTCGTTAATTTAAAATGCTTACTTAACGCATCAATAGTTTCACGACTGGAAGGTACTTTGCCATCGGCTAAGTATTCCAGTAAAGGTCGCATGATGCTTTGAAAATCAGGTATTGCCATCAGTTTTTACAGCCCACTCTTCAAACTCGCCTCAATAAACTGATCCAAGTCGCCGTCTAATACGGCTTGGGTGTTGCCTGTTTCTACGCCTGTGCGTAGGTCTTTGATGCGTGATTGATCTAAGACGTAAGAGCGGATTTGACTGCCCCAGCCGATGTCTGATTTAGAATCTTCTAGGGTTTGCTGGGTTTCTGAGCGTTTGCGAATTTCTAGTTCGTACAGTTTGGCTTTTAACTGTTTCATCGCGGTAGCGCGGTTTTTATGTTGTGAGCGGTCGCTTTGGCATTGGACAACGATGCCTGAGGGGGCGTGGGTCATACGCACGGCAGATTCAGTTTTGTTGATGTGCTGACCACCTGCGCCACTGGCGCGGTATACGTCTACGCGTATATCAGCGGGATTGATGTCTATGTCTACGTCATCGTCAATTTCTGGTGAGACAAATACCGAAGCGAATGAGGTATGACGGCGATTGCCTGAGTCAAACGGCGATTTTCTGACTAAGCGGTGTACGCCTGTTTCAGTACGCAACCAACCAAACGCATATTCGCCTTCAAAACGAATGGTGGCACTTTTAATACCCGCGACATCGCCTTGGGATTCTTCAATCAGTTCAGTTTTAAAGCCTTTGCGCTCGCCCCAGCGTAAGAACATACGCTCTATCATGGATGCCCAGTCTTGCGCTTCCGTGCCACCTGAACCTGATTGGATGTCTAAAAAGGCGTTATTCGCGTCCATTTGTCCAGAGAACATACGGCGAAATTCAAGATTAGCGACGCGCTGTTCAAAATGCGCTAAGTCAGTGACGACGGTATCAACAGTTTCTTCATCGTCTTCTTCGACCGCCATCAGTAACAGTTCTTCGGCATCGGCAAGACCGCGTTCTAATTCGATGATGGTATTAACGATAATTTCCAGTTGCCCGCGTTCTTTGCCTAATTCTTGGGCTAGCTCTGGATTGTCCCAAATTTTTGGGTTTTCTAATTCGCGTAAGACTTCGGTTAAGCGTTCGCTTTTATTATCAAAGTCAAAGATACCCCCTAAGCCCGTCTCCACGGCTTTTAAGGTCGACGATTTTATTTTTAATGGGGTTTATTTCTTGCATGGTTTACTAGTGAGATGCGATAAAAACGATAAGAATGGTCGATTATAAACCAGATGTTTTTGTATAATTGATTTTTTAAGAAAAAAGCTAGGCTTTGTAGTCAAGACCAGCGATGATTGCTGTTGGTTGATGTGGTAGAATCATGACGAAAAATTGCAACTTAACGCATTTTTCAACTACTTTGTTGGGCAATAATAATCTGTTGATTGACATGGCTAACACGACACGTTTCATGGCGAACCACATTCACGCAAACAGTTCACTCAAGTTTAAAACGACATTATGAATTTTTCCGCTATCTATAAAATAGTTTACTAAAAAATTATGAAAAAACTGGTGCTTATCTGTGCGTTTCTCATTGTGATAATAGGCGGTGGCTGGGCAGTTCACACTTATCACCATTCACAAGCCAAAACCGATGATGTTGGCGTTGGGTATTTAGTCAACGATGGCAATGGCTTTTTAAATATAGGGCGTTATGATGAAGCTAAGCGATTATTTTCGAGCGCGTTAACCACTGACCCAAAAAACGTTGAGGCAGCGTGGGGCTTGAAAAAAGCGGCGGCGAAAGATTTTAAATCGTTGACCACATTTAAAGAGGCTGTTGATGTGCTTTATCAACAAAATCCCAGTGATGCTCATGTTAATTTATTTTTAGGTGAGTTTTATTTGGCTAATCATGAGCTGGATAAGGCACGACCCTATTTAGAGCAAGCAATTACCCAAAATCCAAAACTAGCTGAAGCGCATTTGGATTTAGCAGTGCTGTTTAATCAACAAGGCAATATTAATTCGGCTAAATCAGAAATCTCTTTGGCTATTGATATTGCCCCGCTACCTAGATATAGAAATAAACTAGCACATGGCTATATTCAACAAAAACATATTGATGCGGCTATCGCTGAGTATGAAAAAAGCTCTGAATATCCACTATCCGCATTAGATGTTGCCGAAGTTTACTGGCAACGTGACCGATTTGACATTGCATTAATCCGTCAACTTCAAGCAGTTAAGTGGCTAAATGATAAAACTGTGATGGCTAAGCCTGAAAATCAAGACGCGTGGACGTTTAAAATCAGTGATGAGCAAACAATCACTCTGACTAAGCTGGATGAAAAAAGAAGTTATGCTTATCTATGCTTGTCGTTCACTTTGTATTTTTTGGAAAATACCGATGAAGCAGGCCGTTATATTCAGGAAATGCGTAATTTATTGGTTGTGCGGCAAGCTAATATTAACACAGTAGTGAACGCGGATTTGGACGCTTTGGTACGAGAAAAAGGCAGTGTAAGCACTCAGGTTGAAGCGTTTAAAAACCTGTATCAAGCCTCACCCGAACCTACGCTACCTTAATCAGCAACATTTACTGCCTATACAAGGCTAACACCTGTCTGACATAATATTGAGTTTCACGATAGGGTGGAATGGTGTTGTTGTGTCGAATAACAGCGTTTTCACCTGCATTGTAAGCCGCGATAGCAAGGTCTAGTCTTGGGCCAAACAGCCCAATTAAGTGTTTTAGATAGCGCGTACCGCCATCCACATTTTGATCGGGATCATTGCGATCCAGCACACCAAAGCGTTGCGCGGTCGCGGGCATTAACTGCATTAAGCCTGCCGCACCTGCGGATGAAATAGCAGTTGCATTGTAGGCTGATTCAGTTTGAATCACCGCATGAAGCAATTTTTCATCAACTTGATGACGTTGTGCAGCGTCAGCAATTAGTTCATTGTATCTAGCTTTGTTCGCCCCTGAAAACGTATGCCGTTTAAGAACCGCAGCCATAAATGGGCTACCACCATTACTATGATTGGTTGAGAGTGTATGAAGCGGTGTTTTAATGATGCGTTTATAGAGTTTACTTCTGGGTTCATCGGTGTAAAAAACGTGTCCGCTGTCATCAACGTATTTGAACACGTCTGCCATTACCTCAGTTGAGACCAGTAAAGCGATTGAAACAACTGTAACTTTTAACATTATGTTTAACCCTATTCGCTAGCTGGTAGTGGATTAAATCGGTGATGATAGATTAAAATCACGGGCAGAATAAAATCACACTTACCTAAAAGACCTTATGAGCTACTACCAAGAAATCACCTGTCCATTCTGTAAAAGTAACCAGATTGGCAAGTCAGGACGCAATGCAACGGGAGAGCCACGTTACCGTTGTCGAAACCCGTTGTGCATGACAAAAACCTTTATGCTGAGCTACCGATACCGCGCTTGTGAAG
>SHZG01000045.1 GCA_009692395.1 Methylococcales bacterium | reverse complement strand
TTGGAATTCTTGCCGCCTTATTCACCTGACTTAAATCCTATTGAACACAAATGGGCGCCAGCTAAAGCACTTAGAAGAAAGAAAAACTGCTCCACTGATACACTGTTCTCTCAGCTCTTTTAAATCATTTTATTGTGCTTTGGCTATAGCTGCTATTTCTGTTAGCATTGAAAAAGTCATGATAATCTCTAAAAACTTAAAAGACCTAATTATAGGGTGCTTAACTGGGTTTTTGAGACAAAAAAACCTGCGAGGTTTTAAAAACCTCGCAGGTCTTGTTCACTCAATACAAAAATAATTAACTTTTAGATGCTCTTTTACGCTCGTTTTCAGTTAAGTATTTTTTGCGTAAACGAATAGATTTAGGCGTTACTTCAACCAATTCATCTTCTGCAATAAATTCTAACGCTTGTTCTAGCGTTAATTTTTGAATACGCGCTAAGACTAAACTTTCATCAGTGCCTGAAGCACGGACGTTGGTTAATTGTTTTGGTTTGCATGGATTAACGCATAAATCGTTGGTGCGTGAATGTAAGCCAACTAACATACCTTCATACACTTCGTCGCCATTCACTAACAGCAATTCGCCGCGTTCTTGTAATGGGTGTAATGAATACGTTACTGCTTTACCCGACACCATGGAAATCATAACGCCGCGCATACGATTACCGACTTCACCCGCTTTCATGGGGCCGTAATGGTCGAAAATGTGATACAGCAAGCCAGAACCCGAAGTTGCTGTCATAAATTCAGTTTGAAAACCGATTAAACCGCGTGATGGCATCATGTATTCCAAACGGATACGACCTTTGCCATCGGGAACCATATTGGTTAAATCGCCTTTACGTTCGCCCAATTTTTCCATGATAGAGCCTTGATGCTCTTCTTCGACTTCCACAGTCACCATTTCAAATGGTTCGCATTTTTTGCCGTCGATTTCTTTGATGATAACTTCAGGACGTGAAACGCCCATTTCAAAGCCTTCACGACGCATATTTTCAATCAAGACTGATAAATGTAATTCACCACGACCTGAAACTTGGAATTTATCAGGGTCAGCGGTGTCCTCTACTTTCAGCGCGACGTTGTGTTGCAATTCTTTTTCTAAACGGTTACGAATTTGACGGGTAGTAACGAATTTACCTTCTTTACCTGCAAACGGTGAGTTATTGACTTGGAAAGTCATACTCACAGTCGGTTCATCAATTGACAGCGGGGTCATGATTTCTATCAAATCAGGATTACAAATTGTGTCAGAAATTTCCAACTTTTCGATACCCGCGAAAGCAATAATGTCGCCTGCTTGTGCTTCTTCGACTTCAACACGATCCAAACCATGAAAGCCGTATATTTTCAACATACGACCTTTACGTTCAACGCCTTCACGATTGATGATAACCAATTGTTGATTGGGTTTAATCACGCCGCGCTGAATACGACCGATACCGATAACGCCCGTGTAAGTGTTGTAGTCTAAACTGGTGACCTGCATTTGAAATGGGCCATCAATATTGACAGGTGGTGGGCTAACTTTATCGACAATCGTTTGGAACAACGCAGTCATATCGCCACCTGTTGTGTCAGGCGTTAAGCCAGCATAACCGTTAATTGCAGACGCATAAACAATAGGGAAATCCAATTGTTCATCAGTCGCACCTAAACGGTCAAATAAGTCAAATGTTTGGTCAACAACCCACTCAGGACGCGCACCTGGTCTATCAATTTTGTTAATAACAACAATCGGTTTTAAGCCTAAAGCAAAGGCTTTTTGGGTAACGAAACGGGTTTGTGGCATCGGGCCATCAACGGCATCAACCAGCAATAATACGGAATCAACCATCGACAAAACGCGTTCAACTTCACCACCGAAATCAGCATGGCCTGGTGTGTCTACGATGTTGATGTGGTAGCCATTCCAATCCAGCGCGGTGTTTTTTGCCAAAATGGTAATGCCACGTTCTTTTTCAATGTCATTGGAGTCCATCATGCGCTCTGTGACTTTAGCATGAGAGGCAAATGTGCCTGATTGTTGCAGTAATTTGTCCACAAGCGTGGTTTTACCGTGGTCAACGTGGGCAATAATGGCAATATTTCTTAATTTTTCAATCACTGGTAATTCTCTAAGGGTTAATAAATCGGTGTTGAGTGTATTTTACACGCTCTTGTAAAATGGAAGGGTGCGTAAAATGCACCCTACGATAGTTTAGGTATTGTGCGAGGATGTTGTTAGTTTTGTTCCCAAGGCAAGCCACAAAATAGCCAGCCGTTGATGTTGCCGCGTTGTTGGTTGCTATCTGGGTCGCCTTCAAAGCCTTAACGATGTTAATGAAGTTTGAATAGCCAGCTTGTTCTAAGGCTTTTGCAGCACTTAGAGAGCGTTGACCACTGCGGCACAGTAGTAATACTGGGGTATTCTCGTCGGGTGCAGCTCTGTTGACGTCGGCAATAAAGTTGGGATTAACAGGCGCACCAAAGTTTTCTTGCCATGCAATGTGAATTGCGCCGATGGGATGACCAATATCGGTATATTCGGCTTTTGTTCTGACATCAATTAACACTGTATTGGGGTTTTGTTGTAATAAATCCCATGCGTGTTGCGGGTCTAGGTTTCCTATCATGCTATTCTCCAATTTTTTGTCCGACAAACCATTTTGGTTATGCAAGTTTAGCGTTTACGAAGCGGTGTAAGTTACTTTTTTGCAGGTAAGCATTTGATAAAAAAGCAATCCATGATTTTTAAGTGAGTCTATTATCTCATTCATTAGAGTGCGGTCAAGCAAATAGCATTATTCAGGACTCGGCATATTAACGCGTGGCTGTAGCCAAACTTGTAAAAAATCTAAAAATCGCCTGACTTTAGTCGATAAATATTTTCTGTGTGGATACACGGCGTGAATATCTAACGGCGGTGGTGCGTAATCTTCTAATACGGCAATCAATTTGCCTCTTTCAATATCCCGTCCAACGACATAAGTGGCTAGCATGGCTAAACCTAAGCCGTTGACAGCGGCAATGCGATTGGCATTGGCGACGTTAGATTGCATTCGCCCTGTGACATTGATGGTGGTGTAGCCTGCTTTACTTTTAAATTGCCATTTATTTCGTGGCGCACTTGCCCAATTCACTAAGCAACTATGCTTGAGTAAATCCTCAGGTGTGTTGGGAATACCGTATTTTGTTAAATAATCAGGTGAGCCACAGACGACCATTGATGAACTGGCAAGTTTACGCGCCACCATGCTGGTATCGGCTAAATCACCTAAGTAGATGGCTATATCAATCCCTTCATCAATCAAATCACTGGCGTTACTTTGCAAAATGAGATCGACGGTTAAGTCAGGGTGTATTTTAAGAAACGCCGCGATGGCTCGCGTAATATGAGTCGCGCCAATCACAGGAGGCGCACTAATTCTTAAGACCCCGCGTGGCTCGGTCTGTAAATGCGTGACAGCGGCTTCCATATCTTCAACATCCAATAACACTTGCTGACAGCGTTCTAAATAAGATGCACCCACGTCAGTTAGGTTAAGACTGCGTGTAGTGCGATTAAATAAGCGCGTCCCTAAACTGCCTTCTAGCTGCATGATATGCTTGGTTGCCATTGCTCTGGAAATACCTAGTTCGCTTGCACCACCTGCAAAACTGCCCGCTTTGGCGACGCGAACAAACACTGACATACTGGTTAATTTATCCATTGTTAATGACTCATACTGAATGTAAATACTGGGCTGTTATTCCTGTTCATTGCCCTTAGCACCAATACATGCTAGTGCTGCGGCTATTGTTTCTTTTAAGGAAATAATTCATTCGTTAGTTTGCGTATTGTATCCAAAAAATATCGCTGTATAGTAACCACATACTTATTGCAAACACAACTGTTTAGGTAACAACATGAATGACTTAAATAAAGATATTCTTATCGGACTGGTATTGATTGTCGGGATTTGGAGTTTCATTTCTGGCCAGTTCGTTATTTCAACCGTATTATTTGCAAGTGCAGCTATTTATAGCAATATTGTAATGAGAGCAAAGCGTAACAGCTAAGTTCTAACCAGTTTTTCCTCCTAGTGTTATGACTACAAGTAGAATCTCCTCATTAGAACCTACTTGATTTTTTGCCTCCTGATACGAAAGTTTCAGGGGGTTTTTTTTGCCTATTGATGTGTCGCTTTATGTTGTTTCCAGAGCAAATCACCGATTTCACGCGGTGGTACGAAGCCTGATACCGCTTGTTGTAAAATCATTCTAAGCTGTTCAAAATCGTCTTCTTTAGTTGCGTGTGTAAGCGCATTTAGTATTTTTTCTAATTCAGCCCAGACAATCATACTTTCTTCTGCTCGCATAATTCTGGGGTGCGTAGTCTTGGAGACATTGTCACCGATTAATAGTTCTTCATAGAGTTTCTCACCCGCGCGTAATCCCGTGAATTGAATTTCTATATCGCCATTAGGATGCGTCTCGTCTTTTATTTGTAAGCCGCTTAAATGAATCATGCGTTTGGCTAAATCAACAATACGAATTGGCTCGCCCATATCCAGCACAAATACATCACCGCCTTGCCCCATTGCCCCTGCTTGAATGACGAGCTGTGAGGCTTCGGGTATAGTCATGAAATAACGAATAATGCGTTTATCAGTCACCGTAATAGGGCCGCCTCTCGCGATTTGTTCTCGAAATAAGGGAACGACTGAACCTGAAGACCCTAGCACATTACCAAAGCGCACCATAGTGAAACGGGTTTTTTGTTCATCTGTGGCATTGTCACTCATGGCTTGCAAAATTAGTTCAGCAAAGCGTTTAGTCGCGCCCATCGTATTAGTAGGTCTAACGGCTTTGTCGGTGGAAATCAGTACAAAGGTTTCAACGCCTGTATGAATAGCGGCCTGTGCAGTGTGTAGTGTGCCGATAATATTGTTCCACACGGCTTCGGCAGGGTTTTTTTCTACCATTGGAACGTGTTTATAAGCGGCGGCATGATAAATAGTCTGTACACCAAAGGCTTTACAAACTTTTTCAACGCGTTCCGCACTGGTAACGGAGCCTAACACAGGCAATATAGCGATATTATCGTTGCCTAATTGTTGCTCTAATTCTTTTTCTATCGCGTACAGTGTAAATTCATTTTGTTCAAACAGCACCAGTGTGTTCGGTTGTAACAGCACTATTTGCCGACATAATTCAGAGCCAATAGAACCCCCTGCTCCCGTGACCATCACTACTTTCCCCGTCACATTCGCTTGCAGTAATGCGGTGACAGGCGCGACTGAATCACGTCCAAGTAAGTCAGCAACATCCACTTCTTGTAGTGCGTCAAAAGTGACTTTGCCTTGAGCAATATCCGATAAGCTGGGCATCGACAACACATGAACAGCATAAGGTTCTAATGAATCAATTACTTCACGAATACGCATTCGACTTGCTGACGGCATAGCCAGTAGTACATTGGCAACGTGATAACGTTCCATTAAATAGCTTAATGAATCGAACGGATAAATTCTAATACCGTTGATTTTTTGTTTATGCAATAACGGATTGTCATCAATAAAGGCAATGGTTTTAAATTTACTACCATGCACTAAAGCAGAAGCCAGTTGCACACCTGCGTTACCCGCACCGTAAATTACCACGTTTTTTTTATTATGATTGGACTCATCAGCGTCTTCGCCTAGACGATAATGTGCATCAGCAAGCCACCAGCGGACAAAAAAACGACTGCTACTGACTAACAGAATGATTAATAACCAATTGAGTAATGAGACTGTGCGCGGAATACCTTTAATGCCTGATTCATACAAAATAAAAGCAAAAATTATCGCGTACAGCGTGGTTGCTTGAATAATTGTCCACAAGGCGCGTATTTCGATATAGCGAATAATGGCGCGATATAAGCCTAAACGAATAAAAATAGGCACGGCAATCACAGGCGCGACAGCAAATACAGCCCATTCATCACCTTTGGGAATATACCAGTCACTCCAGCGCAATGAAAAAGCTGCCCACAGTGCAAATGCAGTAAAAAAACTATCGGCACTGATAAGAATTGAGGCTTTAATACGCCGCGAAAGACCCACAAACCAAGTGCGTAAGGGCAAGGCAATCATTCAGCTAACCCTGCTTTGAAGTGTATCGCTAGCCATAATAGCGGCGCGTAGGCGATGCTAAGCCCTAACCCGCCGTTTAAATCACCCAAACCGACCCACAATGCGATAGGTAACAACCAACCAATATTAATAGCAGCAACCGCTAAGGACACCGTTTTGTGTGAGCCATACTGCCGTGAGGCGAATTGATAGGCATGAGAACGATGCGCTTCATAGACTTTTTCACCGCGTAAAAATCGCTGTATTAATGTCCACGTTGCATCAACAATAAATACACCCAGTAAAATCAACCAACTGTAAAAAAACTGTGGCGCGTGATGTGCGGCTTGCAGGGAAAATAAACCCGAGGTAATACCTAAAAAACCACTGCCTGCATCACCCATAAAAATTTTAGCAGGTGGGAAATTCCATAGTAAAAATCCTGCGACTGCCATCAACAATAATATCAAGCCGTAATAATCTGCGGTGCTTGAACCGAGTGCCAATAACAATATGCCACCTAAGCAAACCGTTATCGCTTCAATACTTGCCAGTCCGTCAATGCCGTCCATAAAGTTGTACAGATTTAGCATCCACACCAAATAAAATGCGCCTAACACATAGCCTAGCGTGGTTAAATTCATGCCGAATAGTGATAGCGTTGGCAAATCTAGCCAAAACAATCCCCATATCGCGCCGATAAAATGCGCTAATAATCGCCACCGCGCAGGAATATGTTGATGATCGTCAATAAATCCGACCACAGCGACCCACGCACCCGCGCCTAACAATGCCCACGTTGTTGATGAGTTTAATAAGTCCAGTTTTGTAAGTATCAGCGTACCCAGTAAAAACACAATCACGATAGCGACCCCGCCGCCGCGTGGTGTTGGCAAACTGTGCGAGCTTCGGGCATTGGGAATATCAAACACACTGGCGGCGAGGGCGTAACGCCGCAACAGCCCTGTTAATACGACTGATGCAAGCAAGGCAAACAGAAAAATCCACATAATATTAGGCACTATAACGATGACCTGTAAGCGTGAGCTGTTTTTTGCAATGCGTCAGTGACGCTGACAGGTGGAGTCCAATTCAACAATTGTCGAGTGTTGCTAATATCCAGTTGTAGCGAACCGCATAAGCGTTGTGCAACGGCGCGTTTGCCCAATAGCGTTGCGCCTATTTGTAATAACCACGCGGGGAAGGGCAGTAATCGTGCTGATTTTCCCAGTGCGTTTGCCATGCGGCGCAATAAATCGCTAGTGGATAAATCTTCGCCATCACTGACTAAAAACGTTTGATTCGCCGCCGCTGGGTGGGTTATGCAGGTGATAATTAAATCGACCAGATTATTCAGAGCAACCAGACTACGTTGATTATGAATCGCGCCCAGTGGTAACGGAACGCCTTTATCTAACCAACGCATCATGCTGCGAAAATTTGCTTTAACACCCGCGCCATAGACTAACGGCGGACGAATAATCACCACTTCCATGCTTGTATCACGCGCTAACTGGCGTAGTGCATCTTCAGCTTCACGTTTAGAGACACCGTAAGCATCCATCGGCTGGGGTGCATCAGCAGCATGAAACGGCTGTCCCAATTCGGTACTTTCACCATTTACTTTAATAGAGCTGATAAACACAAAACGTTGCACACCTGCTTGCGCGGCTTGTTTAGCCAGATTCAGCGACCCATCGACATTTACTTTACGAAATTCAGCCAATGGATCAACACTGTCATCGTTCATCACATGAACCCGCGCAGCAAGATGCACCACGACATTGACATTTTGCAAGGCATCATGCCAATCGGTATTGCCATCGATGGCATCAATCAGTACAGTGTTGGTATTGGCAGGGAAGGCTTGCACAGAACGCACCGCGCCTGTCACTAAAAAATGAAACGCGGCTTGCGTAGATAATTCAGAGCCAACAAAGCCGTTCGCGCCTGTGATTAATACGGATGTTTTTGTGGTGATTGTCAAATTGAACGACCTGATAACAATTCAGAATAGAAACATTTTAACTCAGCATATAGTTTATCTGCCGAAAAATACTGTTCCACACGGTGTCTCGCCGCGTTGCCCATTGTTTTAAGCTGTAATGGATTTTCTAAAAATGACAACATCGCCGCCGTGAGTTGGTCAATATCGCCAGCGGAAAATAAAATTCCTGTGGTGTTATTGTCAACCGCATCGACCAAGCCAACAATATTTGAACCGATAGTCGGTACGCCGAGAGCCGCAGCATCAATAACTATCGTGCCGAAACCTTCGCGATAACTGGGCAAGCACAATACATCAGTAATGGCTAAAAATAATTCATGATTATCGACCTTATCCAAACACAGTACGTTATTAAACAGCTCTGGCGTGTCTATTTTCATCAGCTCCAATTGCCCTTCGGATTCATCGGGACCGATAAACAATAAGCGACTATGTGGATACACCGCTGTCACTTTGGCAAAGGCTGTGATGATGTCAATCGCGCCTTTATCGCGGCTTTTTCTGGCAATAAAAGCAAACACAAAATGCTGTTTAGTGATACCCAATGAATGGACTAATGTATGAGCGGGTTGTTGTTCTCTACTGGCTAAATCAAAACGGCTTAAATCCATACCTGATAATGAACCATTGCCCAACACAGGCAAGGGTTTACCGTGGCTATTAATTTGATGGTCATATAAAAACTGCGATTGTGACGGGCTATCGGTTAAACACACCGTGTTTAATAGCGTAATTAATTTGTCGATGGCGTACAGAAAACGCCATGTTTTGGATTTTTTGGTTGCCCACACTTGACCAGTAAAGGTATGCAGTCGAATCGGTACGCGACAGATAAAGCCCGCCAACGCAGTCAATAAGCCCGCTTTAGGCATAATAGAATGGACAATATCAGGTTGATAACTGAGAAAAAACCGACATAGTCGATACAATGAAACCAAATCAGCGAGTGGGCTTATTTTTCGATTTAAATCAATATCGACCCATTTGATATTAGGGTACACGTCTTGATAACTAGAGACATTTTGTCCCACGACGCAGACTTCAAAATCGGTAACGACTCTTTTTAAAGTATTGCCCAAATGCCAAGGCACAACATAAGACGCAGTAATGACGCGCACGATTTTTAATTTTTTATCTTGCATAATTCACTAATGCCTTTGGACATGGAAACAGTATGTCGATAGCCTAATTCTGCTTCGATTTTATGCACTTGATAATGATGCCGATACGTCAGCGCGTCAACACGCGATGAACGCAACGGAAAACGTGGCAGATAATCGCCTAAACGTGCCACTACTCTGACGAATGTTTCAGGTAATCTTTTTTTAGAACAGGGAATGCCTAACGTGGTAGTGATAGTCGCCACAAATTCTTCCAGCGTGCAGCAATCGGACACAATATAGGTTTGACCATTAGCGGGTAAAATTACCGTACCGCATAAAATCAGCGCGTCAATCACATTGTCGATGTGAATATAATTAACCATTGCCCCGCGCTGACCAATAAAAAAGAACAGCCCGCGTTTAATCATGTTAATCAATTGAAACAAGGATTGATTCGGCATATCAACACCGTAGACATTAGACGGTCTTAATACCACGCCATATAACGTTTGTTCATTCATAGCCGTATAAACCAGCTCATCAGCGGCGGCTTTAGAGATTTCATAAGGATTCATCGGATTGATAGGCGTGTCTTCATTAACATCTTGGGCAGGCTTGCTACCATAAACGCCAGTGCTACTGAGTTGCACCCAGCGTTTTACTTCACCATTGGCGGCTGTTAGCAGGTTTTGCGTACCCAACACATTCGTGTTGTGCATTTTCGTGGCATCGTTGAGTTCAGCGGCACAGTGATACAAGACATCCACACCGCGTACCAGAGGAAGCAAGCTATCAATTACCGCTAAATCGCCGATAATAGCCGTTGCACCTACAATGACTTTTTCAGGCGTGTGGCGCGTTAAATAGCGCACCTCATCACCCCGTGCAACGTGCCGTGCGATAAGATGTCGTCCAATAAAACCTGTGCCGCCTGTAACCGCAATAATCACCTGTAGTCTCCAAAATATTAATCACGACTGCCAGTCCTTCAAGGACTGGCAGTCTTTAAATCAAATTCGATTCATTAAAATAACTAACCTTAAAATAAAATTATCAATGCTTTTTTGCCGCCAAACCGCAGGCGATAATGCTAAGCGCACACGGAACCAATAGGATGATTTTGCTTCGATTAACAAGGATAATAACTCATGCTCAGCAGGCGGTAATCGGTCGGCGAACAGCTCTAAAACAGTCACCGCCTGTTCACTAATCCACAGTGGCGCGTTAAATAATCTAGCCAGTTTACGTTTTAAAACCCCGATGTGATTCGTTGCCGCGCCAATGACATTGCCGCCGTGCTGACGGTATTTAATCAGCGCGTTATCATCAAAAATAACCTCACCAAAACACGAAATGACCAAATAACACCACCAGTCATGCACATAAACATGATCAGGCAAGGTTTGCTGACACAACAAATCAATGGCTTTACGGTTCAATACCATCGTACAACCTACAGCGATATTTTCTACCAAGGCATTCCCGAAGCCTATTTTTCGAGGCGTTGCACTTAAATTAAGCGACTGTAACTGCTCATCAACAATATCTAGCCGCGAACAATATAACGCAGGATGGTCAGACACTTCCGACAACAGCGACACCGCCCGCGCAATTTTATCCGCGTGCCACACATCATCTTGATCGCAAAACGCCACATAAGCTGTTTTAGTCTGTGCCGCGTGACGCAAGAGCGTGAAAAAACTCCCCGTCGCACCTAAATTATCATGCCCTTCAAGCTGTTCAATCTTACCTTGCTTACCTTCAGCGGCTAATAATTCACGAGTTGAATCCCTTGAACCATCATCTCGAACCAAAATTTTAACGTTAGGGTAAGTCTGTGCATACAGGCTATTAAGCTGTTGTTGCAGAAATTGACCGCCATTGTAAGTGGACATTAAAACAGTGACCTGATTAGGCATGAGTCGTAATAACTCTAAATGGCAGTGACAAGAAAAACCACATTGGCTTTATTTACTTAATACGCTTTAAATAACCATCGGGCGCGACGGTGATTAATAATTTATTGTGAATGCTTTGATCAATTTCAAATTCATCGTGGGTTTTTAAATATTCCCACACGGCAGTTTTAGGGTTATTGCCTTGTCCCCACGGTCTGTCTGGATACAGTCCATCGGGCATATCTTCAATGAGGGTATCAAACACCACGCAATAACTGTCTACGCTGGTTAATGGAGCGTAAGCATCCAGTTCTGCCAATGCGTGAGCGTGCGTGTGATTGGAATCCAGACACACTAATACACGTTGTTTACCTTGGGCTTTAGCGTGAACTTGATCAATAATGTCAGGGGCAATGCTAGAGCCTTCAATCATGCTGATACGTTTAAACAATGGATGAGCTTCAATAGCGGTGCGATTGTGTGCGCGAATGTCTATGTCTATCCCTAATACTTCGCCTTCATGTCCTGTGCAACTGGCAATCAGTTCTAACATGGAGGCAGAAAAAATCAGTGAACCGCCGTGTGCAATACCTGTTTCAATAATTAAATCGGGTTGCACTTGCCAGATAATTTCCTGCATTGCCACTATATCTTGTGGGTATTGAATAATAGGTCTGCCTAACCACGAGAAATTATAAGAATATTTAGGGGCTACTGAGGCTTGCATAAACGCATTGGCGTGTTCTTTTAATGCCTCGTCTTCACCGATGGCAGCAATTCGTTGTTGTATTTCTTGTTCAAAGTTCACGGTAATCAACCTATGGGTAAGTGAGTTTATTTGGGGGGCAATGCAACTGAAAGCGACTTTAGCATAAATCAGTCGGCAAACATTTTATTTTGAAAGTGGTTTATCACCCCAAAACGCCATCGGCTCATAATCGGGGTAAGGATAATAGCCGAGGTTTAGCTTCATATCGCTGTTTTTTTCATATAACCATTGTTCAACTAAACGGCGCACGGAAATCGGCTGACCTGAACAGATATTCACGGTGTCTCTAGCATCGTGATTCATTGCCAGTTGAACTAACTGCTGAGCAGCAATGTCTACAGGTAAATAATCGCGTAATTGTTCACCACCTGACATATTGAACACGGTATCACCGCGAGCGATTGCTTGTTGCAGTTGCGTGTACAGTGACGTAGGTGCTTGTCCCGTACCGTACAAATAAAACAACCGCGCCCACGTTAGTTTGAAGTCATGCGTGGCTTGTAAAAATTGTAGTTGTTGATGTAATGCGGTTTTTGCATAAGCATAAGCATTGGCAGGTTGTGGCAATAAATCAGCAGACAATGCACCTGAGCGCAGCCCGTATTCAAAACACGTTCCTGCTACTACGACAGCGGGTAAGCCATCTTCGATGAGATGTTTAAGAAATGAATAATGGGTAGTGGGTTAAATCTGTGATGATAGATTAAAATCACGGGCAGAATAAAATCACACTTACCTAAAAGACCTTATGAGCTGCTACCAAGAAATCACCTGTCCATTCTGTAAAAGTAACCAGATTGGCAAGTCAGGACGCAAT
>SHZG01000044.1 GCA_009692395.1 Methylococcales bacterium | reverse complement strand
AAAACCTGAACTTTCGGACATGGATCAAACGACTCAATCGCAAGACCATTGGCTTCTCAAAACTAGAGTTGATGCACGACACCGTCATCGGTTTGCTTATCAACAAGGTCGAATTCGGGCGCGATATTTATTCATAATTACAGATTTAATCCACTACCAAAAATCGCAACAATACTGATAACAGTGGAGGGTAAAATCTGTACTGTTTCAAATTCACCCCCGTCTGCTAGCTCCCAACCTAATGATTCAGTGTGTTTAATAGTGTATCGCTGGCTTTTTAATTGTTGCCGCTGACAATAAAAATGACGACAAATAGCCATAAACAACCCGCATTTTATCAGCACGGGAAAGCTATTCAGCACACACGCCGCCAACGCTAAGACATGAATAAAGCCCATCACCTTTATCAGGCATTTGGAGTCGTGTAATTGCAGTAATAGCGGCGGTTGATAATGTTTAAGCATGATAGTTTTGGACTTTTACAGGCTTGCGTGTACGATGTTTAACACCCGTCTGACTAGGCGGATTCACCCACAAACTGGAGGTTTTTATGTTAGAAACACAACAGCTAGCACCTGAATTTACGTCACCCAACCAAAACGATGCCCCGATTAGTTTGTCAGATTACGCAGGTAAAAAAAATGTCGTCCTGTATTTTTACCCCAAAGACGATACACCTGGTTGTACCATCGAAGCCAACCAATTCACCCAATACGCTGAAGAATTTGTTGCGCATGACACCGTTATTATCGGAGTCAGCAAAGATTCCTGCGCCAGTCACCGTGAATTTATTAATAAATACGGCTTAAAATTGGAATTGTTAGCCGATACCACAGGCGAATTGTGCGAACTGTATAATGTATGGCGCGAGCGCGAAAAAGAAGGCGTTAAAAGTATGGCGGTTTTACGCTCTACCTTTATTATCGACAAACAAGGCGTGTTAGCGGGTGTGGAATATGGCGTAGTCCCAGACGGTCATGCACTAGCCGTGTTGGAAACAGTGAAAGCGTTGTAATTTATGTAGGTTGGGCTGGCGATAGCCAACCCAACAAAATCCGTGACTATGTTGGTTCTCTGTTGGGTTGCCAAAAAGCGGCAACCCAACCTGCTTAACCATTGGCAAGAATCGACAGCCGATCCGCTTCAATTCCCAGCAATAACTCACCTTTCAACAAGCCGACTAATTCCCGTCCTACCATTGCATATCGCCAGCCGTGTAGTAACGGGCATTCATCATCACCGTTAAATAACAAGGCTTCTAGCTCTTTACGCGAGGCTAAAATTGTCGGATTTAATTCATTTTCTTCGGCTCTTATTCTGACTAAAGCCGTTAAAATATCCAGTATCGCTTCTTGTTGTTGGTTTTTTTTCGCGGGGCGGTCTTTCAATGTTAGCGGTATTGGTGGACGATTTTTAGCAATCGTAATTAATTGGCACAGGTCTTTACCATATCGCTGTAAGGCACGTTCACTGATACCACGCACACCCGCTAAATCAGTGACTGTTTCAGGTTGCAGTTTCGCTAACTCAAATAATAATTCATCACGCAATAGCCAATTTTTAGGTCTATCTTCAGCTTGAGCGGTTTTTTCACGCCATTCAGCGACGGTTTGAATAATAGATAATTGTTTACCCGTGAGTTTGTTTTGCCCTTTAATGCGTAGCCACGCTTTTTCGGGTTTGACTTCGTAATGGTCGGTATTAGTCAATTCGGCAAAGTCTTGTGTTAGCCAATCAATGCGCCCCAGTTCCGTTAATTTCTGGGTCATCATTTGATAAATTTGGCATAAATAAATCACGTCATCAGCTGCGTAGTCGATTTCATCGGCAGTTAATGGGCGTTTACTCCAATCAGCACGAGTATGGGCTTTGCTTAAATTGATATTGAGGAGACTGGACACCAACATGGCATAACCAGGATTATCTTGAAAACCTAATATTGGCGCGGCAATTTGGGTATCAAAAATCGGCTCTGGTAGTTTGCCTGTGATTTGAAAAAATATTTCTAAATCTTGGCGACAAGAATGGAAAACTTTAACGATAGCAGGATTATAAATTGCTGCAAATAACGCACTTAAATCAGGTAAGGCAATCGGATCAACACAGGCTACCCAATCCAGCGTGGCAATTTGTAATAAACAAAACTTGGGATAATAGGTTTTTTCTCGTAAAAACTCAGTGTCTAAGGCTATCCACGCCGCTTGTTGGATTTGTTCACACAGTTTAGGTAATTGGTCAGGATGGTTAATGTATTGAATGGGAGTCATAGCGTTCCTTGTGCGGAGTAAAATTTGGTAGGGGCGCGTTGCACGCGCCCGTCATACAATTTCCAAATAGACAGTCATTATAAGGGCGGATGCAATCCGCCCCTACGCTAATATCTCTAAACCTGCTGACTCTGCATCAAATTCTTGTTCACGCCCTAGCAGTAGCCCCGTAAAATCAAACAATTTTGTATCCGCTAATTGCGAAGGCGCGACATTTTGTAAGCTGGTAAAAATAGTTTCCAAGCGACCAGGGAATTGTTTATCCCACGCTTTCAACATCACTTTCATGGCTTGACGTTGCAAATTGGCTTGGGAACCGCACAGATTACAAGGAATAATCGGGAAGTCTTTAAACGCCGCAAAGCGTTCAATGTCTTTTTCGCGGGTGTACGCCAATGGTCTGATAATGATATTTTTCTTATCATCACTCAATAACTTAGGCGGCATGGCTTTGAGTTTACCACCGTAAAAAATATTCAGAAAAAACGTTTCGAGAATATCGTCACGATGATGACCTAAGGCAATTTTAGTCACACCATGCGCCTCGGCATAACCGTATAACGTGCCGCGCCGTAAGCGTGAACACAGTCCGCAAGTGGTTTGCCCTTCGGGAATAACGCGCTTCACCACGCTGTAAGTATCTTTTTCAATAATGTGATACGGCACACCCAGCGAGTGCAAATATTCAGGCAGAACGTGTTCAGGGTAGTTAGGTTGTTTCTGGTCTAAATTGACGGCAATGAGTTCAAAATCCACAGGCGCGGTTTTTTGTAAATTCATCAACACATCAAGCAAGGTGTAGGAATCTTTACCGCCTGATAAACACACCATGACTTTATCGCCATGTTCTATCATATTGTAATCGGCAATCGCATCACCCACTGTGTGACGTAAACGTTTTTGGAGTTTGTTAAATTGGTAACGGGTTTTTTGCATGAGGATTAGTAGGGTACGCTGTGCGTATTTAATTATTTGTGTGAGGTGAATAAAGGTGTAACTTATTAAAACGCGTGATGATTTTCATAATCACCAATAAAAACCCCCAATGTTTCGACTAATCTAGCCAATGGATGATTTTCATCTGCACCGCCTGCATCTAATAACGTATTCAAAATAATAATCGCTTTATCATAATCTTGTTCATTATGTAGTGGGTAAAGCGGAATACTTTCACACAGTGTTGTGTAATGATTCATAATATCGCTAGAAACAGGATTTAAGGTTGCCATTGGTCATACTCCTTGTGAGTCATAATCGAACGAATATAAAGCGTTTGAGTATGAAAATGAATAGCGGCAGTCAAACGGTAATGCTTACCCGCAATATTAAAAATAAAATAATGTCCGACTTTATCAACTGAGTTAAAAATATTTTTTAACTCAGCATAAGATGTAATTGAAGTACCCTGTATTTTTCCACGCCATTCTTGCAATGGTATTAATGCTTGCGGATATAACTCGGCAAAATGTTGTAATGCTTTCTTGCTGATAACTCGCATGATTTTTTATTGTTCATTCGATAGTATGTAGGGTGGAATAGCGTAGCGTAGCGTATTCCGCCGAATGTTTTGTAATCACCATGCGGCGCAAAGGCTATCGCCTATTGCGCCCTACGAGCTACGAGCCATTGCACTAAAATCATCCATAAATATAAGGTGTGCAATGCAACACACCTGATTGGCATTATCAATCTATCTTGGTAATTTCGAGGAAATCGCTCCACTTTTTTTCGTTTTTCTTTTCATCATCATCAAAGTACAAACATTTATCTATATCGTCCTGTAACTTCTTTTTTTCCAACCAGTTTTTAGGATATTTCAAAGAAATTTTTTTACTGTTATCATCATAATCAAGCTTAACCTGCGTACTTTGCAATGGATCATTACCTGAAAAAGCAGCTTCTCCTCGATTGGTCACTTTATATCTGTCCCACTCCTGCAATATATCAACTAAGATACCTAAAAAATTGAGTGGATCATCTTCAAGAGAGATTCTTAAATACAGTGGATTCTTGCCGCTCTCTTTCATGTGTTTTTCACACTGTTTTCTATATTCTAGTTTTTGGACTATGGAGTGAATCGCAGACGATGCAGTTGCCCAGAGTACTTGGTTAAACCAAAAGTTAGGATCAAATTTACGCCTTATTTGTATTCGTTTTGGCATATGAGTAATTTCATCTTTAACGTGTCCAAACAGTTCTTCCGATACCAGATTGCAAGAATCGGCTCCTAGATTTGTTTGCTTATTGTTAAATTCAGACCAGTCATTCTGTTTAAATCCCCAGTAAAGTGCCCGAAAAAATGTCAATGCTTGTAGCGTAATTAATCCGCTACCGACACCGTGATCGAGGTTTCGTTGACCATGATCAGAGCCAACCCACATGGTATTTTTATATACTCTCTCGACAATCAATAAAATATATTCCATTTTTTTATTGTCATAGAATTTATAATGTTCTTTCCAAATAAAAAAAGCTTCACGATTTAAACCATGAAGCTGAGCTATTGGTTTAACACCTGTATACTTAGATGTGTACCTTGTGAAAATAGCGTCCCGAATATTTTCACAACTTCCAATATCACAAAGACGGTCACCAAGAGAGGCTAGAGATTCTGAATATTTAAAATCAGGGACTACCACACCGAGGGCTTTCGCGATATTTTTGGCTACCCTAAAGTCAACTTCAAAACTTTTCCAAAAGTAATGATTAAAATAATCATGAATTATTTTTGAGCCATTAATAATGCGAATCTTTTCTACAGCAGGACTAGCTGAAGAAATATCACCCTCTAAAATATAACCAATATCATGAAGTAAACTCGCAATAACCCATACATCTACAAATTCGTGAATGATGGCAATGAATTCTTTTGATTCAGGAATTTCTTTATTTTCATAATAGCTGAGTAAGGATTCTTTTTGATGATCCATCTTAATCTCAGTATTGAGATCGTTAAAACGGTTTTTAAAATTGTTTCGTAATGTTTCTGAATGTTCAAACAGATACCATCCCCATAGGTAATTATAAAGCGTATGGACAGCATGATCCCGCTGCCTATTATAATCAATGTCCGCTATAATCTCTCTTTTCGCGACGGTGTCCCTAAAATATGCAAGGTCTTCATTGTCTGTTATATAAAGTACATATTCGGAAAAAGCATTTGCTTTTTTTATGCGTGTTTCATCCAATACTGCAACTGAAAAAAAATCAAATAAATTTTGTTCAATAAAAACTTGATTGGTAATTTCTTGGGATTCAAATCTCCAGACTTTTTTTGTAAACCCAACAACTGTGTCTTTTTTATAATCAGGATTATCTTTATAATCATCGTTATAAAGTTCTTCTAACCTTGCTGGATTGTGATACCAATAAAACCATTTTTTTGGATTTTTTACATACTCAAAAAGGGTTTCTTTAATGTTTTCTTCGCTTGGCATATAAGCTCCTTATCATGCAAAAGTGTATAGCACATAGGCTAGATAGAAAGACAGAGAAACCCAGCATTAACGGAATTTTGCTACGCGATTATAAAATGGTTTATAGCTTTCTAAGCAATTTATCATACACATTATGAGAGCCAATCCAGAACCAAACAATTTTATTATCTTTTATTACGCCAACTGCACGGTACTCCATATTCACTCTGACGGAATAAATGGGTTTATTGGAATGAACGTGCTTAAAATGTAGGCGTGGATGGTAAGGGTCTTTTTTGAACTGCTGATAGGCTTCTTTTGCTTGCGCTTTAATAGTCTCAGGCAAAAGAACAAATAACACTCTGAATTTTTCAGTTGTGCGTGAAATCACACGTTATCCAAATTTAAAATTTGGGTTTTACCTTGTTCATATTCACTGAACGCTTCATCAGCTAAGGCGGCTAGCTCATCTTCTGTTTCAGAAAAAAGCACATCCCATTTTTTTTCTGCTAACAGCTCATCAATAATCCATCTTGCTAATATATTTTGCTGAATTTCGGGCAATGTAGAGGCTTCTGAAAAGGCTTTTTCAAGTAATTGCGTCATGATAAAAATCCAGTTGTGTTTGTTGGGTTGCCAAAAGCGGCAACCCAACCTACGAGAGCATTAACCGTTATAACGTTGGAATATTAGCGTGGCATTCGTGCCACCGAAACCAAAGCTATTGGACATGATGGTGTTGAGGGTTACGTTGTCTTGACGTTCGCGGACGATGGGAATGCCTGCCGCGCCTGCGTCTAGTTGGGTGATGTTGGCTGAGGCACTGAGGAAGTTTTCTTCCATCATTAACAACGAATAAATCGCTTCGTTGACACCTGCCGCGCCTAAGGCGTGACCTGTTAATGATTTGGTTGAGCTGACCCAAGGTACATTGCCATCACCAAACACAGTGCGCAAGGCTTGTAATTCTTTGGTATCGCCGACTGGGGTACTCGTGCCATGTGCATTAATGTAATCAATTGACCCATTCACGGTTGCCATTGCTTGCTGCATACAACGTACCGCGCCTTCACCTGAGGGCTGTACCATGTCGTAACCGTCAGAAGTCGCGCCGTAACCTGTGAGTTCCGCGTAGATTTTCGCGCCGCGAGCAATCGCGTGTTCCAGTTCTTCAAGGACTAAGACACCGCCACCGCCTGAAATCACAAAGCCGTCGCGGGTTTCATCATAAGCTCTGGAGGCTGTGGTGGGCGCGTCGTTGTATTTAGATGACATTGCACCCATTGCATCGAATAATACCGACAGAGACCAATGTTCTTCTTCACCGCCGCCTGCAAAAACCACGTCTTGCTTGCCCATTTGTATGAGTTCCATTGCATGACCGATACAATGCGCACTGGTGGCACACGCTGAGGTAATGGAATAATTCACGCCTTTAATTTTAAACGGGGTGGCTAAGCACGCGGTATTGGTGCTGGACATAGTGCGCGGCACCATGTAAGGTCCGACTTTTTTAACGCCTTTTGAACGTAAAATGTCTGCCGCTTCAACGATGTTGGATGTGGAAGGCCCACCTGAACCCATGACTAAGCCCGTTCTGAAATTAGAAATATCGGCATCTTCTAAACCAGAATCAGTAATCGCTTGCTGCATGGCAATGTAATTGAATGCCGCGCCATCACCCATAAAACGTTTGATTTTACGGTCGATAAAGCTATCTAAATCAATATGGATTGCGCCGCGTACTTGACTACGAAAGCCTAATTCAGCGTAATCTTCGGCAAAACTAATGCCTGAGCGTCCTTGTTTTAAGGCATCAACCACTTCATCGCGATTATTGCCTATGCTAGAAACAATGCCTAAACCTGTGACCACCACTCTTTTCATTGATTCCCCCTCAAAAATCAGCTGTAGATGTAAATAAACCCACGCGCAAATCCGTTGCTTCATAAATTACTTTGCCATCGACTTCCATCGTGGCATCGGCAATACCCATGACTAGTTTGCGCATGATGAGACGTTTTAAATTAACGCGGTAGGTGACTTTTTTAGCAGTAGGTAATACTTGCCCAGTAAATTTCACTTCACCCACACCTAATGCCCGACCTTTGCCCGGCCCACCCATCCAGCATAAATAAAAACCGACAATCTGCCACATGGCATCCAAGCCTAAACAACCTGGCATGACAGGGTCGCCTTGAAAATGGCAATCAAAAAACCATAAATCGGGGGTAATATCCAATTCAGCAATAATTTCACCCTTACCATAAGTACCGCCTTCATCGGTAATCAGGGTAATTCTATCCATCATTAGCATATTGGGTAGCGGTAATTGCGCGTTTTTCGGCCCGTATAACTCCCCCCTACCAGACTTCAATAATTCTTCGCGCGTAAAACTATGCTGTTTCTCCATACTCTTTGTAACCCTTAGTTATTATTCTTATTATAGAACTCGGTATTATCTTACAGACACTGAAAAAAATCAGCTCAATTTTTAGCTAGATTGCACATCGGGCAGTAAATTTTTGATTTTTAGCGCGTTACTTTGTAAACGTTGCGAATAAATCATGGCGTAGGACAGCACGGAGGTGACATATTTTCGCGTTTCTTTGAAAGGAATCGTCTCTATCCATATATCCGCAGGCATCCATTGTCCGCGAGGCAGCCATTGATCGACACGGTGCGGGCCTGCATTATACGCGGCGGCGGCTAAGGCAAAATTACCATTAAAGCGATTCACCATCTGCTTATAGTAAAAAGTACCGTAGCGTATATTGGTATCGGGATTAAATAAACTACTCGCCGATTGCCACGGCTCATTCATTTTGCGGGCAATTTGTTGTCCTGTTTCGGGCATAATCTGCATTAAGCCACGCGCTCCGACAGGTGATTGTGCATCTTTATCTAGCATACTTTCTTGCCGCATTAAACCAAACACCAGAGCGGGGTCCAGGTGTTGCAGACTGGCATTGCTGTGTACTTGGTCGGTGTATGTGACAGGAAAACGTAACGCTAAATCATCCCAATAATCGGCTTGCACCAGCGTCACAATCGCAATTTGATCCCAGTGCCAACTTTGCGCTAATTTAGCCGCGACGGCGATACGTTCTTTGGGTAATTTTTTCACTGCAAACGACCATTGCCGTTTAGCTTCTACATCACGGTGTAAAAAACTCAATTCTTGCGCCACTTTAAAATCATCTTCATTGGCTAATAAATCCAATTCATTGCCCGCTAAAAAAACGGGCTTATCGGTGGCTTGATAAGGTTGATTAACAATATCAGCGGCTAGAAAACCATAAAAACTACGGTCTAATGCCAGTTTATTGAACACGATTTGTGCTTGCGGGGCATTGCCTGTTTCAGCCAATGCGCGTGCTTGCCAATATTGCCATTTGGGCTGTTGTTGTTGTTGAGTAGTCAAACCTGCCAACGCACTACTGATGTGTTGCCAGTTTTGTTCCAACAACGCGGCTCTAATTTTCCATTCTCTAACGTCCTCATTTGGATTGAGTACCCCATTTAAGCGGTCGAAGGCGCGAGTATCGCGTTTATGCGCCAAAGCTAAGCCAAGACCGCGTTCCACTTGTTGCGCGGTTTCATTGTCTACGCTGGCTTTATTATTATCCCAAGCGGTAATGGCGGTATCCAGATTCGATTTAGACAATCTCAGTACACCGTGAGCAAACATCCGTCCTATTAAATTATTTTGCGTAATAAGGCTAGGATTCTTGTGTATTTGTAACCAATTATTTGCCAGAGTTTGATCGGTTTTAGCCATTAAACTTTTAATATGAGTCGCTAAACTGACATTATCTTTTTCTAAGGCTAACTCAAAGCGTTGCCAGATTAGCTCAGGTGTCATCACTGGCGAAACCAATAAAGCTGATAACAGCGGATTGCATTCGCTGGGCAAGCTCTCACCCATTGCCCACAAACGTTTAGCTTCATTTAATGCCTGTGGGCTATTACCTGTTTGATAACTTGCCCACTGGAACTGACACGCTAGCGCGGTATTATCACTGGCTTGGTAGTTTTGTATAAATTCCTGCCAGCGTTGTTGGCTGGCTAGATAATCCAACCACTTAGCGCGTAATAGTGACGCGTAGCGACTACCTGAATAAGTGGTTAAAAAGAGTTGTATTTTGTCAGTATCAGGCAAATGATTCCTTAGCCACTGATACTGTAACTGAGGATAAAGCGGATAATCGACTAGCTCCGTCATTTGTTGCAAAAATACACTTTCATTCCCTAGCTTTAATGCATGTTCTGCCTGCAAAAAATCAGCTCGTTGTTGTTCGAGGGGTTTACTCAACACTGCGCAAGGTAAAAGCGTTAAGCTGATTAACAATAATGACTTAGCTGTTTTTTTTACTTTCATAGTGGGTAATAAATTAGTGTTTTTAAAGGGCTTCATAGCATTGCAACACGATTACGTCCTTGATGTTTGGCGATATACAGTGCTTGATCGGCTTGATCTAGTAAATCCTGCATAGAGAAATGTTGCTGTGCTGTCACTATCCCCGCACTAAAGGTAGTATTAAAATCCCCGCTCTCATGATAATGGGTGATTTTTTCAAAGTGGGTGCGTAATTCATCAATCATTGCAACTGTGCTGCTCAGTTCCGTATCTGGCAAAATAACCGCAAATTCTTCACCGCCATAGCGACCCATTACATCACTTGCCCGCAAACGGTTTTTTAATAAATGCGCGAGACTACAAATCACATCATCACCTTTAGGATGCCCGTAGCGATCATTAACGGTTTTGAATAAATCAATATCAAGCATGACAAAGCATAAGTTGGATTTGTTACGCTGAGCAAGTGCTTGCAAGATCTCCAGTTGACTTTTTAGGGTCGCATGATTCAATAAGCCAGTTAAGCTGTCGCGTATCATGAGTGCATTTAAGGCTTTAAAACGATCAGCACGGTGTGAAACGGCATACACTAAATCGTCGTTACTGATAGGCTTTTTCAAAAAATCATCGCCACCGAGAAACATAGCACTGCGTTGTTTTTCTTTCACTGGTTCAGTCGATAGAAACACAATGGGAATACCTTGATAGGCGTCAATTTGTCGAATAACACTGGTCATTTCTAAACCCGTGCAAGTCGGCATATATAAGTCCATGAGTATTAAATCAGGGCGTAATTGACTAATGATTTGAATAACATTGGCAGGTGGTTGCTCTAAAACTTCAACCAGCATATCGGCTCGACGTAAGACTTCAGCATAATGCTGTGCCAATACCCTGTCATCTTCGATAATGAGCATGCATTTTTTTTCTTACTGTTTAGTATTAATGAAATTGTTTAAGCGATTAGCGATGACGTTACAATCGACAGGTTTTTTAAAATACGCAACTGCGCCAATGCGCACCGCCGCTAAGCGGGCATCCCAATCATCTTGTGAGGAGATAAAAATGAGGGGAATATTGTATTGCTGTAAAGGCAGCAGACTGTCAGCTAAGGCAGGCGAGATGAGCGAACCATCCGACAGCTCTATATCTATTCGTAGCGCAGCAATTGTTTGATTAATCAACACCGTTGTCAGCTCGGACACGTTACTACAACACTGCACACGATAACCATAAATTGCCAATTGCGTTGCTATTATGTTCGTTAATACGTCATCATTTTCAAGCAAAGCAATATGAATGTTTGAATTATTGCTATAATGTGTCGGTGTTGTATTAGGGCTTTGATGAACAACTGGTTTGCTAAGCACTGAATTTTTCAGAGTTAGTAGATCATTTTCAATAGTGCTAAGGATAGCGGGAGTTACTATTTCGTTGTTATCTAACAGACAACGCAGGCTTTGCTCTATTATTCGCGCAAGGTCGCCGAGTCGCTGCTGCCCAAATGTCCCTGCTGAACCTGCCAGCGTATGTACCGCACGGTATAATTCATCGGTTTCATGACTGGGTGTAACGCCTTGTTGTTTCACTGTTGCCCAAAGTACATCCATATTGGCAAACCGTTTAGGCAGCGATAAAACAAACTCATCGCGTAATTGTTGCAAGCGGTCATCAACATCTGCCGTATTTTTAAACATTACGCTGTTCCCAAATGTCACTTAACTGATTGGACAATGTCATCGGATCAAAGGGTTTTGCGATGACCGCTAACGCGCCCAATGCCAGTAACTCAGTCACTTCATTAGGTTGAACTTTAGCAGTCATAAAAACGACAGGCGTGCTGGTTAATTCAGGGCGTGTGCGTAAGTTAGCTAAGGTAGTCGGGCCATCCATGTCGGGCATCATGACATCTAAGATAATGAACTGTGGGTTAAAAGCCACCGCGTTGGCGATGGCTTCTGCACCAGAACCATAAATCTGCACGTCATAACCACCGACTAATTCTAATGCCACCGACGCAATTTCACGAATCTCTGCTTCATCTTCAACATAAATGAGTCTCTTCAGTGTAGTCATTTTATTTCTCGAATAATGGGGGCAAATTAATAGGCTGATTTTACTGTATTATTCAACACGCGGCGAATAGTGCTTAATAACTGGTCGTTGTTGGTCATTGATTTAGTGAGCGCGGCAGCCACCTGTTGACTGAGACTGTCATGTACATCATCACCTGAAAACACCATGACTGGGCAGAGGTCTTTTAGTTCGTTCAATAAATCAATCTCTGAACCGTCGGGTAACGTTAAGTCTAAGATAACCAAGTCAAACGCTTGGGATTGAAGAAAAAGGCGGGCATCCGCTATTGTAGTGGCAAAGCGGTAGTCAACTGCCGCGTTTTTTAGAATAGTTTGTACCACTTGAATAACATCTAAATCGTCTTCAATATGCAGCACCTTAGAGCGACGGTTGTTATGAATAGCCGCGTGTAATGCTTGCTGCAATTGACGCTGGCTAATGGGTTTATGAATCCAATCCACGACTGAGAACGCATTCATTGGCGCAGTGGCAGTGCCGTCTTCTTCACAGCAGAAAATCATAACAATAGGGGGTAGTGGGTTAAATCTGTGATGATAGATTAAAATCACGGGCAGAATAAAATCACACTTACCTAAAAGACCTTATGAGCTGCTACCAAGAAATCACCTGTCCATTCTGTAAAAGTAACCAGATTGGCAAGTCAGGACGCAATGCAA
>SHZG01000043.1 GCA_009692395.1 Methylococcales bacterium | reverse complement strand
TTTTCCTATAGTAAATATCTGTATAATTAAAGTCTTGGGAAATCCTGCTTCGTAGCAGTTTATTACGCATTTTCTCAGATCTTCGCTGTAGGCTTTTTTCATGGGATTTTATAGAAATAAATGGATTATGTTAAAACTAAAATACTATACATGGACAAAAGACTCCGCCGAAAAAGACCTAAATAAACGCGCCTTATTACGCGCAGAAATAGATGCCCGTATCGCCAAATTGTATGGCTTAAGTTTAGAAGACTACGCCCGCAGACTCACCCATTTTCCCTTATTAGACCGACGCTATGAACCTTTAGCAGGGGATAAATTTATCGCCGAAGGTACAGATGAAGAAAAAACCGCCCGCGCCTTTATCACCCGAGACTTCGCCTTACATCAATACTTACTCTACCTAAAAGCACAAGGCGAAGACATAGCCTTTATAGAAGACTTAGAAAGCTTTTATCGGGAAAAAGTACCACTTGACCCAGTTAGCGAAGAAAGCCGTTTTAGAATCGGTGAGATGAAAGACTTAGAAGCTCGTGTAGACACTGCAATTAAAAACGGCGCAATTGCTTATGTACCGTCCTAAAGATTAATATCTAAGGCGGCTGCTGAAATATTATACCTATCAGAAAAACGCCACATCGTAACCAGAAAAATAAGTTTGTAACTATGTTAAGGGCTGGCACAAGGTACAGCCCCTACTGTCCTCCACCTATCACCGTTCAATTATTAAGAGACTTAATCATGCGCCTCACATCATTTCCAAGCGTTTTATTACTAATTTTAGCAGTATGCGCTAACACAGCTCACGCCGAATCGTCCGTCTTAAAACCGTTTGTTAGCGGTAGTTATCAGCAACTCTTAACCAGCAATGCAGGAAAACCGTTTATGCTGGCGGTATGGTCAATTACCTGCCCGTCTTGCATTAAAGATATGGCAGTGTTGAGTGCCGTTCATAAAGCCCATCCTGAGATTAAAATTGTTATGCTCAGTACCGATGACATTGCCGAATCTGCCGAGGCACAGAAAATATTGGCGGCTAATCAATTAGCCGAACTTGAAAACTGGATTTATGCCGAAGAAAATACTCAGAAACTGCAATTTGAAATCGATCCAAAATGGTACGGCGAATTACCAAGAACGTATTTTTTTGATAAAACCCAACAACGTGATGGTGTGAGTGGTGTGTTATCCAAAGAAGACTATGAAGCACGGCTGAATAAAATCTTAAAATAAATTGTTTTGTCTATTTTGAACTTAACTACGCGTTCCTGCTTTACAATGCCTGCCATTAAAATGAATGCTGGGAATCGCTATGAACCACCAACTGCCAATTATTTTGGCTTCTGCTTCACCACGCCGTAGAGAACTGCTAGACCAGATAGGCGTTTGGTACACTGTTTATGCGGTAGATATTGATGAAACGCCGTTAATCAATGAATCGCCGTTGGCTTATGTACAACGGCTAGCAGCGGAAAAATCGGCACGTTGTGTAGAGCAGTTACAGACTCATCAATCGGTGTTAGCGGCAGATACGGCGGTGGTATTGGGTGATGTCATTATGGGTAAACCAAAAGATCAAGCAGATGCACTCAGTATGTTAAGGCTTTTATCGGGGCAGACACATCAAGTCTACACGGCAATTTCCTTACGCGGACAGGAACACAGTCAAGCGGTGAGTATCACCGATGTCACTTTCAGGGCGTTGACTGAGCAGGAAATGGTCGCTTATTGGCACAGTGGTGAACCACTGGATAAAGCAGGTTCTTATGCTATTCAAGGCAAAGGCAGTGTGTTTGTCACGACACTTTCAGGCAGTTTTTCAGGCGTAGTCGGTTTGCCATTATATGAAACAGCACAGCTTTTAATGCAGTATGGCGTACCACTATGAGTGAAGAAATTTTAATCAATATCACCCCGCACGAAACCCGCGTTGCCGTTATTGAAAATGGTGTATTGCAAGAATTAATCATTGAGCGTGGGCGTGAACGTGGCTTAGTGGGCAATATTTATAAAGGCGAAGTCTGTCGGGTGTTACCAGGGATGCAAGCGGCGTTTGTGGATATTGGTTTGCCAAAAGCGGCGTTTTTGCATTTGTCTGATTTATCGACGCAAGAGCTAGAAAGAGAAGGCTCAGAACAAATTGAGCATTATCTGCATGAAGGACAGCATATTATTGTGCAGGTGGTTAAAGACCCGTTAGGTACAAAAGGCGCGCGGTTAACCACTGATATATCCATCCCCTCGCGTTTTCAGGTCTATATGCCTTATGCCGATATTGCTGGTGTCTCGCAACGTATCGAATGTGAGCCAGAGCGGGTTCGCTTGAGAGCGTGTGTGGAAACGTTTAGACAAGAGCATAGTTGCTGCGGTGGTTTTATTGCCAGAACAGCGGCGGAATGTGTGGAAGAAGAGATACTTAGCGCTGACATGGTGTTTTTGTTGAAATTATGGGAATCCATTTCAGAAAAAATCGCTGAAACGAAAGCCAAAGCCTTGATTCATAAAGATTTGCCGCTCAGTATTAGAATGTTGAGGGATTTACCTAAAGAAGGCTTAGATAGAATTCGTATTGATTCTAAGGAAACGTATCAAAAATTAGTCGAATTTGCCGCCATTTTCGCGCCTGAAATTGTCCCCATTATTGAGCATTACACAGGCGAATGCCCTGTGTTTGATATTTATAATGTCGAGGATGAAATAAAAAAAGCCTTAGAGCGTAAAGTTAAACTGAAGTCGGGCGGGCATTTGGTGTTTGACCAAACCGAAGCCATGACTACGGTGGATGTAAATACGGGCAGTTATGTCGGCGGGCGTAATCTGGAAGAAACTATTTTTAAAACCAATCTGGAAGCGGCGCAAACGATTGCTAGGCAACTGCGCTTGCGCAATTTAGGCGGTATTATCATCATTGATTTTATCGACATGAAAAGCGTGGATCATAAACAGCAAGTGTTGCAGGCGTTGGAACGCAATTTAGCTAAAGATAAAGCCAAAACCAAAATTACCGAGGTGTCTATTTTAGGCTTGGTGGAAATGACTCGTAAACGCACACGAGAAAGTTTGTCGCATATTCTCTGTGAGCCTTGCAGTGCGTGTGGTGGACGTGGGGTGTTAAAAACTGCCGAATCTATGTGTTTAGAAATATTTCGCGAAATTATTCGTGAAGTGCGTTTATATAAGGTACAAACGTTATTAGTGCTTGCGTCTAACGATGTAGTCGCCATGTTGTTGGACGAAGAAGCCGATATGCTGGCAGAGTTAGAAATATTTTTAGATGTGCAGATTAAGTTTAGAGCCGAGTCAGAATACAATCAGGAACAGTATGATGTTGTGTTGCTTTAACAATAACCACTTCGCCGCGCGACGACTGCCAGTCCTTTAAGGACTGGCAGTCGTTTACCTTTAAAACAGTCAGTCAGTCTTCATGATTCACCATATTAAACGCGCCACGCGCCACCTTATTTTTTGGTCTTTGATTGCTAGTGCGGTGGGCTTATTAGCGGTGCGCTTGTTATTGGCTGGACTTGACCACTATAAACTCGAATTAGCCGCCGAAATCAGCAAACAAGTTGAAGCACCTGTCACTATTGGTCACTTAAAAACCCATTTTCATCATGTTAGCCCGCAATTGGTATTGGACGATATTGCCATTGCTACGCCCACTAACAACACCGAATCGCCGCCTATTCAATTACAAGAAATGCGTATCGGGATTAGCTTAATCGACTTAGTGATGAGTCGTGATGTATTGGCATCGACGCGAATTACCTTGGTGGGTGCGAAGCTCACGGTTAAAAAACAAGCCGATGGTAGTATTGCGATTGTCGGTTTAAAAGCAGGCAGTGGACAGCCGCTGTGGTTATTGCAAGGGCGCAAATATCAGGTATTAAACAGCACGCTAACATGGCAGGATGAACAAAAGAAAGGCAAGCCATTGGTGTTTGATGATGTCAATATCATGATACGCAATAAAGATGACCACCACCGCGTTAATGTGTTAATCAATTTAGACAAAAAACAAGGCGAATCATTAAGCGCGTCACTGGATATTAAGGGCAATATTTTTGAGCCGTTAGCCATTAACGGGTCTGGGTTTATTGAAGGCAAGGGTCTTAATCTACCCGAATGGACTCCGCTAGAGTTACCGCTGACCATGAGCATTAAATCA
The DNA here is from genome assembly GCA_009692395.1 of Methylococcales bacterium. Lineage (GTDB taxonomy): Bacteria > Pseudomonadota > Gammaproteobacteria > Methylococcales > Methylomonadaceae > UBA4132. The sequence goes on along the minus strand of SHZG01000043.1, from coordinate 8,817 downwards.
GGTAACGGCGATTTTAAGGTTTGGGCAACGTGGCAAAACTCGCGCTTAGTGTCCATGATAGCGGATGTACAAGCAAAAAAATTACAACTAAGTCGGCAACATAAACCTGATTTTATTAGTCATCATTTTTCGAGCCTGTTGTTCTGGGAAAAAACTAACGATCAATGGCGCGTTGATGTCGAACAGTTTTTATTGGAATCAGCAGACAAAAAATATCCCGCTACTTCATTCATCGTGTCGGGTGACAGTGATGAACATCAGCAACTGCATAAAATCAAACTATCCATGCCGAAAGTGGATGTTCATCAAGTTGCCAGTCTCGCCGCGTTTTTCGCACCATTACCCGATGAACAAGCCAAGCTATTAACACAAGCGCAGCCAAAAGGTACATTAGAAAATTTCACCGTATCGGCGAATTTTGACGCTAACCAGTTTGCTATTGCGAGTAAATTTACGCACCTTAGTTTTGCGCCTATTTTGTCATTACCTGCGGTGGAAAATCTTACAGGGCGACTGGTCGGTGATAATCAATCTGGTCTTATACGTTTAAAGACGACCAATGCGCAATTTAAATACCCGACTTTATTTCGCAACATCATCCCTATCAACACACTCCAAGGCACGCTCACTTGGCAACAAACAGCCGACAATTGGACGGTAGCCAGTTCGATGCTGGAAGTAAACTCGCCCGATATTCACAGTAAAAGTCGTTTGCAGTTAGTTATTCCCAAAACTAACCAACCGATTTTTATGGATTTACAAAGTGCATTCTTTGGTAATGACATAAGTAAAGTAGTGGCTTATTATCCAACGTCCATTATGAGCAATGCCTTAGTCGATTGGTTGGATCATGCGTTTATCAGTGGCAAAGTCCCAAACGGTGGCTTGTTATTTTATGGCAATTTAAATGACTTTCCATTTACTAAAGGGCAGGGCGTGTTTCAAGTGTTATTTTCTGCTGAGCAAGTGGAAGTAAATTATCATTCCAATTGGCCGCATTTAACAGGGCTGGCAGGTGAGGTGTTATTCTTCCAAGACAGCTGGCAAGTCAATATTGCGCAGGGCAAAAGCGATAAAATCACGCTTAAGCAAGCGGTCATTAAAAACCCCTCATTAGCTAAAAGTGATAGATTGTTGGTTGATGGCGAATTTACCGCAGGTGTCGCTGATACCTTAGATTTTTTACAAAAAACGCCGTTAGATTTACCGATTAATGCCGTATTGGACGCTATTACGCCCCAAGGTAATACACAGGTAAAATTGGCACTGACTATTCCTTTAGAAAACTCGCTTGTCCCTGCTAAAGTGACAGGCACAGCCAACACCAGCGATACCCTTTTGATGGTCAAATCAGTAAATTTATTAGTTGATAAACTAGTAGGCGAATTAAAGTTTAACGAACAAGGGATTTACACTGACCGCCTTAATGCCGTGACTTTAGGTAATCCAGTAAAAATTGCGATTAAAACCGATGAACAAAAAACCACGATTAATGTTGCAGGTCGCGCAGGTATTAATGAACTGCGCGAACAATTTAAAATGTCTGGTTGGTCGATGGCACAAGGGGCTAGTGATTATAAACTACAGTTAAAATTACCCTACGGCAACACCCCATCAGAGCTGACAATACAATCACTGTTAGTGGGTATTAGTCTCGATTTACCTGATAGTTTAGCGAAAACCAGTTCACAACAACGCCCGTTATCACTGACTTTTAGCCTAGTTGATAAGCCATTATTACCGATTAGCCTTAATTACGATAACAAGCTCAAAGCCGAACTGAATTTTGATAATAAACAGAAAATCATTCAAGCGGGGTCGGTTTTAATCGGCACAGGTAATGTTGGTATCGTACCTAAAGCAGGACTCAAGCTGGCTATTAATAGCGAACAACTTGCCTTGCAAAACTGGCTAGGCATTGGTTATTCACTCGCGAAACATGACCCCGTCGCAGCAACACCGACCACTACCCCGATTAATGAAATAAACATTCACAGTGATTCCGCGTTATGGAAAAAAACGCCGTTAGGTCTATTTGATTTAAATTTAAAACCCAATGGCAAACAGTGGATAGGCAGTCTCAATAGCCAATTTGCTACAGGTAAACTCAACATTCCTTTTGATCTAACAGGCGAAAACCGTATTGTATTAACGATGGATGAACTGGATTTTTCGCTGGCTAAACAACTGGGTAATCAAGACAGTACAGAAGCACCCTCACTTACGGCCGCTGCCATGCCTTTACTCACCTTGACTAGCCAAAAAACCCGCTGGCAAGAGTTTGAACTGGGACAATTAAAGTTAGTCACCGAACGCACTAGCAACGGCATTGCCTTTAAAAACGTCGCACTGAATAGCGATTTGCAAAAATTGACGCTCTCAGGTGATTGGCAAGTTAACGGCAAACAATCTATTACCCGCGCACGAGGTCGATTAGAGTTGCCGCGTGCGGATGAGTTTTTTAAACGTTTAGACATCAGCAAAAACTTTACTCAAACCAGCGGTGGTATTGATTTTGATGTTAAGTGGCAAGGCGCACCACAACAATTTTCTTTAGCACGATTGCAAGGCTCGCTTGATGTTGACTTAACAGAGGGGCGACTATTAGGTATTGAACCTGGCTTTGGAAGAATATTGGGCGTATTAGCGGTTGCCCAATGGATAAAGCGTTTGCAACTGGATTTCAGTGATGTTTACCAAGAAGGCTTAACATTTGACAGTATCACAGGGCATTGTGATTTAATCCAAGGCAAGGCGCGAACCAGCAACTTAATCGTTGATGCAATTCCTGCAAAAATAACCCTCACAGGCGATACTGATTTTCTACGGCACACCGTTAATTATACCGTGATGGTCGCGCCAAAAAGTGCAGATGCCGTGCCTATAGCTGGTACAATTATGGGCAAAGTTGCTTCATTAATCGGCAAATCTTTAACAGGAAAAGACCAAGATGGGTTTTTCTTTGGCTCACAGTATTTAGTAACAGGCAAGTGGGGCAATGTCCAAGTCATTCCAAGTCATGAAAACGATGGCTTATTGCAAAAAACATGGAAAGGTCTCACTGACTTTTCATGGCTCAATCAACACAAAGAATAACCAAGGAAAACACAATGAGTAAATGTGCCGCCATACAAATGGCATCTGGCCCAACGGTTAGCTCTAATTTATTAGAAGCTGAAAAACTGATTGCCGAAGCCGTTAAGGCAGGTGCAAAACTAGTTGCTTTGCCAGAAAATTTTGCCTTAGTGGGCAATCATGAAACCGACAAAATCAAGGTAAAAGAAGTCGATGGCTCAGGGGTTATTCAAGACTTTTTATCAAACAGTGCTAAAAAATACGGCGTTTGGATAGTGGGTGGCACAATGCCCATTGCAGGCGATGACCCCAATAAAGTTCGTGCCGCGTGCTTAATTTACAATGAACTCGGTGAACGTGTCGCCCGTTACGATAAAGTGCATTTATTTGATGTCAGTGTTCCTAATACCACTGAGGTATACCGCGAATCAGATTCCATTGAAGCAGGCACACAACCCTTAGTCATTGATTCCCCGTTTGGTCGCGTAGGCATAGCCATCTGTTACGACCTGCGTTTCCCTGAATTCTTTCGCAACATGACAGAACTAGGCGTAGACATACTCATTATCCCTGCCGCCTTCACCCACGAAACAGGCACGGCACATTGGGAAATCTTACTGCGTGCCAGAGCCATCGAAAACCTGTGTTATGTCATCGCCCCTAATCAAGGCGGCTTTCATAAAAATGGTCGCAGAACCTTTGGACACAGCATGATTATTGACCCGTGGGGGGTTATCTTAGATTGCTATAAATTTGGTGCAGGTTTTGTTTGTGCCGACATCGACCATGAAAAATTACAAAAAGTGCGTAACGCCTTCCCTGTCTTAAATCATCAACGTTTTTCGTGTGAAAAAATATGCAAACCTTAATTAAAAGCCTATTACTCGCTACCGCCTTAGTCTCTTGTGGAACAAACAAAGATAGCCGTTATCGCGATATATCAAAGCTTGAACGTCCACCAACACTGCCGTCTAATCCAACCTATACCACTGACGATAGTAGCATTGAAAAGCAACCAGAAAAACTGGGTTTAGGGGATATCGTCTATTTAACAACCGAACCCCCGCTGCAATTAAGAATCAAACTACCGATAAACAAAGCATGGTACGCCTTGGCACAGGCAATTAAACAAAACAGAGATACGCTAACATTGACTGATCATGATCGCGACAAGACAATTTACTATATCAGCACTACCGCAGAATCTGATAGTATTTTAAGTTTTCTATCCAGCGATACAACCATCAATTATGCAATCAGTGCGAAAGGATCAGGCAACGAAACTGCCGTTATGATAAACATCGCCGCAGAACAAAGCGGTGCATCAAGTAATCCAGATGGTGTAGATACTGGAGCAAATGCCAACCCCGATAAAATCTTGCATCTGTTATATGAAACATTGCGTGAAGATTTAAACCTTGACTACAACGGCTCTTAATTTTTTACATGGACGCTTAACAACAACGAAATATGAATCATTCTTTTACCTTTATTGATTTATTTGCTGGCATAGGTGGTTTTCATCTTGCCATGCACCGTTTGGGCGGTGAATGTGTATTCGCCTCTGAAATTGATAAAGAAGCTAGAAAAACCTACGAATATAATTACCAAGCTATTTCTCCCTCATTATTTGCCAGTGGTTTATTTAATGATGATATTCGTCAAGTAACACCCCATGAACTTCCTGATTTTGACGTATTATGTGCGGGATTTCCTTGCCAACCTTTTAGTCAGGCGGGTTATAAACGCGGGTTTAATGATAATCACTATTCAGAACGTGGCAATCTATTTTTTAATATCGTTGATATTATTGAATCCAAACAACCTAAAGCGTTTTTTTTAGAAAATGTACGCGGTTTAGTTAATCATGATTCAGGACGTACTTTTAAAATTATTCGTGATATTTTAGAACATGAATTAGGCTATTCTTTTTATTTTAAAATAGTGAAAGCCTCTGATTATGGCTTGCCCCAACTTAGACCGCGTGTCTTTATGGTCGGTTTTAAAAATGAAGGTATCATGCGCAGTTTTAATTTCCCTGTCCATACCCCATTAAAATTCACCATGAGTGATGTCTGGGGTGGGCAGTGCAGTCGTGATATTGGCTTTACTATTCGAGTAGGTGGTCGTGGTTCACCGATTGATGACCGTAGAAATTGGGATGCTTATTTGGTCGATAATGTGGTGCGTAAATTATCGTATATTGAAGCCAGAAAAATGCAGGGCTTTCCCGATGATTTTCATTTTCCCGTTGCCAATACACAAGCGGTAAAACAGCTAGGTAACAGTGTTGCAGTGGATGCGGTTGAAGCGGTAGGACGTAATTTAATTGCTTATATGAACACCTTGAATAATAAAGAAGTGATGAAAATAACACATAACAAGGGCGAATGGAGCGAATTACTACTATTCATAAAATTATTAGCGGAACAGCAACTCTTTTTATCGGATTCAGATTTAAACCCTAAAACGGATTTTTTCAATATCCATAAAGTCAGCACCCAAAATTTAGATTTAGAATTTTTTATTCTCAATAAATCAAGTATCGAAATAGTTCATAAAAAAACAGGTGAAAAACGGATTATTAATATTTCAGACATTATCAATAGTACGGTATTAACACAGTTAGTAAATGAAATAAAAAGCCAACAGGGTACATTTGAACTTGCTTCATTTAATGTCATTCAAGACGCATTAGGGTTTAACATTGTAAAAGGTGGCACTAGTTCACAAAAATCCGATATTTTATTAGATATTTCTAATCAACTGATTAGTAAATCCAATGAAGCCTTTGGTATAAAATCATATTTAGGTGCAAAACCTACTTTATTAAACGCATCTGGAAATACCAATTTTATTTTTAAAATAGAACAATTAAGTCATGAAAAAATGGATGAAATTAACGCCATTAATACAGCGACTAAATTAAGAGATAGAATCATCGCCATTGAAAATAATGGCGGTATTTTTAAGTATATCGGTGCAGAAAAAGACACCATGACTTATAACTTAAAGATGGTTGATTCATTGATGCCAGACATTATCGCTCATATTTTATATGCGTTTTATAAACACAGAATTAGTTCAATCATTAAAATCGTCGATTTTATTCATGAACAAGGCGAACTTAATAAGCAAATAAATTACGGTGATAAAGCAGCATTAATTAATAAAGTGCAAAAATTATTAGTCGATGTGTTATTAGGTTTTTTTGCGGGCAGTAAATGGGACGGTAATTATGAAGCCAGCGGTAGTATTGTGATAAAAAACACAGGCGATTGCGTTGCGTTTCATCTCATTGATGTAGCCAGTCTTAAAACTTATTTATACGCAAACATTAAAATGGACACGCCCTCAACAACGCGACATCGACACGGGCAGTTATTTGTTGAAAAAGACGGACAGTTGTATTTTAAATTAAATTTGCAATTAAGATTTTGATTCAACAACACGCCACTGTTAAAGCTATCTATTAGTCAAGTTATGAAAGTCCTACTTGATAATATTCCTCCGCATCTGACCCCTTGAAGATTAAAGCCCTATGGAACTATTAAACCTAACCAAACAAGCTATCCTTGCCCCTGCGGGTTTGCAGGAACATCATATTGAAAAAATCTTCAATCAACTGCTTAGCTCGCCTGTTGACATCGCGGATATTTATTTTCAATCTAGTCATTCTGAATCGTGGGTGCTGGAAAGCGGCATTATTAAAGAAGGTAGTCACAGCATTGAACAAGGCGTGGGCGTGCGCGTGGTGTCAGGTGAAAAAACGGGCTTTGCTTATAGCGACCGTTTGGAATTGCCTGTGTTATTGGAAGCCGCTAACAACGTGAAAGCCATTGTAAGACTAGGACAAAACGCACAAGTCAATGTAATAAGCAAAAATTCCACGCCGTTGACTCATTATTACGCGCCGTTAAATCCATTAAAATCGTTAAGCGATAACCAGAAAGTTGCACTGCTGAAAAAAGTCGATAGCGAAACCCGCCAGATTGACAGCCGTATTGAGGAAGTGATAGTCAGCCTCAGCGGCGTATATGAACACGTTTTGATTGCTAATCAAGACGGTTCATTGGCTGCCGATGTACGTCCGTTGGTGCGCATGAATGTCAGCGTAATTGTGGTCGAAAATGGCAAACGTGAACAAGGCAGTATGGGCGGCGGCGGACGTTGTGATTATCAGTGTTTTATTGATGAAGACACCGCGCTGGGTTACGGACGTGAAGCGGTGAGAATTGCGTTGGTCAATTTAGACGCAGGTGAAGCTCCAGCGGGCAATATGCCTGTAGTCTTAGGCTCTGGCTGGCCAGGTATTTTACTACATGAAGCGATTGGTCACGGCTTGGAAGGCGACTTTAACCGCAAAGGCACATCGGCATTCAGCGGGCGCGTCGGTGAGCGGGTTGCCTCTGATTTATGTACCGTGGTTGATGATGGCACATTACAGGGACGGCGCGGTTCTTTAAGCATTGATGATGAAGGCACACCCACCGAAAGCACAGTATTGATTGAGAACGGTATTCTGAAAGGCTATATGCAGGACAAACTCAATGCGCGTTTAATGGGTGTGAAACTGACAGGTAACGGACGGCGCGAATCTTACGCGCATTTACCGATGCCGCGCATGACTAATACTTATATGCTGGCAGGACAACGCGATCCCGAAGAGATTATTCGTTCAGTGAAAAAAGGGCTGTATGCGCGGAATTTTTCAGGCGGACAAGTCGATATAACCTCAGGCAAGTTCGTATTTTCTGCCAGTGAAGCGTATTTGATTGAAGACGGCAAAATTACCCGTGCGGTGAAAGGTGCAACTTTAATAGGTAACGGCCCTGAGGTGATGACCAAAATATCAATGGTCGGTAATGATTTGGCTCTGGATTCAGGCGTGGGAACGTGCGGTAAAGCAGGGCAAAGTGTACCTGTCGGTGTCGGTCAACCGACGTTGAAAATTGATGGCATGACGGTGGGCGGTACGAGTATTTAAGTGCGTAGCAGAGTGGGCATGATTTTTTGTCCACTCTTTTTATTTTTCAGGTCATGTAATTATTTTCGTCATAATATGACAAAAATAATACGTTAATTGAAACACCATGTTAGCTCAGTCGGCTTAATATCGCCCTGTGCTATCTTTCTTGTATGACATAAAATTGGCACAGTGTGTGCTTGATCTAAATGATAGAAACATTCAACTTCACGCCAACAATACAATGAAAACTAAACTATCAGTACAGGGATTTACTTTAATCGAACTAGCGATAGTCATTGCGGTCATAATTGCATTAGCGTTAATTATACGTCCTGTTTATATAAGTAACGTTAAAAGAGACAAAGTGACTGAAGGACTTACTTTGGCGGAAACGGCAAAAATAGCCGTTAGTCATCACGCCACTGATAATAGATCGTTGGCTTCTATTTGGACACCACCGCCTGCCACTGACGCTGTGCAGGACATCAGTATTTATATTACCGACACCACAGGCATCCGCTTATCATCACCACGGTGAATTAGTGACCAATTTACCTGCCCATCAAGCGGGAGAAATTGTGATTACTTTTTCAACAGACATTGCCCCTGTTGCTCATAACGAACTGATACTATAGCCAAAGCAAAATAAAATGATTTAAAAGAGCTGAGAGAACAGTGTATCAGTGGAGCAGTTTTTCTTTCTTCTAAGTGCTTTAGCTTGCGCCCATTTGTGTTCAATAGGATTTAAGTCAGGTGAATAAGGCGGCAAGAAT
>SHZG01000042.1 GCA_009692395.1 Methylococcales bacterium | reverse complement strand
CTCTGTCATCGTTATGGATAACGCCTCTTTTCACAAGCGCGACGATGCAAGGCTACTCATCCAACAGGCGGGGCATAGCTTGGCATTCTTGCCGCCTTATTCACCTGACTTAAATCCTATTGAACACAAATGGGCGCAAGCTAAAGCACTTAGAAGAAAGAAAAACTGCTCCACTGATACACTGTTCTCTCAGCTCTTTTAAATCATTTTATTTTGCTTTTGCTATATGTGGCGCATTGACCACTAAGACATTATGATAAAAGCGTTCATCTTTTAGGGTATCAGGCAAACACAGAATGTCATTACTCTGCATTGCTTCATAACAAAAACAGCCTTCACTCGGTATACCCGCGACATCAATCCCTTGGCAGGATTTAAACCATAAAGTTTCTTTGTCCAATAACGTGATGACGGCGATAGACGCATTAAAGGTATTCTGAGCAATGCGGGTGAAGCGGTCAAAACGTTCTTCGCGGCTGAGGGCAAGCAGTCTCTCGCTATTTTTTAGTGAAATCATTGGTGGTGTCTTCATTATCGTTTTCTCAGTGCTGGGTTTATGCTAAATTTAAGATTGATTTTGTGGTCGCAGCGTTTCGACCATCAAATCAACAAAGGTTCTCACTTTTGCAGCGGCATAACGGTTTTCACGGTGGATAACATGAATTGGTAACGGCGCGGGTTCAAAGTCGTTCAACACTATTTGCAATTGTCCTGCTGCTATATAAGACGCGACTTGATAGGACAATAAGCGTGTCACGCCCATGCCGCGTATCACCGCCTCAATGGCAGCATCGTTACTGGTCACAGTTAAACGCGGTTTAACACGCACAACCAGTGCGTCGGAAAATTTCCAGTCTATCGCAGGTGAAATAGCACTCGCCGCGACGACCAGATGATGGGCTAAATCTGCGGGCTGTTGCGGTATACCTTGCTTTGCTAGATACACAGGCGACGCGCAGACCACGCGCCGCACACTGCCCACGCGGATTGCTTTCATACTGGAATCGGGCAATTCACCAATGCGGATACCCACATCAAACCCCTCTTCAAGCAAATTGACCACCCGATCCAACAATACTGCCGATACGGTCATTTCTGGATAGCGTTGCAGATAGTCAACGAGAGCGGGAATGACGAACAATTTACCAAATAATATCGGTGCAGTGACTGCCAAATGACCACGCGGTTGTGCATTAATGCCTGCGACCGTGCATCAGTGACTCGCACATAGCGCGTGGTGCGCGTGAATAACTTTACACCCAGTTGTGCTTCCAGTGTCGCAACAGCACGCGTCACGGCGGGCGGTGACAGACTAAGCCGCCGCGCCCCTGCCGCAAAACTTTGTTCTTCTGCGACTGCAACGAACACCGTCATTAGTTGTAATCTGTCCATTTATTATTCCAATTTGCGTAATAATGTATTGTAAATAATGGCTATTCTTCTTTCCAGAAGAATTTTATAAACTAGCCCCACTCGCAACACACTGGGTGAAGCGAAAACACTGCATAGTTTATTGAGAGAATTATCATGAGCCGTATTAATGTTGTTCCTAACGAAACTGCTAACGCTGAACAAAAAGCTGTATTGGACGCTATTCAGTCTAAACTGGGCATGGTGCCTAACTTTTTAAAAATATTGGCGAATTCACCCGCCGCACTACGCGCCTTTTTAGGGCTGCATGGTATCGCTAGCGAAGGTACGTTAGACCCGAAAACCCGTGAGCGTATTGCGGCTAGGATTGGCACAGCAAAATTCTTGCGAATATTGCCTATCTGCGCATACTGCTATTGGGCGTAAAGCAGGATTAAGCGCGGAAGAAATTGCCGCTAATCGGGCAAGAAAAAGCGGCAGTCGCAGTACGATTGGCTCGTTCACTGGTTGAAAATATGGGTGAAGTCACGACTGCCGAAATAACCGAAGCGCGTAATGCAGGCTATAGTGACGCGGAAATCGTCGAAATTATTACCCACGTTGGCATGAAGATCTTGACCAATATGATTGGTAAAGCCAGCCGCGTTGACATCGACTTTCCGAAGGTTGAACTAAAAATGGCCGCATAAAACGGCATTGGTTAATTGATAATGGTGATGGTTGGTATAGCTGAAGCACAATAAAATGATACCGTTCGTGGTGAGCTTGTCGAACCACCACAGCCCTTCGACAAGCTCAGGGCGAACGCATTTGCTGATATTACCTTTACCCCCAGCGTTCAAGCCGCTCAGAGCTTGTATGGTAGCCGAGACAGCAACCGCCGTTTTGAGCTAGCAGACGAGACGAAGAATGAACTCACTGAATACGAAACAGCATTTATCGCCAACCGTGACAGCTTTTACCAAGCGACAGTATCCGAATCAGGGTGGCCTTATGTACAGCAGCGCGGTGGCCCTCTGGGGGTTTTAAAGGTGCTGGATAAACGTACTATTGGTTTTGCTGACTTTCGCGGTAATCGTCAATACCTGAGCGTGGGCAATCTTAACGCAGATGAACGCATTTCACTTATTCTCATGGACTATGCTAATCGGCAGCGGCTGAAACTATGGGGGCGAGCGAGGGTTGTTCACGAACACGAAAATCCAGCATTAATTGCACAATTGGAAGTGCCAAGCTATCGTGCGCGGGTTGAGCGCGGTATCATTATTCAGGTGGAAGCCTATGATTGGAACTGCCCACAACATATCACGCCGCGCTACTCAACAGCAGAAGTCGAACAACTTATCGCGCCTGTGCTTGAGGAAAATAGCCGACTAAAATCTCAAATTGCACAGCTGCTGTCAGCTCATTAACCGAGGAATTTTCAATGAATGCAAGCCAAGAAGCCCGTCCCCTGTGCCACCTTTTACGCGTGAAACTGCTGCTCAAAAAGTCCGCATGGCAGAAGATGGTTGGAATAATCGTGATCCCCAGAAAGTCGCGTTGGCGTACACCATCGACAGTCAGTGGCGTAACCGCGCCGAATTTCTCGTGGGGCGTGAACAAATCATTGCTTTTCTAACCCGCAAATGGGCAAAAGAACATGAATATCGTTTAATCAAAGAATTGTGGGCGTTTAATGACCATCACATCGCTGTGCGTTTTGCCTACGAATGGCATGATGATGGCGGCGCGTGGTTTCGTTCTTATGGTAATGAGAACTGGGAATTTGACCAACATGGCTTGATGCAATGTCGCTACGCGAGTATTAATGATTTGCCCATTAAAGAATCTGAGCGCAAATTTCATTAGTCACAAGGTCGTCGCCCCGATGACCATCCTAGTTTGAGTGATTTAGGTCTTTGATGTTTGCTTCACAAGCAGGATAAAGGGGATAGTTTTCCCTGAAGGTATGAGGCACTGGGGTCAATCATAAAGCGTCCATTCATTGCGGTGCGTCCAAGTAGCATACGAAACTGCATATTGTCGCGGTTAGTGAGGGTTATTTCCGCACTGATTAAGGTTTGCCCTAAGAGTAATTCGGATTCAATGACATAACGACGTTGTTTATGACCACCCGAATCAGATACTAAGCGGCGATCTTTAATCGGTGCGTGACATTCAATAACGCTGTCAGTGTGTTTTTGTTCAGGATGTATTGCAAACATAACCCAGCGTTGCCCGCCTTTGCGGTAGGGTTCAAGCGCGAAGGCGTGTAAAGCGGAAGAACGCGCACCTGTATCAATTTTGGCTTTAATATGTTCAAGATTCAGCGCGGGTAAAGCCACCCATTCACGCCAGCCGAGTAGAGGAAGTTGTGTCATGTTACTAAACCTATCAGTGATTTAGCCTAGCTGACCTGAGGTTTTATTACCCGATTTAGCATTTGCTTGTCGTCCACGCCGATTCTGAAGACTACCACACTTTTTATTGCGTATTTTTACCCGTCGTATGTCTAATTTATGCTGGTTAATTGCTACCGTTTTTAGATGTTGAAATATATCCAGCGGCATTTGATCGGGTAAATCAATCAATGTGTAGAGGTCTTGCATTTTGACATTGCTGATATTATTTTTATCCACACCCGATTCTTCAACTAACACTTGCTCAAGTGTTTCAAGGGAAAGTTGATGCTGACTACCAACCGCTAAGCGATAACGAACCATTTTAATGTTAACTTGTCTGGTTACGGGTAACGCGGAGCTGTTTATTTCTTGTTCTACTAGCGGGCTATGATTAACATTGGGAATTAAATATAACAGTGCCGCCGCACAATCTAAGCTATTAATGTTAAGTTCGGCGGCGATAGTTTCGATTGTAGTCCGTTGAACGGTCAGATTTTCGTTCATTAAAATCTGTTGTAAGCGATTTTTCAATTGCTTGTCTTCAGTGAAATTATCTAGCATAAATTTTATCAAAACCCTCGTGAAACAGTGTCATGTTTCTGCGGTGTGTGTCTCAGCCATTAATTTCTACAAAAGCCTCATCGCGTAATCGACGCAACCAAAGTTCGGTTTCTTCTTCAATTTTGCGTTTACGAATAGATTCTCTTGCTAGGTTTTTTTTGTGTTCTGAGGCATTATCTTTATCTTTTCTATCCTGCACTTGGATTAAATGCCAGCCAAACTGACTTTGTACAGGTGCACTCATTTGATTGATAGTTAGTTGTGACATAGCATCTTCAAAGGGTTTGACTAGGCTACCTGGTTCTACCCAGCCGAGTTCGCCACCTTTTAATGCTGAGCCTCTGTCATCTGAATGAGCGCGTGCTAAGGTGGCAAAGTCATCACCATCAACAATCCGCGCTTTTAATGCCAGTATGCGTTTTTTAGCTTCGGCATCATCAATTAACTCATTGGTTTTTATTAAAATATGGCGAGCTTTAGTGCTAGAGACAACATGATTATCAACATCACTTTTTAAGCCCAACAATTTTATAATATGAAATCCACCTGAGCTACGAATAGGATCAGAAACTTCGTTTTGCCGCATTTTTTTAACGCCATCAACCAGCTGAGAAGGAATATCACCAATGCCTCGCCAACCAAGATCACCGCCTTTTAAGGCGTTGGCATCATCTGAAGTACTGATGGCAGCTTGACTAAAATCTTGTCCTGCGCGTAGTTTTTTAACTAGATGATTCGCTTTGGTTTCAGCTTTTTGACTCTCTGAGGCGGACGCACTTTCTTTAACCGCAATTAATATATGCCCTAAATGATACTGTGTCGCTTCTTCGCCCGAGCTTTGCTGAGTTTCTAGGTAGTGTTCGACTTCGCTATCGCTGACTTTAATGCGACCACCAATTTCTTTGGCGCGTAACTGATTAATCACAATCTCATTACGTATATTTTCTAAGAAATTTTCATAGGAAATACCACTGGCTTCCAGTTCCGAACGAAATTGTTCGAGGCTCATGTTGTTTCTTTGCGCAATATCAGCCGCTGAACTATTCAGCATCTCGTCACTAACATTCACGCCAGCTCTTGCAGCAAGTTGCCGCTGGAGCTTGTCAATAATCATTTTTTCTAACACTTGTTTACGTAGCACTGTTTCTGGTGGCAGTTGCGCTTTACTTTCTGCCATCCTTGCTCTAATGGTTGACTCTTCACTTTGTAATTCACTTTCGAGAATGACATCATCTTCAACCACTACAACTATTCTATCAACCGTTTCCGCTTGTGCTAAAAAGCTATTCATGAGTAAGCTACAAAACAGGGTTACAACCATTGCCATTAGTGCATTTTTCTGATTAATCACTGATCAGATCTCCGATATCCATAAATATTTTGTTCAAAAAAAGTATCAAGTCGTTCCCCGATACCCGTCAAGCCTTTCAATTCTATTTGGAAGAAAACACCTGTCTGCGCTTGACCTTGTAACTGATTAGTTCCCGCATTAATGAAGCCTGTATTATTCACAAGACTACTGAGATAGTGTCGCCCAATGACACGAAAACGCCAGCAACAGTTTTCTTTTTCTAAGCCTAAAAAGCCTTCTTGGGTTTGGTTATACAGCAATGAATATTGCCAGCGTCCAACCACCGACCAGTCATCATAAATAGGCCAATGCGCTGACACATCGGTTTGAATAATATCGTCTAGCCTATTCAGTACCTGTGGATTTTTGCGGTAATAGTAGCCTGCATTAATAATTTCGTTAGGCTCATTGATAAAGTGAAGCGCTGCTTTGCCGCGTGTAATATCGCTGCTATAGTTACCGAGAGTTGTATCCTTGACACTTGGATCCCATTGCAAACCTGTATCAACAGAAATATGGTCAGTTAAGTGACTACTGAATTCAGCGATAATCGGTGATGAAAAACTGGTTTCTACAGGATACAAAAATTGATTCAGCATCACATTTCTATTTTTAAAGTAAAGAATATCACCAATAGTTAATTTTAATTTTTCTTGCCCTGTGGTCGAATCGACTAAGCGAGAAGTGACTGCCATTGATAATTGGTTAGCATCTTGTATTCTATCGGTACCCGCAAAACGATTTTCTCGAAATAAACTATTAAAGACAAAATCGTATTGAGCCGTATCAAACAATGGAATATTGTTTTGATTTTTATAAGGTACATACAAGTAAAACAATCTAGGCTCTAAGGTGTGCAACATCGATGAGCCACCTAGATTTAAATCTTTCTCAAAAAATAGACCGCTATCTATCGATGCAATAGGTAGGGTTCGAGAAATATTACCGATTGTACCTATGGATTGCTTGCTTAAAAAATATTCAGTGTGCTGTAAAGATAACTTCGGCGTTACAAAAGCACTGGCAGTTTGAAAGGGAATAGTGATGGATGGTTTAACATTAAGTCGCTGTCCATTTACTTGAGTACCATGTTGAAAATAGACCGACTCACTTGCTGTCGCGACATCTATAGGCACCATTGTTTTGAAAGAATGACTCAAATTCAGATTGATTTGTGGCAATCGTCGATAAGGCCGCACCGTAAATGCGGAGTCAACTGACTGATAATTGTCTGCCATAGCGGTTAAAGCAATGCCTTCTCTGACATAGCTCACATCCGCGACACTTCTCAGATAACTGAAATTAGGGATAGCCAAGGCGTTACCCAATTCAGAAAAATAATTTTTATCAGACACATAATGCAAATCTAAATTTGAAGTAATCTGCGGCGTGTAGACGGTGTGGTTGGTAATCGCTCCTAAATAACGCGCTTTATGCAGTTGCTGATCGTTAGGTAAATATTCAAACTTAACACCACCCTTAGTCATTTCTTCTAAATAACGGAAATTACCACCCAACAATAGCCCTCTACTTGTTAAATAACGCGGCGTAAAAGTTGCGTCATAATTAGGTGCAATATTCCAGTAATACGGTGTATAAAGTCCAACGCCACCCTGTTGTGTATAGTGGAGTGATGGTGTTAAAAAGCCAGTGGTTCGTCTATTGTCAGTCGGGAAAGACAGATAAGGGGTATAAAAAACAGGTACGCCTTTAAATTCAATCCACGCATCTTTAACCGCGCCTTTACCTTCGACATCATTCAACTTAAGTTGAGACGCATGAAGTACCCAGTCCTGATTACCTGGGCGACAACTGGTATAAGCGGCATCTTTATAACGAGAGAAGGTCTTACTGTCGCGATAAACGACTTTCGAACTACCTCTAAAGTGACTCGCTGGCGAAATAAACTGCGCATCTCTTATTTTAGATTTATCAGAGGCTAATTTTATGGATGCTGAATGCCCATATAAGGCCAACTCCTCTTCGTTGTAAAACACGTCACCGTTTAAATCCAGCGTTTCTGACACACTGTCATAATTAGCGACATGAGATAACGAGTGTTGGTCGGCGCGATTGATTTCTACATTACCTAAATAACTGCCGATTTCATTATCAAATATTTCACCAAAATCCGAAGTGAGTGCCAGCGGTGAGGTGTCTCTCAAGCCTTTTTTGGGAACAAACGCAGGCTGAGTTTTTTGTGGTACACCACAATTTTCCCACGGATCGTATTGTAATTTTGATACTAAGGTATCAAAGTTTTGTTCTTGTTGATTACTAAAGGCAGGATCTAATAAGTGCCAGCTGTCATCGGTGGTGTGATTGTTAGCTAACACTTTAACGGGATGCGCTTCCCCTTTAGGGTCAGTACCCACCAAATTACAATTCCAAGTATCGTCTTGATTATCTGCATCACAATTCCAACCTGATTGTTTATTGGCAGTATTCGTAGCACTAGACGTGGGTTTGGTCGTAGGCGATGTGGGCAGGCGAATAGGTAATGATGACGATTGATGACTTTCGCTTTTTTCTGTGGGCGGTGTTTCTGGCTCTTGACTAGCAACAGCGGGTGCAACAGGTGTGGACTCTTCAGGTACGACAGGCTGAGTGGCTTGCGTTGTGACGGGTGGAGTCGGTCGGACATCTTGATGCACAATGGGCGCAGCAACGGGCGGTGTAGTCCGCTGTGTAGCAACAGGTGGTGCTATCGGTTCTTCATCCTCTGCAACAGGGGTTGTGGCACGTCGTAGAGTGGATGGCGTAATTGCTTGAGCGGCAGGCGCAGAAGGTCTTGTACGTTGTGTTGATGCTGGTGCAGTAGCACGAGGAGGCTCAGACTCATCAGTGGTCGCTGTCGGTTTTGTATCACCTACACAAAGCCACTCTTTCGTGTCTTTACTCTGCTCACAATCCCACGCTGCGTCATTGGCAAAGCTGATAGGTGCATACAATAAGGGCAAAAAAACCAAAGATAATCGGCGGCGCATAGGCTTTATTAAGTTTAGTGACGTAATGTGTGGTAAATCGCATAAAATGCTAGTCTGACATTTTACCTCAATTCACCCCTTCGTTATAACTAATCTAACAAAACCTCATGATAATTGAAGACTTAAGAGCTATGACTATGCTCGACTGGCTGGAAAACGACCTATTATTAATCATAAATCACTGTGAATTAGCCTCCAGTGATGCCAGTTTTCGCCGTTACTTTAGAATAAAAACCCCCGATGGTACGTTTATTATCATGGACGCGCCCCCTGAAAAAGAAAATATCGTGCCTTTCATTCAGGTAGCAAACTTAATGGCAGGCGCGAGTCTACATACCCCTGCTATTTTTCAACACAATCTGCACGATGGCTTTTTATTGCTAGAAGATTTTGGCTCCAATAGTTTATCGGATGTGCTTAACGAAAAGAATGTAGACGACCTATATCGAACGGCGTGTGACAACTTATTTAAACTGCACAGTGCAGCGGACTTATTAAACAGTGAGTTGCCGCGTTATGACCACGCTTTGTTGGAGCGTGAACTGGGTATTTTTGAAGAATGGTTTTTAGGGCAGAATCTGGATATTGAAATTCCTGCCGCGCTGTGGCAAACCGTCCGCACTATTTTGATTGATTCAGCGTTAGAGCAACCTATCACCTGCGTCCACCGCGATTATCATTCGCGCAATTTGATGGTGTTAGACAACAATGGGCTGGGAGTTATTGATTTTCAAGACGCAGTTATCGGCCCGATTACTTATGATTTAGTGTCGTTAGTGCGTGATTGTTATATTGATTGGAATGCAGAACAAGTTGAACAGTGGATGACGGCGTATTATCAACGCCTGCTAGCCGCTGAATTAATCAGCTGTGAGTTAGCGCAATTTAAACGCTGGTTTGATTTAATGGGAATGCAGCGACATCTTAAAGCCATTGGTATTTTTTCACGGCTTAATTTTAGAGATAACAAGCCTGACTATTTGAACGACATACCGCGCACTCTCAATTACGTCATCACCCAATCCGCCGCTTATCCAGAATTCGCTGCGTTCAGTGCATTTCTAAATAATAGTGTATTACCCGCCCTATGAAAGCCATGATTTTAGCCGCAGGGCGTGGCGAACGAATGCGCCCGCTAACCGACCACACGCCGAAGCCATTACTGCTAGTCGCTGGCAAACCGATTATTGTCCACACCATTATACAATTGGTGAATGCGGGTTTTACAGACATCGTCATTAACCACGCCCATTTAGGTGAACAAATCGAAACCACGCTAGGCAACGGACATCAGTTTGGCGCGACTATTTGTTATTCACCCGAAGGCGAACAAGGCTTAGAAACCGCAGGCGGTATTATTAACGCCTTACCGTTATTAGGTGATGAAACATTTTTAGTGGTGAATGGCGATATTGCGACCGATTTTGATTTTGCCAGTCTCAAAAACCTCCCAGTCGATTTAGCCCATATCGTGCTAGTGCCTAATCCACCACATCACCCAGCAGGCGATTTTGGACTCAATGACACAGGGCTGGTTTATGAACACGCCCATGAACAATTCACCTTTAGCGGCATTGGTGTATACAGCCCCTTATCATTTGCAACCCTCCCCGCAGGCAGTCGCAAACTAGGTGGCTTACTACGGCAAGCTATGAGTAATCAACGCGTATCAGGACAAATACACACAGGTTTTTGGTTAGACATCGGCACGCCTGAACGCCTGCAAGAACTGAATGTTTATTACCTTGCTAGTCACGAAAAAGCGTTACTTTGAAAAACTAATAAACTGCCGATACGGTGAACCGTGTTTCCAAGTAAACGACTCGGTGTAATAGTGCATTAACGCTAAATAACCTAATAAGCCTAAAGACACTACTTGCCGAATTTCCGTGCCAAATAATTCTCGCGTAATCGTGCTAACGATGTGGTCGCCGTAATTCTGCAATACAAATGCTAGCGTAAATGACAACAACGGCAACACCACAAAAACAGATAATCGACACCGCTTAGCCGCCCGATACATAAAATTTTGCGGCTGAGCATGGTGTTTATTGTAATCATGCGTCACATAAAAAATATACGCGGTGGCATCGTGTACCAAGCGCGGCACGAGAATGGCAAAGAAATAATACTGTTGAACGTAAAAATAAAAACTTGCTAATATCAACAACACATTCGACCATAAAAACCAGCGACCAAACGTCGTGTTGACATAACGCTGACAATAGCCCGCACTCAACACCAGCCCTGCACACAAACACCCCGCAATGGATTTAATCCAAAACACCTGTTGTGCGTCCAAACTGTTATTTAAAAAAATGCCAATATAAATAAACAGCCCCGCGCTCACACTCAGCCACAACAATAAATGAAACGCCCAATCAGGTAGCCGACACACGCCACGCGCTACGCCATGTTGTTGTTTAAGGACATGATGAACCGTCCACGCCGCGACCAACACATAAAACACGCGATAGGAAATAAACAAACTACCCACACCAAAAAACACCGCCAGTGCCAGCGTCATCCATAATAATTTTGGTTTATAAGTGTTGAAATACTCGCCATTGCTGATTAATACAATCGAGCTAGCGATAATATGCGGTGTACCAAACAGCACTTGAAACAACAACAGATGTGTCGGACGACTCGGTAGCATTGCCTGTAACGCACCGTGCCAAAACCAACCATCCAATAACTGGAGCAACAAACACACAGGAATAATCGCATAAAGCCCAAACAATAACCGAAAGGATACCGTGAGCTGACGGTCTTGGGGCAGTTCTTGAAGGAGTAAGGTGTGTGTCGACATAAAGCTATCCTCTTAATTATGCTTATTATTTTTGAAAAAAGGTAAGTTAAACTAATCGCCACTTTGCTTTCAAGTTATTTTTATTTTATGAGTTTTCAATTACACCCCCGCTTACAACAAGATTGCATTAATATCGGTCGCTTTGAGTTATGTCGCTTGCTGATGATGAATGACAGTCGCTATCCTTGGTTTATTTTAGTGCCAGAAATTGCTGACCTCACAGAGCTTTATCAACTCAGTACCGCTCAGCGGACTTTGTTCATGGAAGAATCGTGTTATCTCTCTGAACAATTAGCAACGCTGTTTAATGCCGATAAAATGAACATTGCCAACATCGGCAATATGGTTGCGCAACTGCATAGCCATCACATCGTGCGTTATCAAACCGATGCTGCATGGCCCGCACCTGTGTGGGGAAAATTTGCCGCCGTGCCTTACACAGATGAACAAAGCGCGGAACGTATCAACCAAGTTAAAGCACGGTTAGGGACGAGATTGATTGAATAACACGGCGGACATCGACGATTACGCTGATTTCGCGTAGGCAAATGATAGAGCCGTTCTCTATGGTAAAATTCATATTTGCCAATAATCCATGTAATCACAAGCCACTCTCTACTACGTCCATGACCCTATGTGCAGTTGGTGTTACGCCTTCCGCCCAGTCTGGACACAAATCCAGCAGCAACTCGATACCCGTGTCAGTGTGCAGTATATTCTTGGTGGACTTGCGCCCGATTCTGACCAGCCGATGCCGCTAGAAACCCGCGCTTATGTACAAAATCAGTGGCGTAAAATTATCGAAACTGTGCCTGATACGCTATTCAACTTTACGTTTTGGGAACAATGCCAGCCGATGCGTTCCACATACCCTGCGTGCCGAGCGGTACTGCTTGCCCAACAGCGAGGCAGGGAATACGAAGTTGCCATGATTCACGCAATTCAAGATGTCTACTACCAACAGGCACGCAACCCCTCTGACCGCAACACGCTGTACACACTGGCACAAGAAATTGGGCTGGATGCGGACATATTCATCAGAACGTTAGATGATGACGCAACCCAACAAGCATTGCTGGCAGACATTCATGTTGCCCGCCGCATCGGTGGCAACAGCTTCCCATCACTATTTCTGCAACAAAATGACGTAATCCAGCCCATTGCACACCATTACACCGATGCCAATAAAGTGCTGCACGCTATTAAAGGTGCGTTGATTAGGTGAGTGCATAGGTCAATAGTAAAGCACTATTCAATGTGAACAGTTTTGTAACCCCACGTTTAGGACTTTCGCGACGCTGGAGTACAAACCTTGGTTTGTGCTGTACAAAGCAAGCTTTGTACTCCGTAAAAGGGTAGTGGGTTAAATCTGTGATGATAAATTAAAATCACGGGCAGAATAAAATCACACTTACCTAAAAGACCTTATGAGCTGCTACCAAGAAATCACCTGTCCATTCTGTAAAAGTAACCAGATTGTCAAGTCAGGACGCAATGCAACGGGAGAGCCACGTTACCGTTGTCGAAACC
>SHZG01000041.1 GCA_009692395.1 Methylococcales bacterium | reverse complement strand
GAATTCTTGCCGCCTTATTCACCTGACTTAAATCCTATTGAACACAAATGGGCGCAAGCTAAAGCACTTAGAAGAAAGAAAAACTGCTCCACTGATACACTGTTCTCTCAGCTCTTTTAAATCATTTTATTTTGCTTTGGCTATATTAGGGCGTTTTTTATGTGATGAAAGCGGCGTGGATTCATCAAAATTTACTTTTGATTTTTCGGGCAATGAAATTAAAGCCTTGCAATCGCTGATTCGTACAAAATGTGATTTATTGTTTATGCTGAAAAAAACCTACGAAGGTTTATCCTCATTCAGCCATAGCAACGTGCGTAAATTAGATGAAAGCGTGACTGATTTTGCTTGTCATTTGTTTTGTGTTGCGCCGCATTTAAAAGACCAAAGTCAGGCACTCGTCGATGTATTAATGGCGATGGAAAATGACGAACAAGGTAAAGAAATTTTAAAAGATATTCAAATCCAAGGTTGGACTAAATCAGAAGCAGGGGAATTAAAAATGCTACAAATGGTTTATGACCGCTACGTCAAATAATTAATTAGTAGGGGCAACCTCTTGTGGCATAGGTATCTACATATCTTTTTACTTTAAAATCAGTTGCTTAACGAAAATCGGCTGTTTTTAATTAAAAAATTGGAGTACAAACCTAGGTTTGTACTCCAATTTTTAGCTTCACATCTCTAAAGATATAGCTAAAGCACAATAAAATGATACTGTTCATGGTGAGCTTGTAGAACCACATTCACGCTTCGACAAGCTCAGCGCGAACGATTTTTTAATCAATTTATACTGCCTCGGCTATATGAAGCTAATTGATTGTTTTATAAAGATAGAAATTTGTGTAGATACCTATGCTCTGGTGGTTGCCCTTACTTTTACAGTTACACTTTCTTAATCTCTTCAATCACAGGAATTTTACCAATTTTTTGCTGCCATATTTTGGGTGCAATTAAATGTATAGATTCACCGTGAGTATCTACAGCCACCGTGACAGGCATATCTTCAATGACAAATTCGTGAATGGCTTCCATCCCTAAATCAGCAAAGGCGACGATGCGAGATTTTTTAATAGCCTTGGAAACCAAATACGCTGCACCCCCTACCGCCATCAAATAAATGGCTTGGTGTTTTTGAATCGCAGCAATGGCTTCCGCGCCGCGTTCTGCTTTACCTATCATGCCAATTAAACCTGTTTTAGCCAGCATGGTTGCAGTGAATTTATCCATGCGCGTGGCAGTCGTCGGCCCCGCTGGCCCTACCACTTCATCACGCACTGCATCAACAGGGCCAACGTAATAAATAAATTTGTTGGTGAAATCGACAGGTAATGGCTCACCGTGTTCTATTAAATCACACAAGCGTTTATGTGCTGCATCGCGTCCTGTCAGCATCGTGCCGCTAAGTAATAAAGTTTCGCCCAGTTTCCACGTTGCCATCTCTGCTTTAGTCACCGTATCGAGATTAACACGCCGCGCCGTTGCACCCGCTGCCCACGTTATTTTTGGCCAATCCTCTAAACGCGGCGGGGTAAATTCTGCCGCGCCTGTTCCATCCAGCGTAAAATGCGTATGACGAGTCGCCGCACAATTAGGAATAATTGCTACAGGTTTATTCGCTGCATGAGTCGGGTAATCTTTGATTTTAATATCCAGCACGGTAGTGAGACCGCCTAGCCCTTGTGCGCCGATGCCTAGCGCGTTGACTTTTTCGTATAGCTCAAGGCGCAGTTCTTCGATTGCATTGCTCGCGCCTCTGGCAATCAATTCTTGTATATCTATGGATTCCATACAGGCTTGTTTCGCCAATAACATCGCTTTTTCTGCTGTGCCACCGATACCTATCCCTAAAATTCCAGGAGGACACCAGCCCGCACCCATCGTGGGCACAGTTTTTAACACCCAATCAACAATGCTATCTGACGGATTGAGCATGACGAATTTTGATTTAGCTTCTGAGCCGCCGCCTTTTGCCGCAATTTCAACTTCTACGTTGTCACCTAGCACTAATTCTGTGTGAACAATAGCGGGCGTGTTGTCGCCTGTATTGATGCGTTTACCTGCGGGGTCTGATAATACTGAGGCACGAAGTATATTATCTGGATGACTATAAGCGCGTCTTACGCCTTCATTAACCATGTCGAGAATACTGAGTTTGCTTGCCCACTGCACGTTCATGCCGATTTTTACAAACGCCACCACAATGCCCGTATCTTGGCAAATCGGTCTATGCCCTTCAGCACATAAACGGGAGTTAATGAGCATTTGTGCAATTGCGTCTTTAGCAGCAGGGCTTTGTTCTTTTTCGTAAGCCGCGTTGAGAGCTTGAATAAAATCTAGCGGGTGGTAGTAGGAAATGTATTGCAGCGCATCGGCGATACTTTGAATGAAGTCTTCTTGGTGTATGAGGGGCATGGTATTTCTCTCGTAGGCTTGAAAAAGAGGATGCTCATCACTGATTGATGAGCATCCTATAGCATTACTGAAGACCTATTTTATGGCTCGCATCAACAACTTTATCGCCTTGGTTTACGGCGCAATGCTCACCTAACGAACCCGAAAAAGTGCCGAATTGATTGCTATCAAATTTAGTGTCACTTGTAACACCAGATAAGTAACCATCTAGCCACATTAATATGACACCCATATCATCGGCTTCCATTTCAAGCAGTTCTTTACAGGTTAACTCCTTCATATCGAATTTTATTGCTTGTTCTTTTTTGGCGAAAACGCTAGAAGAGAATGCCAATGCAGCTACCAAGGTAGCTACGATTACTATCGATTTTTTCATAAAAGCCCTCGTGTGTAGAATAAAAATATTGTCCTGTTTTTTATCGTGGAACAATACGGAGTAATGATGGGTTTCGGCTATCGCCTCTACCCATCCTACTTTTTTCGTGCCGTGCGTATTTTTCGTGAACAGTCTTTTTATACAACAACCCACTTACAAATCATCCAACTCCTCAGCATTCAATTTGCCTTTTTTAGTGTAGCTGGGAGCGACATTGATGAGTAAAGTAAGTAAGGTAGCAAGGTATGGCACAAGTTGTACGGACAAAATTGCTATCCACAATTTACCACTCAGATTATCAAAGTGTTGGACATTGCTCATTTGCCAAATGGCAATACCTAATAGAATCAACATCAGTAATTCTTGTTGTATGATTCGCAAACCAGAGATTAACGCGCCTTGTTTTTCATACTTGGGGGTGCGCATAAAGGGTTTACCTGAGGTAAATAAGCCTTGTATTGTGCCTAGTGCAACGGTATGGGTTAATGCTAAACCTGTCAACGATGCCCCCAATGATTCCCATATTGAACACGGTACACGCGCTTGATAAAGCCACAAACCACGCAAAATTTTAAAGCTGAATAAGCCGATAGTGGGCATTAAGAATACATGAGACGGCAGCTCACTACTAATGGGTTCATAGAGAATAACCGCTGTTAAAATTAAACTTGATACAGTAAACACTAACGCTAACGCATCAGAAAACCACGGTAGCCAGCCTGCAATAAAGTAATAGCGTTGTGCTGGGGTAAGCGGTGATTTTTTGGTAGGAATAAAACTGCGCCAATGCCCTTTGATGATTTGCATTGCGCCATACACCCAGCGAAAACGTTGTGTCATGAAGCCTGAGAAAGTATCAGGCATAACCCCTTTACCAAATGAGTCTTTGACATATACAGAGTCATAACCTGCTTCATACAGACGCAAGCCTAATTCACTGTCTTCACAAATACACCATTCTGCCCAGTTGCCCACTTCCAGCAACGCGGATTTGCGTATCATGGTCATGGTGCCGTGTTGAATAATAGCGTTGTATTCGTTGCGCTGTACCATGCCGATATTAAAGAAACCTGCGTATTCCCAGTAGCAGAAATTTTTGAAGGTGCTTTGATGGCGGTCACGGTAATCTTGTGGTGATTGAATAAAACCGACATTTTCATTCTCAAAATACGGCACCATGCACTTTAACCAATCAGGTGACAGCACATAATCACTGTCAATAACGGCAATAATTTCTGCATCGCTGTCAGTTTGTTCGAGTGCGTGATTAATTGCGCCCGCTTTAAAACCAGGCCAATTTTCTAAATGGAAAAAGCGAAACATCGGCCCTAAGCTTTCGCAATCCGCTTTAACAGGTTCCCAAACAGCGGGGTCTTTGGTGTTGTTATCCATTACCAAGACTTCTAGGTTGGGATAATCAACTTTTGCCAATGCTTCCAACGTTTTACGCACCATCATCGGCGGTTCGTTATGAATCGGTAGATGGAGCGACACTTTGGGATATTTAAAAGTGTCGGTAGGCGTGAGTGGTTGAAAGGTACGCACCGTTTTTCTATGCCAGATGACTTCGGCAATTTCCAAACTTTCAATCAGTAAAATAACCACTGCCATTGCCTGCATTAATAGCATCAACGCCCAGAAGAAAATACTCAAGTTGGTTTGATATTGATGCGCTCCGATTGAGGCAGACCAGAAAATAACGGAAATCGCGAGGTTAGCAATTAAACCAAAAAATAACACACCTGGTAATTTTAGCGTGCTACGCGTAAATAGAAATAAGCACATCAGTAATAAACTGAAACCCGTTGCTGCCATTGCCCAGTTTTCCCAAT
The DNA here is from genome assembly GCA_009692395.1 of Methylococcales bacterium. Taxonomy (GTDB): domain Bacteria; phylum Pseudomonadota; class Gammaproteobacteria; order Methylococcales; family Methylomonadaceae; genus UBA4132. Next base: position 8,421 of record SHZG01000041.1, on the reverse strand, counting down.
CGGGCATGGCAACCACATCACCATCCATTGGGTATTTAGGTTGGCGGTCGGCATTAAAGATCCCCCAATATGCACCGACTGAGCCTTCTATGGATTTTTTCCACGGCTGATCAAAGGCTTCAACAATGTAATAATTGAGCTTGTCTTTGTCTTTTAAATCTTGATTGTATTTATCGACGCGATTAAAAAACTCACGCAAAAATGTGGCTTGATTAGTTCTGGAGGCGGTGGAGTGTTGAAAGGGCTGTCCATCCGACGGCCAACCTGCTTCTGTGATGATGACGGGTTTACCTTTAGCCAGTTTTTTAATTTCTTCATAGCGTTCAAAAACATAATCAACTGCTTCATGAATACGTTTACCTTCCCAATAAGGCAGAATATGGACACCAATGAAATCAACTTCATCAATTAACTTAGGATGCGCGAACCACATATCCCATGTTTCCGATGTGCCAACAGGTCGCCATTGCTGCTTTTTTACATCACGAATATAGTCTATGAGTTCATCTTCAGTGACATCTTTTCGTAGCAAGGCTTCGTTACCCACTGTGACCCGCAGAATATTTTTATAATCTTGACGACTAATCTCGATTAATTTAGCAATTTCTTCTTTGTTGACATCTAACTCTTTGCCTATCCACGCACCTAGTGTGACATTCAAATTGTGTTTAGCGGCTAATGCAGGAATAGCATCCTGACCTCTGAGCATACTGTAAGTACGAACAGCGTAAACTTTATCAGCCAGCAGGGCGAAATCAGAGTCGATATTATCGGGACTGAAGGATTGCGTAGTAGGTTGCGTGTCTTCTTTACGCATAGGGTCATAAGTCACCCCCAGCGTAGTTTTTGTCCACGGCTGTAAATGCAGCGGGTTGTTAATGCGATTCCAGATACTGTAATTAATGATGACCAGTAATACGAGTACAGTGAAAATAGCTAGCTTTCTTATCATATAAGTAATTGAAAAAAATGAAAGGTGAAAAGTGTAAGGTACAAGGCGATTTTTCACCTTCTACATTACGCCTCATCTTGTATTATTTTTTGATATAAAGATCGGTAATAGTCCCTGTAATCATTTCAGCGGCAAATGCTATGGTTTCTGATAGGGTAGGATGTGGATGTATGGTTAATGCAATATCTTCTACATCCGCACCCATTTCTAACGCCAACAAGGTTTCTGCAATCAGTTCACCTGCATTGCTACCAACCATGCCCGCGCCGAGAATTCTGCCTGTTTCTTTATCAGTCAGTATTTTTGTTAAGCCTTCTTTACGTCCCATGCTCAATGAACGACCACTTGCCGCCCAAGGGAATGAACCTTTTTCGTACTCTATGCCTTGTTGTTTGGCTTTATTTTCAGTGAGTCCCATCCACGCAATTTCGGGATCGGTATAAGCAACTGAAGGAATCGTTAGGGCATCGAAACTGGCTTTATGTCCAGCAATGACTTCAGCGGCAATTTTCGCTTCATAGACCGCTTTGTGTGCCAACATCGGATTGCCCACAATATCACCGACAGCGAAAATATGCGCTACGTTGGTACGTTGTTGTTTATCAACAGGAATAAAACCTTGTTCATTGACTTCAATGCCAGCGAGTTCTGCACCAATTTTTTTGCCATTGGGTCTGCGTCCGACAGCGACTAATACTGCGTCAAATAGCTCATGTTCAGGTGCGCCTTTGCCTTCAAAAAAGACTGTTAAGCCGTCATCGTGCGATTCAATTGAGGTTACTTTTGTTTCTAGCCAGATATTGTTGTATTGTTTTTTAATACGACGGAATAGCGGATTAACTAAATCTTTGTCACAACCTGGTATCACTTGATCCATTAATTCGACCACGCTGATTTCTGAACCTAGCGCGTGATATACAGTTGCCATTTCTAAACCGATAATCCCACCGCCAACAATCAGCAATTTTTTAGGAATTTCTGTTAATGCAAGCGCGTCGGTAGAATCCCATAAACGCGGATCATCATGCGGGAAAATGGGTATTTTTGTTGGTTGTGAACCTGCGGCAATAATGGCTTGTTCAAAGCGCACGGTGACAACACCGTCAGCAGTTTCTATGGCGACTGTTTCAGCGGAAGTAAATTGCCCAACACCTTGAATGACTGTGACTTTACGTTGTTTTGCTAAACCTGACAAACCATCATTTAATGATTTAGTCACACTGGCTTTCCAATCACGCACTTTGTCTAAATCAATCTCAGGTTTGCCAAAACTAACGCCATGCGTTTCTACTTCAGCCGCCTCATGAATGATATGCGCAACGTGTAGCAATGCCTTTGAGGGAATACAACCCACATTTAAACACACGCCACCGATGACGGGGTAACGTTCAACCAATACGACTTCTTTGCCTAAATCAGCGGCGCGAAATGCGGCACTGTAACCACCAGGGCCACCACCTAAAACTAAAACTTCTGCGTGTACTACTGTATCGTTCATTGTGTAGCCCTTAAATTAAAGTAATAAGCGACGAATATCGCCTAAATAATATTGAATAGCTGCCATAAATTTCGCCCCTTCCGCACCATCAATGACACGATGATCGTAGGTTAAATCTAACGGCAACATCAAGCGCGGCTTAAATTCTTTACCATCCCAAACAGGCTGCATTTTAGCGCGAGTGACACCAAGAATAGCGACTTCAGGGGCGTTGACGATGGGCGTGAATGCCATACCGCCTATGCCGCCTAAGCTAGAAATCGTCATACAACCGCCCTGCATATCGGCAGGTAATAATTTGCCTTGGCGTGCTTTTTCACTTTTTTCCGCGATTTCAGCCGCTAATTCGTTGACAGTTTTGTTATTCACATCGCGTAACACAGGCACAACTAAGCCTTTAGGCGTATCGACAGCAACCCCGATATTAAAATATTTTTTCAATATCAATTGCTCACCATCGGCAGACAGCGACGCATTAAAGTTAGGGAATTGTTGCATCGCCGCGACCAAGGCTTTCATGATAAACATCAAGCCCGTGATTTTTAACTCGCCTTTGACTTTGTTGGCATTTAACGCGTTGCGAAAGGCTTCCATTTCTGTGACATCGGCTTCGTCGTGATACGTCACCATCGGCAAATTCAGCCACACGCGGCTTAAATTCTGCCCCGTTAAGCGTTTAATTTTGCTCAGTTTTTGAATTTCTGTGTCACCAAATACTGAAAAATCCACCGCTGGAATGCTAGGAATACCAGAGCCTGTGGCAACAATACCTTCTGCCATGACTTTTTTAACGAAGTTTTTCACATCGTCTTGCAGTATGCGACCTTTGCGCCCGCTCCCTATTTTGATTCTGCTAACATCAACGCCGAGTTCACGCGCAAATAATCGTACAGAAGGCGACGCATGAGCTGTTTTGCTTGAGTCAGTTTGTACCACTGGTGCAGAGTTTTTTACAACCGCAGGGACTGGCGTTAGGGCTTTTTGTTCGGTAGTAGGCGCGACTATGACAGGTGCTACGACTGGTTCAACAGGAGCGGCAACACTGGAAGATTCTACATTGACCAACACGGTGGCAATTAATGAGCCTTCAGAGACTTTATCGCCCTGTTTAATATAAACCTGCTGCACAGTGCCTGAGGCACTGGATGGTAGCTCCATGCTGGCTTTGTCAGTTTCTAACACAGCAACGGTTTGTTCTAATGCGACTACGTCACCCGCTTGAATCAATACTTCAACAACATCAATTTCAGCGACGTTACCAATATCGGGGACTTTTATTTCGATTAATACAGTCATTATGTGCTTCCTATCTCAGCCAAGGCGCGGTTACATCAGCCGCTATACCATATTTAGCAAGGGCTACTTCAATTTTAGTGGCTTCAAACTGCCCTGCATCTGCCAAACTTTTCAGTGCAGCAATGGTGATGTGGTAGCGATCGACTTCAAAAAAGCTGCGTAGATGTTCGCGTGTATCAGAGCGACCAAAGCCATCTGTGCCTAACACGGTATAAGCCGCTTTAATATAAGGGCGAATTTGTTCAGCGAAAGCGCGAGTGTAATCGGTCACAGCAATGACAGGGCCGACGGCATTCGCTAAGCAGTGACTGACATGAGGCTGTTTAGCGGCTTCGGTAGGATGCAAACGATTCCAGCGTTCACAGTGTTGACCATCACGCGCCAATTCGGTAAAGCTAGGGCAGCTCCATAAATCGGACTCGACACCCCAATCATTACGCAATAATTGCGCGGCAAACTCACCTTCACGGAAAATAGTACCTGACCCTAATAACTGTACGCGCGGGGCTTTATTGTCTGCACCTTGAGCAAAGCTATACATCCCTTTGAGTATATCCAGTTCGATACCTTTTGGCATGGCAGGATGGGCATAATTTTCGTTCATTACGGTGATGTAATAAAACACATCTTCTTGCTCAACATACATACGGCGTAGACCATCTTGAATAATGACGGCAACTTCATACGCGTAAGTAGGGTCGTAAGAAATACAATTTGGCACAGTCGCCGACATTATATGACTATGACCGTCTTCATGTTGTAAGCCTTCGCCGTTCAGCGTGGTGCGTCCAGCTGTACCGCCCATTAAAAAGCCGCGTGTGCGTTGATCTGCGGCTGCCCAAATTAAATCACCCACGCGTTGGAAACCAAACATGGAGTAATAAATAAAGAACGGAATCATCGGTACATTGTGTGTGGAATAGGATGTACCTGCCGCTATCCAGTCACACAAACCACCTGCTTCGTTAATGCCTTCTTGCAACACTTGACCGTGTTTATCTTCTTTATAAAACATTAACTGATCGGCATCTTGCGGGGTGTATAGCTGCCCAACTTGTGACCAGATACCCAATTGACGGAACATCCCTTCCATACCAAAGGTGCGTGACTCATCGGGGACTATCGGCACGACGCGTTTACCGATATTTTTATCTTTTGTCAGAATATTCAACAAACGGACAAATGCCATTGTGGTGGACGATTCTTTATCATTAGCTTCTAACAAGGCTTTAAAGTCAATCAATACAGGCACATCTAGCGCGTAAGATTTGGCGCGTCTGGCTGGTAAATGACCGCCTAATTCAGCGCGCCGTGCCTGCATATAGTTGAGTTCTTTTGAGCCTTCGGGGAAGGTCAAATAGGGCAATTTTTTGATTTGCTCATCATCAACGGGTAATTCGTATCTATCACGGAAGTTTTCCAGTGAAATTTGATCCATTTTTTTCTGTTGATGCGAGGTGTTTTGCGCTTCGCCCGATGTTCCCATGCCATAACCTTTAATGGTTTTAGCGAGAATAACGGTCGGTTGCCCTTTGTGATTAACAGCGGCATGAAAAGCAGCAAATACTTTGGCGGGATCATGACCACCGCGATTCAGACTCCAAATGTCACGGTCAGACCAATCGACAACCATCTTTTTCAATTCTGGGGTATTAAAGAAATGTTCACGGACATACGCGCCATCTTTGGCTTTAAAGGTTTGATAATCACCATCGACACATTCCATCATCCGCGCGGCTAATAAACCGTCTTTATCACGCGCAAGTAAGGTATCCCAATGTTGCCCCCAAACCAGCTTGATAACATTCCAACCTGCACCGCGAAATTCACTTTCCAGTTCTTGAATGATTTTGCCGTTGCCGCGTACTGGGCCATCTAAGCGTTGCAAATTGCAATTGACCACAAAAATAAGATTGTCTAAGCGTTCACGCCCAGCCATACCAATCGCACCTAATGATTCAGGTTCATCGGTTTCACCATCACCAAGAAAACTCCAGACTTTACGTCCGTCAGTATTAGCAAAGCCACGATCACGCAAATAACGCATGAAACGGGCTTGATAAATCGCCATAATCGGGCCTAAACCCATAGACACCGTCGGGAACTGCCAAAAATCAGGCATTAACCACGGATGTGGATAAGACGATAAACCGCCGCCATGCACTTCTTGGCGGAAATTATCCATTTGCTCAGGCGTTAAGCGACCGATTAAAAACGCGCGGGCATAATCACCTGGTGTTAAATGCCCTTGGGTGTAAATTAAGTCGCCATCATGCTTCTCAGATGCCGCGTGCCAGAAATGATTGTAACCGACATCATATAGCGTGGCAGCGGAAGCGAAACTGGCAATATGCCCACCCACATTGGTGTGTTTATTGGCGCGTAACACCATCATCATGGCATTCCAGCGCACATAAGAACGGATTTTTTGTTCGATGGTGGCATCACCGTGAAACTGTGCCTGCTGAGCCACAGGAATGGTATTGAGATACGCAGTATTGGCACTAAAGGGAATATCAAAGCCAGAATGTCGTGTCGCTGCGACTAGCTGTTCAATCAAAAAATGTGCGCGTTCGCTACCATCTTGTTCTAAGACAGATTGCAGTGCTTCAATCCATTCCTTGGTTTCCGCTGGATCAATATCAAGCTGTCCAGTAATTTCTGAAAGAAAAGTGTTATTCATTATGTATTCCTGTTGGGACGGGGTTGTGCATGGATTGATAACATGGCTGTGGAGTGAAATTTTGTAATGTGAGCCGAGTGTTTATTTAGTGTACCTAAGAACTACCCTGATTGAAAAGTATGGAAGGCTCTTAACAGTGGTACATAGTATATACAAATGAGGGAATGCAATGAACCGTTTTAATAAGGGTGAAATATTTTTATCTTAAAACGGAGGAATAACGAATGACTTAAAAATGCGTGGTGTTGAAACGATTTTAGTGTGGGGTGTTCAAATTTTAGTGAGGAGGTCGTGCAGTAATGAGGAAGAAAGAGTCAGCCTATAAGCCGGGTTCTGTCGAGAGCAGCCATTCATCTAGGCGTTCAGTCACCTGAACGCTCAAGCAATCTACCCAGAAGCCGCGCGGGCCACGCGTCTGCTTCTCTATTTGATCTTGCTTCGAGTGGAGTTTACCCTGCCACACCTGTTACCAGTTGCGCGGTGCGCTCTTACCGCACCATTTCACCCTTACCATTGCCGTTTGTGACGATGGCGGTATATTTTCTGTGGCACTTGTCGTAGGCTCACGCCTCCTAGGCATTACCTAGCACCCTGCCCAATGAAGCCCGGACTTTCCTCCCTTCTATCACTACAATAAAACGGCGACTGCTCAGCTGACTCTTTCAGCCGAGCAGTATACGGTAACTAATGATGAGATAACACCATAATTGTTATTAGCGTTATGCTTTCTTGTCAGTTTAACTAGCTGTCAATAAAACAGTAATAATTACAACTGATGACAATGCTGCCACTTAACTGCCGTATCTAATTCATTAAATAATATGGGTAACGCGGCGTTGGCTTTTGGGTGAACATCGTGAAATAACAACACGCCATGCCGTTTAATGAGCATTAACGTCAGCATACGATTCAGTATGTCGTCGCTGTTCACCTGATTATTCCAGTCTTGGGAATCTAAATTCCATAACACCACTTGTAACTGCTGTTGCTGAAAAAACGCATCGCTGTCCGCTTTACGTTGCCCATAAGGTGGACGAAATAATGGTGAAAAACTGCCTGTTGGCGCGTCTTGCTTCGGGAGGATAGTTGTCAATAGTGTTTGTGTGCGTTTAATTGAATCTTGCCAGTTTGCCCATTTGGCGTGTGATTGATGTTCCCAGCCGTGAATGGCGACACATTGGTTTTTATACAGTGCTGCCAGTGTTGGCGCGTCGGTTTTGGTTAAACGATTTTGCAGGTTGTCCCCTAACACAAAAAACACCGCGCTCTTTTGATTAGCCGCGAGCATGGTTAATACGTCATCAGTATGACCTTGTGTTTTAGTTGGTCCATCATCAAACGTCAGTAAAAATTGGCGGTCAGCAAAGTGGTCGCCGTTCCATTCGTTAGTGTTAAAGGTGTCAATTTCACTGCTAACGGTGGGAAATAATGCCGCTAAGCGCAGTTGTTCATCCGTATAAGCGCGGGTGAATTGTTGTAGATTATCACGCCACGCGGACAGGTCAGGGGGGATGTTTGTTTGCCACGCTTCGGCTTGTTTGAGTAAATCGGCAGTTGAATTGAGTGTGCCAACACACGTCCAATCATCACCCGCACAGCTTTTTGCTGCGTGTTGGTAGTTGAGCAATGATAGCGCAAGTTCTTTATTAAACCATTTAGTGATTGAAACGCGATTAACGGTTTTGATTTTAAACGCGGCTTTCATGTCGCTATCAGATAACGTCTGCCTATCTTGCAAAGCCAATGCGTATACCAATATGGCGGCGCGTGAGGCTTTATCAAAATAGTCAGTTGTATTAATCGGGGCTTGCCATAATTGCCTGTTCACTTTGGCGACTACCTTAGACCACACGATTACCCACAACTCAATCAGAGTTAGCATAAACCGCCCTAGCGATTTCGATACCGAAAGCGTAATGCCTGACTTTTTCCATGCCTTCCCATAAGGTTTTAGCACCTGGGAAGCCATCACTTTTTCTACCTAAGAAGCCG
>SHZG01000040.1 GCA_009692395.1 Methylococcales bacterium | reverse complement strand
CGGCTTCTTAGGTAGAAAAAGTGATGGCTTCCCAGGTGCTAAAACCTTATGGGAAGGCATGGAAAAAGTCAGGCATTACGCTTTCGGTATCGAAATCGCTAGGGCGGTTTATGCTAACTCTGATTGAGTTGTGGGTAATCGTGTGAGTTAAAGGTGTTATCGAACAAATTGAATTAGCAGATTCCTTAAATTCTATTGCTCATGTTAAAAAACTCAAAAACTCTGCACAAAACTATTATCGAATTAGAATCGGTGATTATCTAATTGGCTTAAAACTTGAAAATGACACCGTTATAATTATTCGATTCTTGCACAGAAAAGAAATGTATCGTTATTTTCCTTAGCACAATGAATAGTCTGATTCAGTCTATAAAATTTTGAACAATGTCCCTCATCAACATAAATTCCTTCGTTTATAGCTACATTCGCCAAATTGAAATGCTGGGTGTCATGATGCGAATTTTTAGTTTCTCGCTGGTGAGCTGGATGGGCGCGGATAGCCCATTTTTGTTTGTCTGGGCATTTAATACGGTCGATGCCGTAATACTTTCTTAGTGTGCCATACTCAAAAAAGACCAAGCCTATACCTTACTGAATGTATTTTGGATTTTAGTTGGTGTCGTTGGTATGCTAAGAGCCAGTTCCCTTTCCTTTATCGCGCTTAAAGCCACTGTATTACAGTGGTTAGCACCCTTTATGAATCTTTTAACATGAAAAAATTAGTAACTATTCAATTAGAGACAGGCACACTACAACTTGAACTTGAAGCGGGACGTGTGCCGCTGAATCGTTTATTAGGTTTTGCGGCGCGTGTCAGTAGCAAACGTAAGTTTTTATTAGTCAGTAAAGTGTTGGCTAAACATTACCCTGTCACGCCGAAAATGATGAGCTGGTCTTATCGAGCCTTAGCGCGATTGGTGTTAAACAGCGGCGCGGGTGATAGTTCCTTATGGATAGGCATGGCAGAAACCGCGACAGGCTTGGGTTATGGCGTATTTGAAGCGGCGCACCGTGAGGGTTTGCAAAACGCGTTATTTATGCAAACCACGCGCTATCATTTAGCGGACACTGAACGCTTGGAATTTGAAGAAGCCCACAGTCATGCGACTGACTTTTTCTTGTACTATCCGACTGAGCCAGCGTATAAACAGCGATTTTTAACGGCAGATACGCTGGTGTTAATCGATGATGAAATCAGCACGGGCAGAACGTTTTTACGGCTGATTCAAGCGTATCAAAAAGTGAATCCTAAGTTGCGCAAAGTGTTTATTGTCAGTCTGGTTAATTTTGCCCATCCCGATGACCGTGCATATTTAGAAGACGAATCAGGCGTTGCGGTTGAGTGGCTTTGTTTTCGCCAAGGTTTATTGAATTTTACTGACAGCTATAACGCGGCGATTGATGCAATTACTGTCAATGCCTCCAGCAATAATGCGTGTAAAAAACATTTGTTGGCATGGCACGGGCGGTTAGGCATGACTGAACCTGTGGCTTTACACGCTGATCCAAAACCGCATTTTAAAACCACTAAGCAAGATAACCGCCCGATTTTAGTATTAGGCACAGGCGAATGTAACAGCCCTGCGTATTTGTTAGGACGCGAACTCGCCGCGCAAGGCGTGAATGTCAAAGTGCAAAGCACCACGCGCTCCCCGATTCATTTGGGTAATGAAATCGCCTTAATCTGTCAGTTTGAAGATAACTACGAAGACGGTATTAACAACTTCATTTACAACATGAATCCCGCTGATTACCGCGAAATTATTCTGTGTCACGAAACCCCATTAAACGCGCCATTGCTTAAATTACTCCACGACTGGAACGCAATCAGCGCACACTTTGAACTCACTCCCAACGCCTCTTATGCAACGCTACATTTTTTTAGACCTTGATGACACTCTGTTTCAAACCAAACGAAAATGTGAATTTGGCGCGGATGATCCACGGCTGCAAATGCGGGCGACTTTACCCGACGGCACGCCCAATTCTTTCGCTACCCATAAACAGCAATGGCTCTGGGATTGGCTATCGCAAGGTTTTAAAATCGTGCCTGTGACAGCGCGTGATGTTCATGCCTTTGGACGTTGTACCTTGCCGTTTCAAGAAGAAGCGGTAATTAATCACGGCGCGGTTATTTTAGACAAACAGCGGCAAGTGGATGAAGTATGGATGGCGCGGATGATGCAAGCCTTACCCATTTATCATGAAAAATTCTTCGACTTATGGGCAGAGATTGAGAGCTATTGCCAACAACAGCAAGGCTTTAAGCCTCGCTTAGTCAATGATTTTTCGGTTACTTGGTATGGCTATATTAAACACGAAGACCGCATTGAAACCACCCTCAAAAAGTTACTTGATGCTGTGATTAAACCCCATCCCAGTATTCTCGATGGCAGTTTGTATTGGCATATCAACGGTAATAATCTCGCCGTGTTGCCGAAAATAATTAATAAAGAAGATGCGGTGAGTTATTTATTAGCACAATACAAACGTGAGTATCCAGATTTATTAACCTTTGGTGCAGGTGATAGTAGAACCGATGCGCCGTTTATTACACTGTGTGATTACGCGCTGATTCCTAAGAATACTCAGTTGTTTAAGACATTGACAGCGGCGCAAACAGCGGTTTAAGCCATTGCGGGAAATTATTGTATTTTAAAGACACTTATCCAGAGAATGGTGAAGTCTTGATTTAATCGGGTTCGATAGCTATAATCCTCAAACTATTATGTTTGGAGAGTCGTATGACAGATGGAAAATACTCTACTGTCGTTAAGATACTGAGTTATCAAGTGTTGATTATACTCATTGTCACTGCTGGCTTTGCCATTACAGGTGGGGGGCAACAAGCCTTATCTGCGGTTTTAGGTGGCACGGCTGCTTTTATTCCTAACCTGTATTTCGCACTGCGAATACACAGGTCAGCGGGGCAAGAAGCTAGAAAAATCGTTAATTCTTTTTATGCGGGTGAATCAGGCAAGTTGTTATTGACTGCCGCGCTGTTTATCATGATTTTTCAAGTCTCAAACATACAAATATTACCACTGTTAGTCAGCTATATGGCGGCGTTATCAGTTTTTTGGTTCGCATTATTGATGCGTTGACATTATTATTTTTCAAAGAGAGGAACGATGGCTACTGAAGCTCATGCCGAAGGCGCAACTGGCTATATCATTCACCATTTAACGCCGTTACACATTGGTGAGGGTTTTTGGACACTGCATCTGGATACCTTGTTTTTTTCGGCCGCTTTAGGTGGATTGTTTCTCTGGTTTTTTAAAACAGCCGCAGAGAAAGCGACATCGGGCGTACCTAATTTAGTACAAGGTTTTGCCGAAATGCTGATTGAATTTGTAGATCAGCAAGTAAAGGATAGCTTTCATGGACGCAATCAATTAATTGCACCGTTAGCACTGACTATTTTTTGCTGGATATTCTTATGGAACTTCATGGATTTATTCCCTGTCGATATATTGCCATTGGTTGGCTCAATGATGGGTCTTGAGTATTTGCGTGTCGTGCCTAGTACCGATTTAAATGCCACCTTTGCGATGTCTATTTCAGTATTTATGTTAATTATTTTTTACAGTATTAAAATAAAAGGCCCTTGGGGCTTCGCTAAAGAATTAATGTTTCAACCGTTTGGCCCTTGGTTATTACCATTCAATTTGTTGTTAAAATTAGTCGAAGAAATTGCCAAGCCTATCTCACTGGCACTGCGTTTATTTGGTAACTTATATGCAGGTGAGTTAATTTTTATTTTAATTGCTTTATTGCCTTGGTATCTGCAACCTGTACTGAGTTTTCCTTGGGCGATTTTCCATATTTTAATCATTACGCTTCAAGCGTTTATTTTCATGGTATTGACGATTGTTTACCTGAGTATGGCACACGAAGATCATTAATAGTTTTATTTTTTATCACTTAAATTAACCGTTTGGAGGTTTCATGGAAATTGCAAGATTAATCGCTGATGTACAAGGCATGACTGCTATTGCAGTTGGTCTGGTTCTTGGTATGGGTGCGTTAGGAACAGCAATTGGTTTCGGTCTGTTGGGCGGAAAATTCTTAGAAGGCGCGGCGCGTCAACCTGAGATGGTACCTATGCTACAAGTAAAAATGTTTGTTGTTGCAGGTTTATTAGATGCGGTAACGATGATTGGTGTTGGTTTGGCGTTGTTCTTTACTTTCGCAAACCCATTCTTGTCTGCGGTAACAGCGGCAGCTGCGGGTTAATTCCAACTGTCTAATTTTAATAGCAACAAGAGGAACGCATCGTGAGCATCAATGCTACTCTAATTGGGCAAATGATTACCTTTACACTTCTGGTGTGGTTTACCATGAAGTATATTTGGCCACCTTTATTTGACTCGTTAGAAGAACGTCGGAAAAAAATTGCTGATGGTTTGGCAGCGGCTGAAAAAGGTCAAGAAAATATGCACTTGGCTGAAAAAAAAGCTAAAAATGTGATCAAAGAAGCCAAAAATCAATCTGCCGAAATTGTCAACCTAGCACAAAAACGCGCTAATGAACTGATTGAAGAATCGAAAGACCTCGGTAAGAAAGAGGGCGATAGAATGATTCTGGCAGCAAAAGCGCAGATTGAGCAAGAAATACACCAAGCAAGAGAAAATTTGCGTCAAGAAGTCGCCGCTTTAGCATTTAGTGCCGCAGAAAAAATTCTGGGTGCAGAAATTGATAAAGCCAAGCATCATGACATTATCAGTAAAGTCTCTAATCAACTAGGTTAAGCAGTATGAGCGAATTGGCAACATTGGCAAGACCTTATGCGGTAGCTGTGTTTAAAAGAGCCAAAGAAACCGCGACCACTAAAAAATGGTCGGTAGATTTGGCGTTTATGTCGGCTGTCCTCAGTAATAAAGATATTTCTGTGGTCATCGATAATCCCAAAGTGAATAAGCAAGCATTGACAGTATTCGTGTTGGATATTTGCCGAGGGCAGGTAAGTGAAGAAGCTGAAAATCTTCTCCAGTTGCTGGTTCACAATAATCGGCTGACCTTGATTTCCATCATTGCCACGCTTTTCGAGATCTACAAGACAGAAGATGAAGGTTACGTTAATGTTGAAGTCGTTGTCGCTTATGCGTTTTCTAAAGACGAAAAGCCTAAGTTTGCTTCAACTTTAGAAAAGACCCTTGGTAAGAAAGTCAATATGAATGTCAGCATCGATAAATCATTGATTGGTGGTGTTTTAGTCCGCGCGGGCGACCGAGTGATTGACGGCTCTATTAGAGGCCAACTTCAACAAATGCAAAAGACGCTACAGTGAGAGTGAGAAGAGCAATATGCAATTAAACCCATCTGAAATAAGTGATCTAATTAAAAATAAGATCGAAAACTTTAACCTGAGTGCCGAAGCGCACACAGAAGGTACAGTTGTCAGTGTGACTGACGGTATTGTACGCGTACATGGTTTGTCAGAAGCGATGCAAGGTGAAATGCTGGAGTTTCCAGGCAATACCTTTGGCATGGCATTAAACCTCGAAAGAGATTCAGTTGGTGTGGTGATATTAGGTGCTTATCAACATATCTCTGAAGGCGATACCGTTAAATGTACAGGCAAAATTTTAGAAGTACCCGTCGGTGAAGCCTTGCTGGGTCGTGTGGTTGACGCGCTAGGTAATCCCATTGATGGTAAAGGTGCAATCAATACCACCGAAACCGCACCTATCGAAAAAATTGCACCTGGGGTAATTACCCGTCAATCAGTGGATCAACCTATACAATTAGGGCTAAAATCGATTGATGCAATGGTTCCTGTCGGTCGTGGTCAACGTGAGTTAATCATTGGTGACCGTCAAACAGGTAAAACAGCGATTGCGATTGATGCCATCATCAATCAAAAAGGTACAGGTATTAAATGTATCTATGTGGCGATTGGACAAAAACGTTCATCCGTTGCTAACGTGGTACGCAAGTTAGAAGAACACGGCGCGATGGCTCATACCATTGTGGTTGTGGCTTCTGCGTCTGAATCAGCGGCTTTACAATTCATCGCGCCTTATACAGGTTGTTCGATGGGTGAATTTTTTAGAGACCGTGGCGAAGATGCGTTAATCATTTATGATGATTTAACCAAACAAGCGTGGGCGTATCGTCAAATTTCTTTGTTATTACGTCGTCCACCAGGTCGTGAAGCGTATCCAGGTGACGTGTTCTATTTGCACTCGCGTTTATTAGAAAGAGCCTCACGCATTAATGCCCATGAAGTTGAAAGACTGACTGGCGGCAAAGTAAAAGGTAAAACAGGTTCGTTGACTGCCTTACCAATTATTGAAACTCAAGGTGGTGACGTATCAGCTTTCGTACCGACTAACGTAATTTCGATTACTGACGGACAAATTTTCTTAGAAACTAGCTTGTTTAACTCAGGTATACGTCCTGCGGTGAACGCAGGTTTATCAGTATCGCGAGTAGGTGGCGCGGCACAAACTAAGATTATTAAGAAGTTAGGCGGTGGTACACGTTTAGACTTGGCGCAATACCGTGAATTAGCGGCGTTTGCTCAGTTTGCTTCGGACTTAGATGAAAATACGCGTAAACAGCTAGAACGTGGTCAACGCGTGACGGAATTGATGAAACAAAATCAATATTCGCCAATGTCAGTTGCACAAATGGCAGTGTCATTATTTGCTGCTAACGAAGGTTTTCTCGATAACGTTGAAATCAAAAAAGTACTCGCTTTTGAAGCCGCTTTACTGTTGTACATGAAATCAGAACATTCTGAATTAATGGATGGTATTAATGCAACAGGTGATTTTAGTAATGAAATCAGTAGTAGCATAAGAGCAGCTATTGAAAATTTCGTTAAAACGCATAGTTGGTAAAAGGGTCTCCTTATGGCTGTTGGTAAAGAAATACGCACTAAAATTGCGAGTATTAAAAATACTCAAAAAATTACTCGCGCAATGGAAAAGATTGCTGCCAGTAGAATGCGTAAAACAAAAGACAGAATGCAGGCGACACGTCCCTACTCTAAAAAGATTGCCCGAATTATTAAGCATTTGGCACACGCAAATCCAGAATACAAACATTCATTTCTGATTAAACGCGACGTAAAACGTGTTGGTATTATCGTTGTGAGTTCGGATAAGGGTTTGTGTGGGGGCTTAAATTCAAATGTGTTCAGAAAGACGCTAACGCATTTATCGCAATGGGAAAAAGAGGGTATCGATGTTGATATTGCAACCATTGGTGGTAAAGCCGCGGGTTTTTTTAGCAATCTGAAAGCAAATGTAGTGGCTAGCTCGGCTAAATTGGGTGATGCTCCACATATACAAGATATTGTGGGTCTCATTCGAATCATGCTGGATTCTTACAATGCGGGGCATATTGACGAATTGTATGTCATTAATAATGAATTCGTTAATACCATGACGCAAAAGCCGATCATTCAACAATTACTGCCAGTGATCGCCTGTGAAATTCATACAACGCTCAGCGGTCGTCATTGGGATTACATTTATGAGCCAGATGCGAAAGATATTTTGGATCATTTACTGATTCGTTATGTTGAGTCCATCGTTTATCAGGGGCTGGTTGAGAACAATGCGTGTGAACAGGCTGCTAGAATGGTCGCAATGAAGAGTGCTTCGGATAATGCGGGCAATCTTATTAGCGAGTTACAACTAATTTACAATAAAGCCAGACAAGCCGCTATCACTCAGGAAATTTCAGAAATTGTTGCTGGTGCCGCTGCTGTTTAACCCCCTGCACTAACAACACAATACAAGAGGACACAGAATGAGTTCGGGTAAAATCGTTCAAATTATTGGTGCAGTTGTTGACGTGGAATTTTCACGCGAAGACCTGCCAAAAGTATATGACGCATTAAAAGTAGAAAAAAACGGCTTGGTGTTGGAAGTACAACAACAACTCGGTGATGGCGTAGTCAGAACTATCGCAATGGGTAGTACCGATGGCTCAAGCAGAGGCTTGGTTGTTGTTAATACACACGCCGCGATTGCCGTACCAGTTGGTCAAGAAACTTTAGGTCGTATTATGAATGTCTTGGGTGAACCCATAGACGAAAAAGGACCTATCGGCGAAAAAGTTAAATGGGGGATTCATCGTGAAGCCCCCAGTTATGCTGAACAAGCCGCTGCCAATGAACTATTAGAAACAGGTATTAAAGTTATTGACTTAGTTTGCCCGTTTACTAAAGGTGGAAAAGTTGGTTTATTCGGTGGTGCTGGCGTAGGTAAAACCGTCAACATGATGGAGCTGATTCGTAACATCGCGATTGAACATAGCGGTTTTTCGGTATTCGCAGGTGTGGGTGAGCGTACTCGTGAAGGTAACGACTTCTATCACGAAATGACCGATTCTAACGTTATCGACAAAGTATCGTTAGTCTATGGTCAAATGAACGAGCCACCTGGAAACAGATTGCGCGTTGCGCTAACTGGTTTAACAATGGCGGAATATTTCCGTGATGAAGGTCGCGACGTATTATTCTTCGTTGATAACATTTATCGTTATACCTTGGCAGGAACAGAAGTATCAGCACTATTAGGTCGTATGCCATCAGCGGTAGGTTATCAGCCAACATTAGCTGAAGAAATGGGTGTATTACAAGAGCGTATTACCTCAACTAAAACGGGTTCTATTACCTCTATCCAAGCGGTTTATGTCCCTGCGGATGACTTAACAGATCCATCACCTGCTACAACGTTTGCTCACTTAGATGCAACCGTGGTACTGTCACGACAAATTGCTGAATTAGGTATCTATCCTGCGATTGATCCTTTAGATTCAACCAGTCGTCAGCTTGATCCGTTAGTCATTGGTCAAGACCATTATGATGTTGCGCGTAGTGTGCAAGGTATCTTGCAACGTTACAAAGAATTACGCGACATTATCGCCATTTTGGGTATGGATGAATTATCAGAAGAAGATAAATTATCAGTAACCAGAGCGCGTAAAGTTCAGCGTTTCATGTCTCAACCGTTCTTTGTTGCCGAAGTCTTCACAGGCTCACCGGGTAAATATGTGTCATTAAAAGATACTATTGCTGGTTTTAAAGGCATTATTAGCGGCGAATACGATGCTATTCCAGAACAAGCGTTCTACATGGTAGGTACGATTGACGAAGTGCTGGAAAAAGCTAAGGCAATGAAATAATGTTCACTGCCATAGGCAGCTTAGAAATACGAAAAACGAAACGGTAAAGAAAATGACCATGATCGTACATGTAGACATCGTAAGTGCGGAAGAAGAAATATATTCAGGTCGCGCAGAGATGGTATTTGCACCTGCTGAAATGGGTGAAGTTGGTATCACACCTCGTCATGCCCCGTTAATAACAAAGCTGAAACCAGGTGAAGTTCGCGTCAAAATTGATAATAACGAAACCCTGCATTTTTATATATCAGGTGGTCTTTTAGAAGTGCAGCCGCACATGGTTATTATTCTGGCTGATACCGCGATTAGATCAAAAGATATTGACGAAGCGGCTGCGTTACAAGCCAAAGCTAGAGCCGAAGAAGCTCTGCAAGATAAGAGTGGCAAACTTGATTACGCACAAGCACAAGCGCAGTTGGCTCAGGCGGTTATGCAGTTAAAAGCACTGGATAAACTGAGAAAACGCGGCGGATAATAAAAACGTAACTTTGTTGACAGCGTTTTTATAATTTTTCAAAAGCCTGATAACGCTCTTCGCGCTATCGGGCTTTTTTTGTTTAATGGGAAGTGAGATGAAAATTACTACGATTATTTTGGCAGCAGGTAAAGGAACGCGTATGCGTTCAGAGCTACCCAAGGTTTTACATAAAATAGCGAATAAGCCGTTGCTACAACACGTTTATGACATGAGTAGTCAGATAGAAAATAACAGCATTAAAATCGTTGTTGGGCATGGCGCAGAATTGGTGACAGAAACGTTAAAAAATTCGCCTGCTAGTTGGATTGAGCAAAAACAACAACTAGGTACAGGTCACGCTGTACAACAGGTCAGCGATCAAATTGCAGATACCGATACGGTATTAATTCTCTATGGCGATGTTCCCTTACTGAAGTTAGTCACCGTAAAACAATTGCTGGGCAACGTAAATGATCAATCTCTTGCTTTACTGACTGTTAATCTTGAAAATCCAACAGGCTACGGCAGAATAGTTAGGGATAGCAATGGTAATGTTACTAAAATTGTCGAACAAAAAGACGCTACTGATAGTGAAAAACTGATTACCGAAGGTAATACGGGTATTTTGGCGGTACAAGGTGGCAAGCTAAAGCAATGGCTAAACCAATTAGGCAATAATAATGCACAAGGTGAATATTATTTGACCGATGTCATTGAGATGGCAGTTGCTGATGGTATGACAATAGTCACTAGTCAGCCAGAAACCGAAGATGAAGTGTTAGGGATTAATGATCGCCTCCAACTGAGTCACCTAGAGCGGGTTTATCAACAACAGCAAGCGCGGAGCCTAATGGAACAAGGCGTTACGCTAATAGACCCCGCTCGTTTTGATATTCGTGGTTCGATAGAATCGTTAGGCAGCGATGTGGAAATCGACATCAATGTGATTTTAGAAGGCAAAAATAGCATTGGTAATAATGTCAAAATTGGCGCCAATACGCAGATAAAAAATGCCACTATTGGTGACAATGTGGAAATATTTGCTAACTGCATTATCGAGAATGCCATCATAGGTGATAACAGTCGTATTGGCCCGTTTGCCAGATTAAGACCTGACGCAGTACTTGCTAATGATGTCCATATCGGTAATTTCGTGGAAATCAAAAAATCTACCGTTGGGCTAGGCAGTAAAATAAACCACTTAAGTTATATTGGTGACACCACCGTAGGTAGTAAAGTCAATATCGGTGCAGGCACGATTACTTGTAACTATGATGGGGTGAATAAATTTAGAACCATGATTGAAGATGGTGCGTTTATCGGTTCAAATACTCAGTTAGTTGCCCCTGTCACTGTCGGCAAAAATGCGACCATTGGCGCAGGTTCAACCATCACTAAAGACTGCCCTGAAAATCAACTGACACTTAGCAGAGGAAAACAGTTTACACTCTCAGGCTGGCAACGACCCGTTAAACAGGAGAAATAAAATGTGTGGAATTGTAGGTGGTATAGCACAACGTAACGTAGTCCCCATTTTATTAGAAGGTTTAAAGCGTTTAGAATATCGTGGCTATGATTCGGCTGGACTTGCTGTCGTTCACGATAACGAAATCTACCGAAAACGCGAACTTGGCAAAGTCAAAGGACTGGAAGCATTAATAGAATCTGATCCGATTGCTGGCTATTTAGGGATTGCCCACACTCGCTGGGCAACGCATGGTAAACCCAGCACCGCGAATGCCCATCCGCATATTAGTCGTGATAAAATCGCCGTGGTGCATAATGGCATCATTGAAAACCATGAGCAGTTAAGAGAAGAACAAACGGGTAACGGTTACGAATTTACCTCAGAAACTGATACGGAAGTCATTGTTCACCAAATTCATCACGCGAGAGAAACGACTGACAGTCTACTAAATGCCGTTAAACAAACGGTAAAAAAATTAGAAGGCGCGTATGCGCTAGGCATCATGAGTGCCGATGAACCTGACACCCTCATTGCCTGTCGAAAAGGTAGCCCGTTAGTGATTGGTATTGGCTTTGGTGAATATTTTATTGCCTCTGATGTTGCTGCCTTACTGCCAGTCACGCAACGCTTTATTTTTCTCGAAGAAGGCGATATTGCCAAGATAACAATCAAAGAACTGCTGATTTATGATGGGAATGACCAATTAGTTAATCGTCCAATTAGACAGAGCCAACTCACTGCCGATTCAGTTGATAAAGGTGAATATCGCCATTATATGCTCAAAGAAATCTACGAGCAGCCGTTTGCTATTTCGCAAACACTGGAAGGCAGATTTATCAACAACCGTTTACAAGAAAATACCTTTGGGCATAATGCCGTAGACGTTTTTGATAACATTAAAGCTATACAAATATTAGCCTGTGGTACTAGCTACCATGCTGGATTAGTCGCGCGTTACTGGTTTGAAAAATTCGCCAGCGTTCTCTGTAACGTCGAAGTTGCCAGTGAATTTCGTTACCGTAGCCCAGTATTATCGCCCGACACCCTGATTGTTACCATTTCACAATCAGGTGAAACCGCTGATACCTTAGCCGCACTACAAGAAGCCAAAAAATTAGGCGCGAAATATGCCATCGCTATTTGTAACGTCCCTGAAAGTTCACTGGTTCGAGAATCTGATTTGGTGTTAATGACGCGTGCAGGCCCAGAAATTGGTGTGGCCTCTACCAAAGCCTTTACCACTCAGCTAGTTGCACTCATGATGTTAGTCATAGCCATTGGTAGACGCTTTCAACTAACTGAACTGATGGAGCAGAAAATTACCACCGAATTATTCAGCTTGCCGAAAAAAATTGAACAAGTATTGCAATTGAATGATGAAATAAAAACCTTAGCGGAGCAGTTTGCCGAAAAAGAACACGCGCTGTTTTTAGGCAGAGGTACACACTATCCCATCGCAATGGAAGGCGCGTTAAAGCTCAAAGAAATATCCTACATTCACGCCGAAGCCTACCCCGCAGGCGAATTAAAACACGGTCCATTGGCGTTAATTGATGTCGATATGCCTGTCATTGTGGTTGCACCTAACAACAGCTTGTTGGAAAAACTCAAATCCAATATGCAGGAAGTTGCTGCACGAGGCGGACAACTCATTGTTTTTATGGATGAAACCCTCGCGACGGAATCTGACAAAAATAGTCAGATTATTAAAGTCCCACCAGTTGACAATGAAATTTCCCCAATGGTTTACACCATCCCTCTACAACTATTGTCTTACCACGTTGCCGTACTAAAAGGCACCGATGTTGATCAACCGAGAAACTTGGCAAAATCAGTTACGGTAGAGTAATCACTTTAAACAGCAGGTAGCCCACAATGATTCAATCGGCTACTTGCTTTATAAAAATGGTGTAAACATGACTAAACAACAACTGTTAGCCAACATTCAGCTAGCTAAACAGCAACAATGGCAAGAATTGGATTTATCACAGCAAGGATTAACCGAATTACCACCCGAACTGGGACAGCTGCACACGTTGCGCACCTTGTATCTATATAGCCAAAGCAAAATAAAATGATTTAAAAGAGCTGAGAGAACAGTGTATCAGTGGAGCAGTTTTTCTTTCTTCTAAGTGCTTTAGCTTGCGCCCATTTGTGTTCAATAGGATTTAAGTCAGGTGAATAAGGCGGCAAGAATTCCA
>SHZG01000039.1 GCA_009692395.1 Methylococcales bacterium | reverse complement strand
GAATTCTTGCCGCCTTATTCACCTGACTTAAATCCTATTGAACACAAATGGGCGCAAGCTAAAGCACTTAGAAGAAAGAAAAACTGCTCCACTGATACACTGTTCTCTCAGCTCTTTTAAATCATTTTATTTTGCTTTGGCTATAGCTTTGCGGTAATAAAAGTGAAAGGCTCAAAAGAAAATGTACCCATCTATCAAGATGGTGCAGAGTTTGGTGTGGGCAATGAAAATAAAGCCATGATGATTCCGACACTACAATCGCGGCGACTTAGCAAAATTAGCATAAAACCCGCAGATATGGGCTTGAATAAAGTAGCTGATCATGACGAGCCAGTGATAGACGTAGGTGTAAGAAGTGCAAGTGTAGTTGAGTTTACGCTGGGTAAATTTGTTGCTGTAGAAGGTTATGCGTACACTGTTGTAAGGATGGAGGCAAACAATATTTAGCGGCGTTGCCGCTAGAATATACAGTGAAAGGTAAAATTCAAGACAGTTTTGTGGCTAAAAAAGGCTTTTTCTATTTAGACAGCGTACCAATGGGTGAATTTATAGTGACCGTCAAACGTCAAAAACACGACTGCATTCTGCATTTAACCATACCCCAAAGTGATAAGGTCGTCGTTAAATTGGGTGATATTTTGTGTGAGTAATCGTTGGCTTGTAGTCCAAGGTATGACTTGGACTCCTATTTTTTACAAAGGCAAATCCACTTGTGATTTTTGTTCCGTTTTAGGTGTGGCACTGCTAGTATCACTGCCATCAAAACCAAATAATCCAGTAATCATTTCCCACAGCGTATGGTCAACTTCTCGCTTGGGTAAATCGACTATTTTCTCATCCGATGGCTTTACAACAGGCAGGTTGCTGGGTTTAAAATCGCCATACATACCTGTTAATTTATCTGTGCCATCCACTGTTTTAAACACTAAAAAGGCTTTCTTTTCAACCGCATTTTCACCACTAGGCTTATCATAATAGACATAATCCCAGCGATTTTTATGAAAAAAATCAACCAGCATCGGTGAACCCATGATGTATAACACTTGCCGTTTATCCATATTGGGTCGGAGTTGATTAATCATATTTTGATCAATAATATTGCCTTGTTGAATTTCTAAGGTGTAAACACCTGGCAAATTATTCAAAACAGTGGTGCAGGCAGTCAGTGTTAAACTTGCCAATAGGCTGAAAGAAAAAAGCGATTTTCTCATTTGATAGTGCGAAAGGTTTAAAAAGGTAAAATGATACAGGATGTTAAAAGATTATCCTATAAAACTGTCATGCTACAATGTAGGTAATAGGGTGCAATCAGCCCACGGCGATGTAACAGGAGATAAATGTTGGAAAGGCATGACTTAAAGAATGCAGGTCTGAAGGTTACTTTACCTCGGATTAAAATTCTGCAAATTTTAGAAAAACAGCTCGATCAACGCCATTTAAGCGCGGAACAAGTGTATAAAATCCTGCTCAGCGAAGACGAAGACATCGGTTTGGCAACGGTTTATCGGGTATTAACGCAATTTGAAGCGGCAGGTTTAGTCACTCGCCACCATTTTGATGGCGGTAATTCTATTTTTGAATTGGCAAATAGTCATCATCACGATCATATTTTGTGTGTAAAATGTGGCACAGTTGATGAATTTACTGACGAATCCATTGAAATTCGCCAAAAAGAAATTGCCATAAAATTAGGTTATGAATTAACTAATCACAGTCTTTATTTGTATGGTTTTTGCCCTGCGTGCCGAAAATCTTAATTACTCTAACTCCTCAAAAACTTCATGTTTAAACCCCTTATTTTTTATATCGGCTTGCGTTATACGCGGGCTAAACGTCGTACTCAATTTATTTCTTTTGTTACCCTAGCGTCTGTTTTAGGCATTGCCTTAAGCGTTACCGCGTTGATTACTGTGTTATCAGTGATGAATGGTTTTGTCGGCAAAATCAGTGAGCGGATGCTCAGTATGACTTCCCACGCCACTATGACAGGACGCTCTGGGCAATTAGAAAATTGGCAAGACTTAGAGCAACAATTAAAAAATTACCCCCATATTCAAGGCACTGCGCCGTTTGTTAATGGGCAAGTCATGATTAACGCAGATCGCCGCGTCAACGGCACAATGGTCAGTGGCATTCTGCCAGACTATGAACCTAAAGTATCTGAAATAGCCGATAAAATGAAATTAGGCAAATTATCGGATTTAGTCGCTGGTGAATACGGCATTATTCTAGGGCTAGAACAAGCGAATTATCTAGGAGTCACCGTCGGTGATAAAGTGACCCTCATTAGCCCACAAGTCAACTCTACGCCTGCGGGTGTTGTGCCTAGGATGCGCCGCTTTAACGTAGTGGGTATTTTTCAAGTGGGTATGTATGAATACGACCGCAATATGGCACTCATTCACATGGACGATGCCGCTAAATTATTTCGTTTAGAAAATAGCGTATCCGCGCTGCGTATTAAAATGGATGATTTACTGAACGCACCGCAAATCACTACGAGTCTTGCTAAAACGTTTATTGACAATTACCAAGTCAGTGACTGGACAATGGCGCATGATAACTTTTTCCAAGCCATTAAAATGGAAAAAAAGGTGATGTCGATTATTCTGTTATTACTGGTTGCGGTGTCGGCGTTTAATATCGTTTCTACGCTGATTATGGTGGTGACTGATAAACGGAGTGACATTGCCCTTTTAAAAACCCAAGGGCTAACCTCTGCGTCTGTTATGGGCATCTTCATGGTGCTAGGTACAGTGATTGGGCTATTCGGTACGATACTGGGTGTGATTTGTGGCGTATTGCTCGCCATCAACGCGCCTGATTTAGTCAGTGCTATTGAAGAATTATTCCATGTGAAATTTTTAAATGCACAAATTTATTACATCAGCGAATTACCGTCTGAATTGATGTGGACAGATGTTATTGCCACTGCTGGCATGGCATTTTTATTGTCCATACTCGCCACTATTTATCCTGCGTGGCAAGCCGCTAAAATCAATCCAGCCGAGGTACTGCGTTATGAATAAAAAGCCGATTATTTTGGAATGTAAAAAATTAACCAAACGCTATCAAGGTGAATTGGATGTTGAAGTCTTAAAAGGCGTGGATTTAGCCATCGCTGTCGGTGAACGCGTGGCGATTATGGGCGTGTCAGGCTCAGGTAAAAGTACCCTGATGCACTTATTAGGCGGCTTAGATAAACCGACTAGCGGCGAAGTGATTCTAAACGGCGTTAATTTGAATTCAGTCAACAGTACCAAACTGGCACAGTTACGCAATAAATCACTGGGATTCATCTATCAATCGCATCATTTATTAGGCGAATTTACGGTATTGGAAAATGTTGCCATGCCGTTATTAATTGCAGGGCTTTCAGTGAAAGAAGCCAAAGTTCGCGCCGCTGATTTATTAAAGCGCGTCGGTTTAGCCCCGCGTATTGAACATAAACCCAGCGAATTATCAGGCGGTGAAAGACAACGTGCCGCGATTGCTAGAGCCTTAATTAACAAACCTAATGTGATTCTAGCCGATGAACCCACAGGCAATTTGGACAGTAAAACCGCTGATTCGGTTTATCAGTTGATGCTGGAGTTAAATCAGGAATTGGCGATTAGTTTTCTAGTGGTCACGCATGACCACGAACTGGCAGCAAGAATGGGGAAAGTGCTACACATGGAAGATGGCTTGATTGTAGGCTAAATGCTACTGCCATTAAAAGTAAGGGCTGCGCCTTGTGCCAGCCCTTAATAGAGCTAACGCACAATAAAATGATACCGTTCGTGGTGAGCTTGTCGAACCACATTCACACTTCGACAGGCTCAGTGCGAACGGTTTTGTAATCAACACAACTGCTTTAGCTATATCGCCTCAAAGGAGGCGATACGCAAAGCAACGGTATTACTATTGGTTTAATCTAGCTTCTAATTGTGCCTGAGTTAAATGCTGCACCGCCTCGCCTTTAATCATAAAAACCAAATGTTCGCAGATATAACACGCGTGGTCGCCGATACGTTCGATGGCTCGTACTGTCCACATGACATTAAGCGTGCGAGTAATGTGTCTAGGATCTTCCATCATGTGAGTAATCAGCTGGCGAAGGATACTATCGTATTCTCTATCGACATCAACATCACGCGCAGTAATTAAAGTAATATCATCTATGCACATTCTGGCAAACGCATCTAACGCACCGTGTAGCATATCTTTAACCAAGTCAGTCATGTGTTGCATTTCATAATAATGGTCTTTTTTACTGTCACTATCGGATAATTGCAAAGCCATTTTGGCAACCCGCTCCGCTAAATCACCAATAATTTCCAATTCACTAATAACTTTAATGACCGTCAATAATAAGCGTAAATCAAATGCTGTCGGTTGGCGCAGTGCTAGAATTTGAGTACATTCCAAATCAATTGCCACTTCTAGCTCGTCAACTTGATTGTCTTGCTTAATGACCAATTCAGCAAGTTCCGCATCACCCGTGATGAATGCTTTGATTGCTAGCTCTATTTGCTGCTCAACTAAGCCGCCCATGATTAATACTTTATTGCGAATATCTTCCAATTCTTTATTGAATTGCTCAGAGATATGATGCCCTATTTTGCTGTTGTCCATTGCTCTGCTCCTAATTAACCGTAGCGTCCAGTAATATAATCTTCTGTTTGTTTTTTCTTGGGATTGGTAAATAACTCGCTGGTTGTACTCATCTCAATAAGCTCACCCATATACATAAACGCGGTGTAATCAGATACCCGCGCTGCTTGCTGCATATTATGGGTAACAATGACTATTGTATATTTTTCTTTCAGCTCGTTAATTAATTCTTCAATTTTTAACGTTGAAATAGGATCTAAAGCCGATGCAGGTTCATCTAATAGCAACACTTCGGGTTCAATAGCAATGGCACGGGCAATCACTAAACGCTGTTGTTGACCACCTGATAAGCCTAAGGCGTTATCCTGTAAACGGTCTTTAACTTCGTCCCATAACGCCGCACCGCGCAAGGATTTTTCAACGGTTTCTTCTAAAAGACGTTTATCGTTAATGCCTTGAATTCTGAGACCATAAGTTACATTTTCAAAGATAGTCTTAGGAAATGGATTGGGTTTTTGAAATACCATGCCAACGCGTCTACGTAATTCTGCAACTTTAACGGATTTGTCGTAGATGTTTTCATCGTCGAGTAAAATTTTACCTTCGATGGTGACATGATCGACCAAATCATTCATGCGGTTAATACAGCGTAATAAGGTTGATTTACCACAGCCACTGGGCCCAATGTAAGCGGTGACTTTTTTGCGGTACATTTCCATGTTAACACCATACAATGCCTGCTTTTTGCCATAAAAAAAATTTAGATTTTCTACTTTAATACAGGTTTCATTGGGTGTCTGTGATTGTCTTTGTTCACCAAGAATAGAACTCATATCAATGGAATGTGAACGGGTTTGTTGTTCTGTCATTTTTTTAACCTTCTAATGCTCGGTATTTTTCGCGCAGACGATTTCTGAAGATAATGGCTGTTAAGTTCAGCACTGCAATCACTAAAACCAATAACAATGCAGTCGCATAAACCAAGGGTCTGGCTGCTTCAACATTGGGGCTTTGAAAGCCTACGTCATAAATGTGAAAACCTAAGTGCATAAATTTTCTGTCTAAATGTAAAAAGGGGAAATTGCCATCTAAGGGTAGCGTGGGTGCCAATTTAACTACGCCCACTAACATCAGCGGTGCGACTTCACCTGCGGCGCGTGCCACGGCTAAAATTAACCCTGTCATCATCGCAGGACTCGCCATTGGTAACACGGTGCGCCATAAGGTTTCGATTTTAGTCGCACCTAATGCCAAACTGCCCTCACGTATTGATTTTGGAATCCGCGCTAAGCCTTCCTCAGTAGACACAATCACCACAGGCAAGGTTAATAATACCATGGTAAGCGAAGCCCACAATAAGCCCGGAGTACCATACACAGGTGCAGGTGATGATTCGGGATAAAGTAAAGAGTCAATGTTACCACCTAGAATATAAATAAAGAATCCCAAACCAAATACACCGTAAACAATCGAAGGAACACCCGCTAAATTGTTGACCGCGATTCTTATTAACTGTGTCGTAAAGCCTTGTTTTGCATATTCACGCAAGTACACCGCTGCAATCACACCAAACGGAGTAACGATAATGGACATGATGATAACCATCATCACCGTACCAAAAATAGCGGGGAAAATGCCGCCTTCGGTATTGGCTTCACGCGGATAATCAGTTAAAAACTCATACACTTTGTGACAGAAAAATCCAAGTTTACCAAAGATATTCATGGTGTTAGGTTGGTAAACCATAACCACTTTAGCCAACGGAATAGTGATGTTCGCACCTGATTCTGTTTTAGCAACCAGACTATCGCGTCTTATTTCTTTATACAACGCGGCAAGTTCAGCTTGATGACTTTGATATTGTGCATCGTAGTCAGCTTTATCAGCGGCGAATTGTTTTTCGGCATCGCTATTCCACTTGTTTTCTAACTGCAATTTTTTCTGCTTCAAGCGTAATTGCTCTAAGTCGTAATTGATTGCGCCGATTTCCTTTTTTTCCAGCTGTTTGATTTTATCAAAAGCCACTAAGGTCGCGGCGAGTCTGGTTTGCAGTTCAGGCATCGCTTGCTGACCTGTTGCAACGGTTTTACCGTTTTCTTTGACTTCCAGTAGTTGACCGTAAAAATTACCCCATTCGCGCCGCTCGATAACTATCATCGACTCAGGATCACTTTGTTCTTTGACGTTACGCGCTTCTATCCACCGAAAATCTGCGCCCGTAACATCACGATTACCTACTTTTACCAGATACTGTACTAGCGTATCTTCATCGTCAGCCATTTTATGCCCTGTGGATTTTGCCATGACGGCGGGCGTAATGCTGGTATCGACTTTTTCACCAATAATAGTGCTGAGCGGTTTGCCTTCTTCTTGATAAGAAAATTGTATGACTTGAGCAGGCCAAACATTGCCTATTCCTCGCACCAATACCAAAGCCAATACGGCAACCACCATAATAAGACAGGTGCTGACTGCCGCTGCATTCAGCCATATCCAAGGCGATCCACTTTTAAACCATAATTTCATCATAATGAACTGTATTTTTCGCGTAGGCGTTGGCGAATAATTTCCGCTAACGTGTTAAAGACAAAGGTGAATACAAATAATACTAAAGCGGCTAAAAATAACACTCGATAATGCGTGCTATCCACTTGTGATTCAGGCATTTCTACTGCGATGTTAGCGGCTAGAGTACGCAAGCCTTGAAAAACACTCATATCCATCACAGGCGTATTACCTGTCGCCATGAGTACAATCATAGTTTCACCGACTGCCCGACCTAAACCAATCATCACCGCTGAGAAGATACCAGGACTAGCGGTTAATAGCACCACGCGAACCATCGTTTGCCAAGTGGTCGCACCTAAGGCTAATGAACCGACTGTCAGATGCTGAGGGACACTAAAAATAGCATCTTCAGCAATGGAGAAAATAGTCGGAATAACCGCAAACCCCATTGCCATACCGACGACTACGGCGTTACGTTGATCGTAACCCATACCCCATTCATTTTTAAACCAGTCACGCAATGTGCCATGAAACAGCATTGTTTCCAGTGGCACACTAATTGCAAACGCAAACCAACCAATCAGCAAAATCACAGGAATCAATATCGCCGCTTCCCAACCTTCGGGAATTTTTTCTAAAAATGACTGCGGTAAGTTATACCAACAATAGGCAAACGTCATAACCCCAATTGGCAAGAGTGTAAATAGCAGGAAAAAACCTGCTAAATGCGCTTCTAAAGTCGGTGCCAACCAAAGACCTGCCAGAAAACCCAAAATAACAGTCGGTAACGCGCCCATTAATTCAATCGTCGGTTTAACGTATTGACGCATCATCGGAATCATAAAATACGCGCTATAAATAGCCCCCATTAATGCGAGTGGCACAGCAACTAACATGGCATAAAACGCGGCTTTCAGCGTACCAAAGACTAACGGTGTTAAACTGTATTTAGGCTCAAAATCACTGTTAGATGCTGAAGACTGCCAAATATAATCAGGTTTTGGATAGCCTTCATACCAAACTTCTTGCCACAGTGACTTCACCGATACTTCAGGGTGTTTATTATCCAACGTCCAAAAATAGATATTTTTATCGCTGGCTTCAACTAACAGTGTGTTAGCTCTAGGTGATAATGCGGCGGCGACAGGCATGGCTTTAGTCACCTGTTCTCTCAGCACTTCACGTTCAGAAGTGGTGTGGTAAATGCCCATCATGCCATCGACATCAATAGCAGCAAAACCTTTACGACGTGGCTCTGGATCGATAGTAGCAATCGCTTTTTCAGACACTTTAAACGATCTGATTTTGTGCATCGTAGGGCGATTTAATTCATCTCTTACCATCGACCACTGTGAAACTAAGCCAGTAGAATCACCAATAAGCAACGAATTATCACCATTTAAGAAGGTAGTGACCGTCGCTTTTGCGCCTGCGGTAACGACATTCACGTTTTGTCTCAGTGCAGGTGCGGTTTTATCGCTAATATCAAAGAAACTTAAGTGACCATCATCACTGAATAAATAAAGATTACGCTCTTCTTTATCAATGCGAATATCGGTGATAGTCGCCACAGGGAAATTCAATACTGTTGCAGACCGATTTAAAGTAACTTCATCAGTCATCAAATTTTCATTCTTTTCGATATGCAGAAGACGCACTTTATCAGCTGTTTTAGCAACAATCGTAGTGGATTTATCACCCACTTTAACAGCAATCTTTTCCAAAGCCGCGCCTTGGTCATCAACAACTATTGCTGCTTCACCTAATGGATATTTTAAAGACGGGGTGATTAAGCGTTTGTTGTCAGGGTAAGTGATTTTATATTGATGTTTAATAACAATGGCTTGTCCGTTGGATAGGCCGTAAATAACCGCACCTTCACTGATAGGGCTTCCTTGAGCAAAACTAACAACGTTTGCGCCAGCGGGTATTTTAACGGCTTCATTGGCAATTGTTTTGCCTGTTGCCACGTCAAAAAATATGGCTTGCCCGCTGTCTGTAAATCTAACAGCGACTTCATTTTGTTCTTCTACATCGAGTAATACTGTTTTTCCTAGCGTGGCTTCAGGTAACGCATAGTGATTAACTGCTGCTGCGCTGGCAGGTTTAAACAGTGGTACCACTACATAAAGTAAATAAAAGAAAATGAGTACCAGTGCAACAATAACACTGAGACCCCCTGCGATGACACCGTAACGCGCGAGCGAATCTTTGACGAGTCGCCAGCGTTGGTAGTAACTATTAGCGGATTTTTCCATAACTGACGGTAGTTTATTAAGGGGATTAATTTCAGACATACGAGAAGTATAGAAATTGAATGTGACAATAATATAACAAATAACAAAAAAAAACGGCTGAGATTCATTAAAACAAATCTCAGCCGTCGTTTTTGCGTGTCCTAATTAGGGCAAACTATTTTCTTATTTCAATGAAGTTAATGCTTTCTCAACTACTTTAGCAGGCAGTGGAATATAACCGTCTTTAATCACAACTTGCTGACCTGCTTGCGACAATACCATTTTGATAAACTCATAATCTAATGGAGCTAATGGCGTATTAGGTTTTTTATTGACGTAAACGTACAAATAACGCGTTAATGGGTACGTACCGTTCAATGCGTTTTCAGGCGTTGCTTCAACAAATGGTTCGCCTGCTTTTTGCGCTAATGCGACCATTTTAACGCCAGACGTGGTGTAGCCCATACCTGAATAACCAACACCATTCACTGATGAAGTGACTGATTGTACAACCGATGCAGAACCTGGTTGCTCGTTTACGTTATTTTTAAAATCACCTTTACACAGAGCGTTTTCTTTAAAATAACCATAAGTACCTGAAACCGAGTTACGACCATATAACTGAATAGTTTTTGACCCCCACGCGGCAACACCTGCATCACCCCAGTTTTCAATATCGGTTTCATTGCCACATTTACGCGTTGATGAAAAAATTGCATCCACTTGTGGAAGTGTTAAACCTTTAATGGGGTTGTCTTTGTTGACCATCACTGCCAGTGCATCAATCGCAACAGGCACAGCCGTTGGTTTGTAACCATATTTGTCTTCAAATGCCGCTAATTCGTCGTCTTTCATTTCACGACTCATTGGGCCTAAATTTGATGTGCCTTCAGTCAATGCAGGTGGCGCAGTTGATGAACCAGCGGCTTGAATTTGAATGTTGACGTTAGGGTATTCGCGGTTAAATTCTTCTGCCCACATGGTCATTAAGTTTGCCAAGGTATCAGAGCCAACGCTAGATAAGTTGCCTGAAATACCGCTGGCTTTTGCATAAGTAGGAACGCCTGCGTCAACTTTTTGTACTGCGCCTGCTGTGCTGCTCAGTAAAGCGGCAACAGTAAAACCCAGTGCGGCGGCTAGCGATTTTGCTTTAAAAGATGGTTTCATTAATCAATTCTCGATATGTGATAAAAAATGCCCAAGTGGTCATGGGTTTAAGCATATTAATTTTATATGACAAGCGTATGATAGTGTTATTTTTTCATAAAGGTAATCAATAATTGCTATTAAAACTACTGTTGTCAGCTCGCGGCCATGACGTTAACACAGCTTTAACAACTGTTGCTAACGGAATGGCTAAAAATACGCCCCAAAATCCCCATAAGCCACCAAAAAGTAGGATAGCAATAATAATGGCAACGGCGTGTAAATTAACCGCTTCGGAAAATAATAAGGGTACTAATAGCACGCCGTCTAAGGCTTGGATAATGCTATACGCAATAACGATATACATAAAATCATCACCCCCTAAGCCCCATTGAAAATAAGCCACGCCGAGTACGGGAAACGTCACTACAGTCGCGCCAATATAAGGAATAATGACTTGTAAACCCATTAACACCGCCAGCAACATGGCGTAATTTAAATCCAGCAGGGTGTATGTCGCAAAGCTAACGAACCAAAGTATAAACACTTCGGCAAATTTTCCGTGAACATAGTTGCCGATTTGGTCATCTATTTCTTCCCAGACATGCACGGTTAAATGTCGCTCATTGGGCATAAATTGGACAAACCAAGCCACTAATAAGTCTTTATCTTTCAAAAAGAAAAACACCATCATCGGCACTAAGAATAAATAAATCATTACACTGACCAAGCCAACGACTGAAGCCGCAGACCCTGATAATAAATTTTGCGCATAACTTAAGAGTTCTTTTTGTGCAATCCCCATGATTTGTTGAATTTTACTTTCAGAAAAAAACTGCGGATAGGCTTTAGATAAGTGCATAATTTCAGTTTGCGCACGACTGATAATACTAGGAATTTGTTGCACCAGTTCCACGGCTTGCTCTGACGCTATTGGCAGTAAAAAAAACAATGAAAACCCCAGACTCGCTATAAAACTTAAAAATACTAGATAAACAGCGGTTAGCCGTGACGCTTTTAGGCGTTCAACTTTACTGACGATGCTTTCCAGCAAATAGGCAAACACAATAGAGACAAACACAGGCATTAATAAGTCAGACAAGGAGTAAATCAATACAAAACTAACGATTAACGTCGATGCCAATAACACTGCTTGGGAATTTGGCAATAGCCGCTTTATGCCAGCTCTTAAAAAATGCAGATTAACTAATTGGACTTGAGTTGTCATGAGCGAGGTAGCCTGTGAGTGTTTTTGCTGCATTCTACTGTGTAATGCTTTTTCCAGCACGGCTGTTTTTGAATTGCGCTAAAATAAGGCGAAATAGCCAACAATTCGAGACAGTCAATGCAATACGATGTATTTAACGGCGATGCCGATGGTTTGTGCGCTCTGTTACAATTACGGCTTGCACAACCTGCGGAAGCCACCTTAGTGACGGGTGTCAAAAGAGACATTGAGTTATTGACACGAGTCAACGCACAAACAGGCGACCACGTTACGGTACTGGATATTTCCTTAGCCAAAAACCGTTCTTCATTAGATAGACTGTTGCAACAGGGCGCGAGTGTCTTTTATGTCGATCATCATCAAGCGGGCGAGATTCCACAACATCCGCAATTGAAGACACTCATTGATACCGCCCCCAATACCTGCACCAGTTTATTAGTGGATGACTACTTAAAAGGTCACTACCGTGCGTGGGCAGTCGTCGCCGCGTTTGGTGATAATTTGAATCACCGTGCTGAACAAGCTGCGCAGTGTTTATCACTAACAACTCAGCAACTAAAATCCTTGCAAAACCTAGGTGTTTGCATCAATTATAATGGCTATGGTAGCAACATTGCTGATTTGCATTTCGCGCCCAATGCTTTGTATCGTGAAGCGTGTTCATACAGTTCACCATTTGACTTTATGGCAGATAAGCGCGTTATTTATGAGCAACTGATGACAGGTTACACTGACGATATGGCGCAGGCGTTAGCCATAACAGCGGACTATCAATCGACTAACACAGCAGTTTATATTTTGCCTGATGCAGCATGGGCAAGACGGGTAAGCGGCGTATTCAGCAATGCGCTGGCTAATCAGTATCCAGACCGCGCTCATGCCGTGTTAAATTACCGTCCACAAGGCGATTATCAAGTCAGTGTTCGCGCCCCATTAACCAATAATACAGGCGCAGATGAATTCTGTTCAACGTTTGCTACAGGTGGCGGGCGACAAAGTGCTGCGGGTATTAATTGCTTACCTAACGCACAACTGCCCGTCTTTATTAACGCCTTTACCCAACACTATCGCTAAAATCACCATGACTGCAAAAAGCACCAATACCGTCTGGCATCACGCTACGATCACTCGCGCATCGCGTGAAACCCTGCATCAACATCAAAGTGTTATTCTTTGGTTTACAGGTTTATCAGGGTCAGGTAAATCCACCCTAGCCCACGCAGTGGAAGATTATCTCTATCATCTCGATATTTCTACGTTTGTCCTCGATGGCGACAATGTCCGTCACGGGCTGTGTAGAGATTTGGGTTTTAGCGATAAAGATCGCGTAGAAAATATTCGCCGTATTGGTGAGCTAGCAAAACTCATGACTGAGGCAGGTGTTATCACGCTCACCGCCTTTATTTCCCCGTTCAAATCAGATCGCAATACCGCGAGAAATCTAGTACCACACGGTGATTTTTTAGAAATATACTGCGAATGCCCCATTGAAACCTGCGAACAACGCGATGTAAAAGGCTTGTACAAAAAAGCCAGAGCGGGACAAATTCCCTTTTTCACAGGCATCGATTCGCCCTACGAAGCCCCTGAAAATCCTGACTTAACTATTGATACTCAAAGCCTTTCTTTAGAAGCCAGCGTACAACAGGTGATAGAACTACTCGCGCAACGCGGCATTATAAAAACTCAACAAGACTGACTGTAATAATAAGTTGGTAAAAAAAAAACGGTAGTGGATTAAATCTGTGATGATAGATTAAAATCACGGGCAGAATAAAATCACACTTACCTAAAAGACCTTATGAGCTGCTACCAAGAAATCACCTGTCCATTCTGTAAAAGTAACCAGATGGGCAAGTCAGGACGCAATGCAAC
>SHZG01000038.1 GCA_009692395.1 Methylococcales bacterium | reverse complement strand
AGCCGCTAGAAAATCTATCTTCGACTACATCGAAGTTTTTTACAACCGACAACGTCTCCATTCCAGCAATGGCTACCTGTCTCCTGTAGAGTTTGAAAAGCAGTTCAAAGCTACTTAAAAATGTGTCCTGAAAAGTGTTGACACATCACTTATGATTGTTGGCACATATTTGAAAAATAAATTCATATTCACCTCCTACGATTCTGTTTTAACTTGCTTCTTAGCACGCGGATGGGCGTTATCATACACTTCCGCTAAATGTTGAAAATTCAAATGGGTATAAATTTGAGTTGTAGACAAACTGCTATGCCCTAACAATTCCTGCACCGCGCTTAAATCTTGACTTGATTCTAATAAATGACTGGCAAACGAATGCCTGAGTTTATGCGGGTGTACACGATCAACAATACCTTTTGTCTTGCACCAGCGTTCAAGACGTAATTCAATACTACGGTGTCCTAATCGAAAACCTCTATTGGAGGTAAACACTGCTGTTTCACCGATAGCCAACGTTTTTCGTTGTGCTAACCACGCATTAATCGCCGTAATTGCTTTACTGCCAACGGGTAATAATCGGGCTTTACCCCCTTTACCTGCACGCACTAGCAACGATTTATCCGCTAAATCCAAATCATTCAAATCCAGTGCGGCAAGTTCACTCAGTCGCAAACCCGATGAATAAAACAATTCAAACATTGCCACATCACGGATTTCTAAATCTGAACTCGTGCCTGCTTCTAATAGCCCTGTGATTTGATCGACATCTAAAGTTTTGGGTAACAATCGCGCCGCTTTAGGAGCTTTAACATAGTGCGCGGGATTCACTTCAACCCACTGATTTTTTAATAAATACCGATAAAAACTCCGAATTGCTGATAATTCGCGCTGTAAACTTTTACTGCTAATGCCTTGTCGATGACGACTAGCAATATGAGCGCGAATATCCGCTTGCTGCACATCTGCCCAGTGAGTCCATGTTTTAGCGTGGCAATAAGTGATTAAATGCTGAATATCAAACTGATAGCTTTTGATAGTATGGTGCGAGGCACGTTTTTCAACTTGAAGTTGCTGAAAAAAATCGGCTAACTGTTGTTTAGCATCACTATTCATACAAGTCGATGACACCATCAAAAACCTCAACCGCCGCACCCGTCATCCACACAGGTTCACCACGTCCTGCCCAACTTATGGTTAGGGTACCGCCTGCTAATTCCACCACTACAGGACTAGACAATAGATTTTGCTCAATGCCTGTGACTACCGCACCACACGCGCCACTGCCACACGCAAGCGTTTCTGCTGCACCGCGTTCATAAACCCGCAATTTGACTGCGTGGCGATTCATAACCTGCATAAAGCCAAGATTAGCGCGTTCAGGAAACAATGCGTGGCTTTCTAAGGCTTTGCCCAATTCAGCGACAAGCGCAGTTGCTACATCATCAACACAAATAACCGCATGAGGATTGCCCATAGACACCGCGCCAAATTGGTAGGCTTGTTCATCAATCACCACGCTATACAGCACAGATTCCTGTTCAGCTAACAACGGAATTTCAGATGGTTGATGATGTGGCACGCCCATATTGACAGTAATCAAACCATCAGCATCAAAGCACAATAATAACTGCCCTGCATTGGTATCAACGCGAATTTCGTTTTTATCCGACAGCTTTTTATCGCGCACAAATCGGGCAAAACACCGCGCACCGTTACCGCATTGTGCAACTTCACTGCCATCGGCATTAAAAATACGGTATTTAAAATCCGCATTATCACTAATGGGTTTTTCCACCAGCAATAATTGATCGAAGCCAATGCCAAAATTCCGATTCGACATAAAGCGGATGTGTTCAGGGCTTAGATTGATAGCTTGGTTGATTGCGTCAATGACGACAAAATCATTACCGAGTCCGTGCATTTTAGTGAAGTGAATTATCATAATTAGATTGAAAATAGCGAGATAAGTGTAGGCGCGAATTTATTCGCGCGGTGCAAATAAAAGCGTAGCACAGTTTAATGCTATAGCAATTTAGCCGCCATGATAAACAGCAACAGCGAAAAATAACGTTTTAACGTCGCGGCGGGTAGTTTATGCGCCAGTTTTGCTCCTAGTGGCGCGGTAAAAATACTACTCAAGCCCGTGCCTAAAAACGCAGGTAAATAAACATAACCCACGCACCCTTCTGGCAAACGTACATCATGCCAACCGAGCAACACATAACTAATTGTACCAACAATGGCGATTGGCAAACCACACGCACTCGCCACTGCCACTGCCTGCCGCATGGTGTGTTGTCCATGCACTAAATAAGGCACAGTCAACGTACCGCCACCGATACCGACAATCGCTGACAATAAACCAATAATAACACCCACAAAAGCATCCAACCGTTTCGATGGCTTAGCCACACCTGCTTTAGGCTTGATTTGTAACGCCATAAGTACGCCGATATAGAGCAAAAACGCCACTAAAATTAACCGCAAATACTCCACACTCATTTGTTTTGCCACCACCGCGCCCAATGCCGCACCGAGCATAATCGCAGGACTTAAACTAAACACCTTAGCCCATAATAACGACCCTAAACGATGATGGGCAATCACGGAAGAAATCGCAGTAAAAATAATCGTCGCTAATGAAGTTGCCACCGCCATCAGCAATACCAACTCCGCAGGGAAATTATGAGCAGAAAATAACATGACTAGCACAGGCACAATCACCAAGCCGCCGCCAATACCGAATAAACCTGCTAATACACCCGTCACCATGCCCAGCAGGATGCAGGCTAAAAAAATATCCATTATTACCTCAAGTAAGTTTTGTAATTTTGTTGGTCGAATTCTCGGCGTTTTTTAGTTTTGCTTTTGTGGGTATTTTTAGGTGGCTGGCGAAAACCGTTGCGTATGGGTTTGCTTAATAGTCGTTCACGCAAGCGCGTGAGTTTTTCATAATGCGGATGGTCTTTTTTTAGTAACGTTAATTGATGTTCCAGACGTTCAAAAGCGACTGAACGTTGATTGTTATCTTGCAAATAACCAATCACATTACAATTGGATAGCACTGTTGTTGGATGCTCTTCACCTAATGATTTACGCAGAATCTGCCAAGCTTGTTCACCAAGATACAGAGCTTTAGTGCTATTGCCCAGTGAGTCGTAATAACTAGCAACATTGTTCAATGAATATGCTGTCGCTGGATGCTTTTCGCCCAATAATTTATGTCGAATTTGCAAAGCTTGTTTACCAAGTTCCAAAGCTTTAGTCTTATTGCCTAGTGTGCGGTAATAATTAGCAACATTGTTCAATGATATTGC
Organism: Methylococcales bacterium; assembly: GCA_009692395.1. Taxonomy (GTDB): domain Bacteria; phylum Pseudomonadota; class Gammaproteobacteria; order Methylococcales; family Methylomonadaceae; genus UBA4132. The sequence goes on along the minus strand of SHZG01000038.1, from coordinate 10,456 downwards.
TGTATATGGATGATCTTCACCCAATAACTTGCGATAAATCTGTAAAGCTTGCTCACCAAGTTCCAAAGCTTTAACGGTATTGCCTAGTGAGTCGTAATAATCAGCAACATTACTTAATGACATTGCTGTATCTGAATGCTCTTCACCAAACAATTCACTGCGCAACTTTAAGGCTTCTTCACCCAGTGCAAGTGCTGTTTTGTAATCACCTAATGCGCTCGCTACTGAACCCAAGTCATTAAGTAAATGCGCCTTTAATGCAAAATCCTGTGTTGCTGCTTGCGCATACAAATCTTGAGCTTGTTCCATGTATTGTTTCGCTTCTTTATAACGCCCCCAATGCCAAGCTGGATAAGCTTGTAGCCATACAAGACGGGCGGCTAGTAACAGAAATTTCAAAGCCTGTGCCTGTTGTTGCCACGTTTGCAGATGATTCAAATTCGCCTCAAACAGCGGTAAATCGGAAAAATCTTGACGGTGTTTTTCAAACCAATCGTCTAAACGCTGAGCGCAGGTTTTCACCCAGTCTGTCCGTTCTATCAATGGCAATTCAACACGGCGTACTTCACGCACTAAACGATGAATAGCGTAAGCTTCACCATCATTAGAGCGTTGCAAAATACGCAAAGCACAGCCTAACGATAACGCCCCCGTTAAACTTGAGGCTTTGTCTTGTGCAAGTAAGGCGAGTAGTAAAGATACTGACATAGTTGCCGAACCGCTCCACGTCAACACGTCTAAAATATCTTTGAGTAGCGGCTCTTCTGTGAACAAGGTTTCATGAATTCTAAGTGTGGCATAAATATCCGCTTCATGACGGGTCAAACTGTGTTTGTGCAGGGAACTAGGAAAAGCCGCTTGTAGGTTATCTTGCAATAACTCCAGATATTGTTGCCAACTGATACTGGTACGCCGCCGCAAATACGCACCCGCCAGTTCCAACGCTAACGGCAAGCCGTCTAGTAGTTGCACAATATCAGCCGCCGCTTGGGTTTCGTCTTCGTTGTGTGGATGTCGTTCAGCTTCTTGTAATAGCAATTGCAAACCCAGTTCAGGTGTCAAGGTATCCAAGTCAATCGGTGGAAAACCATCTTGCTCATAACGGCTGGTAACTAAAATATGACTGCGAACGTGGGTAGCGGGCAGGATTTCTTCAATGTCCTTCTGGTCTTCCAAATTGTCGAAAATAATCAAACAATCGGCGACTTCACGCAAGCGTTTGATGGCGGTAGTCAATTTAAACGCGTGGTCAGATAGCGGCGATACCCACCGCGCTTGCTCTGCTAAATGAACAAGCTGGGCAAAAATATCTTGGTCGGCATGAATCCAGATAACACCGTTAGGGTATTCGCTTTGATAAGTGTGGGCGTATTCCACCGCTAACTGGGTTTTGCCCAAGCCCCCTAAACCTTGAAAAGAAGCGGTTTGACCAATGGACGTGCGTTTGCCGCTCCAAAGTTGCTGGTGTACTTTTTTTAAAACGTCTTCTCGTCCAATCATTTGCTTGCCTTTGCTGGCAAACGGCACGAAAAATACGGATTTGTCGGGGCTATAATCGCCGACTTCGTCAGTGCTAACAGCAATAGCAGGAACGGTGACAGTTTTAGCAAAGCGGGCTAATTTATCTAATAAAGCTAACTGTGGCGCACCGAAGTTTTCAAAATAAATCGCTTCAATACACGGCACGGGCGGTTTAAATGTAGCTCTTTGAAATGCTGGCAGTAATACATAATGAGTTCCTGCCGCACCGTGAAAGATTTCTTCTAATAATTTTATGTGTCCAACAAAAGCTTCATCTGCAAGACTAAAGCCGATAAAAATAAACGTTCGGCTGCTTAGTTGATGTTGCAAAGTGTGTAGAGCAGCTTGGTACTTCTGTTCACTTTTATCTTCGGAATAAAGTTTTGAATAGCTGTCTGGAGTCAGGATAATTTCTGCGGCGTTGTCAATTTGTCCGTGTAAATGCAAGATGGTAGGCTTGTTTACACCTTTGCATAGTAGGTCGTGTTGTTCAGCGGGGGCTTCTATGTCCCATTGCGCTAAGTCATGACTTCGTGGACAAGCCCAGCGTAAAATATGGTCGTAATTAGTAGTGATGACTAAGTCTGCACCTAGTTGCCATACTCGTTTCGCTAGTTCCAGACTGACTGGTTCAGCATCGGTTGAACTTAAGGCAAACTGTTTTTTGAGAAAGGAATACCAGTTTGAGTTTAATGCTCGTTGGGCTTCCGTAGCCGCCTCAAGAAACCGATTTTGTTTCACAAAAATTTTAACTATATTGGCATCGTCGCTTTTTCCATCGTCTTCAAGACGTGTAGCGGCTTGCTCTAACAAAGTTTTCCAACTGGGAAACAGATGACCGCCAGCTGTATTCTGCACAGACATGGACACACCCGCGCCAATAAAAGGAATAGCAAAACCATTTTGTAGGCTTTCTTTAAGTTGCGAAGGAATAATCGTCATTTTTGTCCTAGTCTGTATAGTTTTCGCTAGTTTCCAAGCTCAAGATTGAAAATTTAGTCTATTTATATTCGGGTGAAATATTATTTAGTTTGTATGTGTAGAGTGAAAATTAAACAACCACTCGACGAAGGTTTGCTACACAGCGTAGCACTCTGGCACTGCATTGTTCTTATCAACTTAAAAGCACTGAGCAGACATTATGCCGTTTTTTTGCAAGTGATTATGATATTCTTACCTTATGTAGAGGGATAGTGAGTGTGGGCAGTAATGAAAATATATTTAGTCGGTGGTGCGGTACGCGATACCTTGCTGAATAGACCTGTAACAGAACGGGATTGGGTGGTGGTTGGTGAAACACCTGAATCCATGTTGAAGCAAGGTTTTAAACGGGTGGGTAAGGATTTCCCTGTGTTTTTGCACCCGCACACGCACGATGAATATGCACTGGCTAGAACGGAACGCAAAACCAGTCACGGTTATACGGGTTTTGCGGTTCATGCTGACCCCGATGTGACGCTGGAGCAAGATTTAATTCGCCGTGATTTGACTATTAATGCAATGGCGATGACTCCCGAAGGCGATATTATTGATCCTTATAACGGGCAACAAGATTTAGAACGCCGAATTTTTCGTCATGTGTCGCCTGCGTTTACCGAAGACCCTGTGCGGTTATTGCGGCTGGCGCGTTTTGCGGCGCGTTATGCACACCTTGGTTTTACGCTGGCTGAAGAAACTAACGCCCTATTGGTGGCAATGGTCACGGCGGGTGAAGTGGATTATTTAGTGCCTGAGCGGGTGTGGGCTGAATGTGTGAAAGCACTCTGCGAACCGAATCCCAGCGCGTTTTTTTACGCGTTAAAAGATTGTGGCGCGTTGGCTAAAATTTTTCCTAAAATTGATGCCTTGTTTGGTGTGCCACAACCAGCACAACATCATCCTGAAATTGATACGGGTATTCACAGTTTGATGGTGTTGGAACAAGCCGCATTGTTATCAAGTAAGCCCGAAGTGCGGTTTGCCGCGCTGGTGCATGATTTGGGTAAGGCCTTGTCGCCTAAAGACAATTTACCGCATCATCATGGTCATGAAACCGCAGGTTTACCTGTGTTGCACGCGCTCTGTGCTAGATTGCGCGTCCCCAATCATTATAAAACTTTAGCTACCCACGTTATGCAGTATCACACTCATTGTCATAAGGCGATGGAACTAAACGCGAAGACGCTCACTGATTTATTAGCCACGCTAGGCACGCATAAACAAGGTAATCAATTTGCGGAATTTTTATTAGCGTGTGAAGCGGATGCTAAAGGTCGCACAGGCTTTGAAAATAGACCTTATCCACAAGCTGACCGCTTACGACTTGCGGCTAATGCGATTGCCGCTGTCGATGTCAGTTCTGTGTTAAACAGCGACTTGCAAGGCGCGTTAATTGGTGAAGCAATTCGCCGCTGTCACATTAAAGCGGTTGCTGATGTTATCAATGCCGAGGCTGACGTTGTAAAATAAACGGCACAATAACATGACTGCCAGTCCTTTAAAGGACTGGCAGTCATCAAACATTTAACTTAACTTTAACGAATTACTATGCCCTCATTTGATATTATTTCCGAATTTGATATGCACGAAGCCACTAATGCCATTGACCAAGCCAATAAAGAAGTGGGTACGCGGTTTGATTTTAAAGGCACGGATTCCAGCTTTGAACTCAAAGATGAGAAGTTGCTTATGATTTCTGAATCGACTTTTCAGTTGCAACAAATGTTTGCGGTTATGTGTAGCAAGCTCAGCCGACGCGGTATTGATATTGCGTGTATGGAATTAGGGGATGCGAAAGGCAGCGGTAAATTAATGCGCCAAGAAATTACCTTGAAACAAGGCATTGATTCGGTGACGGCTAAGAAAATCGTTAAACTCATCAAAGATAAAAAGCTGAAAGTACAAGCCGCTATTCAAGGCGATAAAGTGCGCGTCACAGGTAAAAAACGTGATGATTTGCAAGAGGTGATACAGATGCTGAGAGATGAAAAGCTGGAAATGCCGTTGCAGTATGATAATTTTAGAGACTAGCTCAACGTAGACCTCGCAGGTTTCTAAAACCTGCGAGGTCTCATACACCACACGAGACCGCCATGACCAACACTTTAAAATCCCCAAACGTAGTAAATCCAAGCGTTTTAGCCCCTGTGCATCCTGCGATTGAAGGCTATATGCGCGGCTTACTGAGCCACACTGATCACGCCGTATTAACTGAAATGGAAGCCTTAGCGGAAAAAAATAACTTCCCAATAGTCGGACGGTTAGTTGGTGTGTTTTTGGAAACAATGGCAAAAAGCATTAATGCTAAGCGGGTGTTTGAATTTGGTAGTGGTTATGGTTATTCAGCGTATTGGTTTGCTAAAGCCGTTGGTGCAACTGGGCAGGTGATTTGCAGTGAAGCCGATTTATTAAATAAGGACAAAGCTGAACAGTATCTTCGTACCGCTGATTTATGGGATAGAGTGGATTTTCAAGCAGGGATGGCGCAAGACATTTTTGCTCAAACTGACGGTTTATTTGATATTTGTTATAACGATGTTGATAAAGGCGATTATCCTGAAATTTGGTTACTGGCTAAAGACCGCATTCGTGAAGGCGGGTTGTATATTGCTGATAATGTGTTGTGGCGCGGACGCGTGGCAGTGGAAGGCTATACCGATGTCTTTAAAGGCTGGACGGAAGCGATACGCGAACATAACGAGTTAATTTTTAATGATCCTGATTTCGATACCTTTATTAATCCAACCCGCGATGGTGTCATCGTGGCGCGTAAAAAAACCACGGACTAGATTATGGATGCGTTAGTGCTGTTAATTCCGCTATCACCTTTATGCGCGGCTGTGTTGATTGGCGGCGGTCATTTATTTGGCTTTTTAGACGGTGAAGCCAGTGAACCGCTGACCGCGAGACTCAGTTTATGGTCTATTACGCTGTCTTGTCTATTGGCATTGATTTTGTTGGGAATGGACATAGTGGGGTTGAATGCGGATACCGTCAATATCGGCACTTGGCTAAGCAGTGAATCGCTGACGATTACCATCAACTTTATTACCACAGGTTTTAGTGTGCGTTTGGCAGCGTTATTTTCAATACTGCTGGCGATTGTGATTCATTTTTCTATCAATTATATGCACCGAGAAGCAGGCTTTCATCGCTTCTTTTTTATGCTGAGCTTGTTGGCGTTTGCCATGCTGTTATTGGTGTTATCGGCGAATGCAGTCGGCACATTAATTGGCTGGGAGATTGCGGGGCTGTGTTCGTATTTACTGATTGCTTATTCTTATCAACGCACGATTGCAGTGACTAATGCCACGCGCGTGTTAGTCACTAATCATATCGGTGATGCGTGTTTTATTATCGCTATCGGCTTGAGTGTTGCGTGGACAGGTACATTAAATTGGGCGGAGTTGACTGCCATACTGCCCGAATTGCCGACCAGTCAAATCACAGGACTCGCGCTGTGTTTCGCACTGGCTGCATTTGCCAAATCCGCACAATTACCGTTCACGCCGTGGTTAGCGCGGGCAATGGAAGGCCCTACGCCATCAAGTGCGGTATTTTATGGCGCGGTGATGATTCATGCGGGGGTTTATCTGGTGTGTTTATTACGCCCATTATTTGAACTCAGTGGATTTGTGATGGCAATATTGGCGGTGGTTGGTTTGTTGACTGCGCTGTACAGTTTTATTGTTGGTCTCACGCAAACCGATGTAAAAAGCTCTTTGGTTTATGCCATAAGCGCGCAATTAGGTTTACTATTTTTAGAATGCGGTTTAGGCTTTTGGCAGTTGGCAAAGTGGCATTTATGCACTCATGCCGTTGTTCGTGCTTATCAATTATTATCCGCCCCTAATTTAATGCACGCGGTACATAACAATCCCATTAAGCCCGTCTCGCCTAAACTTGCCCAACTGCGTTGGCTTTATACTGCTTCTTTGCAACGTTTTTGGCTAGATCAAATCACTAATTGGGCATTGGTTAAACCCGTGCGCCGTTTAGCCGATGACCTTTGTTATATTGATGACCAACTGATAGACCGCGTCATGGGGTCGCCTAATCCTGTTTTAAATAGAATGTCCTCATTAATGCAATTAGAAGAAACTAAGTTAGGTGCGCGGTTGAATACTACTGCCGATGAGTTTGCCTCGGGCAGTGGTTTGGCAGGTAAATTAACTGAATGGAGCGCGAATCTTTTACATTGGTTTGAAGACCGTTTTGTACTGCATGGCGGTGGCAAAAACTCAGTTCGTTACGGACGTAAACTAGGTCATTTTGCCAATCAAATCGAAAGCCTAATACTGAAACCACGGTATCTGGTCTTGTTTGTTTGTATCACCCTGCTTGTTGCATTTTGAGGCGATAATGGATATTACTATGAATCATTGGTCTACCGTAACCGCCTTTCCTTTGCTATCGGTTATGACATTGCTGCCGTTAGTCATTGTCATGACGGTATGGCGTTCACCCTCCGCCACGATTGCTTTACGTTTTGGCTACGCAGGCACGGTGTTAAACGTGCTATTGAGCATTTATTTATTGCTGATTTTTGATTCTGACAATACAGGCATTCATCTCGCGGAACATTTGCATTTTCTAGGCATGAGTTATGCGGTTGGCGTGGACAGTACCAATATTTTGTTTATTCCCCTGACTGCCGTTTTAACGTTGCTGGCGTTGATTTATACCTCCATTACCCGCCATACGACTGATAAACTATTTATTGCCTGCATACTGGGCTATGAAGCTATTTTAATTGGCGCGTTTGCCGCACTCAATGTTTTACAATTTTGGTTTTGGTGTGCCTTAGAATTGATTCCTGTGATAATCCTGACTATTCATTCAGGTACAGGACAACAGCGACGGTGGGTGGTTTCGCAATTATTGCAGTATTGGGTCAGTGGCTTGTTGATGACCTTCGCAGGCTTTATGTTTTTGGCGTTTGGCTTAATTGACTCCGAACACGCGCTGTCTTTTGACTGGCTAACCCTAAAACAAAACAACGCCTATCTGCATGATGAAGTGTTGATTTTTGTCCTGCTGTTTTTTGGTTTTTCGATTCGTATGCCGCTGTTTCCGTTTCATGGTTGGCTACCCTTATTAGCAGAACACGGCACGGTTGCCAGTGCAGCGATTTTTCTAGTCGGTTTAAAATTAGGCGTGTATGGCTTGATTCGTTATATTTTGCCGATGGTGCCAGGTGTTGCTGAACAATGGCAAACCTTTGTACTAACGCTGGGTTTAATCAGCATTGTTTATGGCGCGGTACTCGCTTTGATGCAAATCAATATTCGTCGCTTATTAGCCTTTGCGGTGGTTAGTCATACGGGGATGTTAGTCATCGGCGTGTTTAGTTTTAATGCGACTGGGCTGGAAGGCAGTTTATTATTATCCAGCGTGTACGGCTTAGCGACAGCGGGGTTATTATTTTCTGCGGGACTTATTTATGAACGCACTCGCACCGCGTTTATTCCCCGCTTAGGTGGCTTATTGGATAGTAATACCGCTATCGCTTTATTATTTTTAGTGTCTGCATTAAGCACGATGGTTATGCCAGGGACACCAGGGTTTGATGCCGCGCATTTATTGATTGAAGGCACGATTGAAGAAGAAGGCTGGTTGATTGCTATCGCTATTTTGATTGGTAACGTATTAGCGGCGGCTTTTTTACTCCGCGCATTTCAACAAATATTTGTTGCCGCCTCTAAACGCGCCAAACAACCTTATCGTTGCAGTCACCATTCGGCTATTAAAGAACGCATTATTACCCTGTGTGTCTGTGGCTTACTTATTATTTCAGGATTTTGGTCTACACCGTGGCTAAAATTTATCGACCAAGATGCCGTGGCGATTAGTTTTATGTTTCCTATGCACAACGCTCAACAGACTAATAAACCCGCACTACCCAAGATAATCACCGCGCCTCTGAATGACAAGGATAGCCGCAATGAATGAAGCTCATTTTCCACTACTCAGTTTGCTGATTTTTCTGCCGTTATTAGGCGCGTTAATGACAGGATTGTGCGGTAACAATGATTTAGCCAAAAAAATCGCCCTAACATTTGCCAGCATTGAACTCATTGCCGCTTCGTTTGCAGTCGTTGGTTTTCAAAGCAATAACGGCGACTTTCAATTAGTAGAACGTACCGAGTGGATTCCCAGTTTGAATATTGAATTCTTACTGGGCATTGATGGCATTTCTGTGTTGTTTTTACCGTTGTCCGCCTTATTAACACTGATGGCGATGGTAGCTTCATGGAATTCAATACAGCACCTATCACGCCTACATTTTGCCTTATTATTAGCACTGGAAGGCATTACGATGGGCGTGTTTTGTGCCTTGGACATGGTGCTATTTTTCTTATTCTGGGAACTCACATTACCACCACTGTTCTTTTTAATTGGCTTATGGGGCATAGGGCCAGAGCGACGCGGTGCAGCGATGAACTACACGCTGTTTATGTTATTTGGCGGCGTACCGTTATTATTTGCCATTCTCATTTTAGCCATTAATCACGCCACCGCAGTGGGCGGTAGTATTCCCGCTGGATTATCGTTTAGTTTACCGATATTTCTAACAACGCCTCTACCCGACTCCTTGCAAGGTATCGTGTTTTTCTTATTGCTAGTAGGTTTTGCTGTCAAAGCTCCGTTAGTTCCGTTACACACTTGGCTACCTACCGTTGCAATGGAAGGCGCGACTCACACGACCGCGCTGTTAGTGGGCTTAAAACTAGGAGTTTATGGTTTACTGCGTTTTGCCATGCCGCTTGCACCGTCAGCGGCGGTTCAATATAGCTGGGCATTGGGTATTCTGGGGGCTATCACGTTAATCTACGGCGCCTTGATTGCCTTACAGCAAACCAATTTACGCCGCTTATTGGCTTATGCCAGTATTAGTCATGTCGGCTTAGTGATTATTGGCTTATCAGCTTTAAACTTACAAGGATTACAAGGTGCGATTTTTCAATTGCTTAATTTTACCTTGATTGCCAGTTCATTAATGCTCATTGCTGGCTTTATCCAACATCGTCTGGGCAGTACCGAAGCCCTGCATTTAGGTGGTTTAGCGAAAGTTATGCCGCGCTTAACTGCATTTTATTTTTTATTCATGCTTGCCAGTATGGGCGTACCATTGACCAGCGGTTTTCCTGCTGAATTATTAATTATCATCGGCGCATTAAGCGCACACCCGACACTAGGCATTGCCGCGTTAGCAGGTGCAGTCTTATGTGCCGCCTATATGCTGTCATTTACACGGCGGGTGTTTTTTGGCGCGATAACTCAAGACAGTGTGAAACAAGTGCAGGACTTACGCCCACGCGAATTAGCGTTGTTATGTATCCCTGCCCTGATAGTTTTACTGCTCGGTTTTATGCCTAATCAAGTGCTGAAAATAAATCAAAAAACCGCTGAAGTCTGGTTGAATCGGTTGATGGCAGAAACGAGTGAGGAACTTCCTGTGCCTTAGATTGACACCATGGGTGCGGATTTATCCACCCTACGCGCTATTCAGGCAACCCAAGCGGTAACTTGCCGAATTTATAGTGGCAGTTAACACTATTTATATAGTCGAGAACATCTTTATATTCAGGCTGTTTAAACCAATCATTTAATACATAAACATACTCAACTTTTAAATCGATGGGAATAACCAGTTTTTGATATTGCTTGCGTTTAAAATCCTAAGTTTGTAATTTTTCATCAACTTAATCGGCGACTTGTTGATATTTAACTTCGATTATAAAAAGAGTGGCTCTTCCCGATTTCGCGGGGTAGCGACTAGATACAGTACCATCAACAAGAGTATCGGGTAGTGGGTTAAATCTGTGATGATAGATTAAAATCACGGGCAGAATAAAATCACACTTACCTAAAAGACCTTATGAGCTGCTACCAAGAAATCACCTGTCCATGCTGTAAAAGTACCCAGATTGGCAAGTCAGGACGCAATGCAACG
>SHZG01000037.1 GCA_009692395.1 Methylococcales bacterium | reverse complement strand
CGACAACGGTAACGTGGCTCTCCCGTTGCATTGCGTCCTGACTTGCCAATCTGGTTACTTTTACAGAATGGACAGGTGATTTCTTGGTAGCAGCTCATAAGGTCTTTTAGGTAAGTGTGATTTTATTCTGCCCGTGATTTTAATCTATCCTCACAGATTTAATCCACTACCAATGGTTTTTATCGTGTTGGTGAAAATTTAAACGCACGCACGCAAAATATCAACTTTTGGCAATAGAATCCAGCACAGAAATAACATAAACATTCATATCGAGTTACGGTAGCCATTTGTATGTCGCCACTGTGGAGATAGCCTTTATCCGCGTACACATACAGCTAACAATAGAATTTTCTAGCCTCTACAAACCACACATTACTCGGTAGAATAGCCCTGACAAAGCAGCCAGCGAGAGCATAGTATTTCATGAGTACCTTATTAAAACGCGAACACATTATGTACGGTAATTTAACTCAACAAGCCTACACCATAGACACTTTTTTAGGCTCGGGTACACAAGGCGAAGTGTATCGCGCTCACGCTAATGGCAAATTAGTAGCGATTAAATGGTATTTTCCGCATTACATTCAAAACGATTTACCACTTCGCCAACGGCTAGAAAATGCTATTCGCAAAGGCAGTCCAGACAATAATTGTTTGTGGCCGCTGGAATTAGTTACACAACCTAATAACGCAGGTTTTGGTTATGTGATGCCGCTACGCCCCAGTAATTTCAAAAGCATTGTTGATTTAATGCGCCGTCGTGCTGAACCGAGTTTTTCCGCGTTAATCAGTGCCTGTTTACAACTCTCAGAAAGTTTTTTACAGCTTCAAGGGCTTGTGTTACCGCGACATTAATTTTAATAACGTATTTTTTGACCCCAACACGGGCGATATTTTAATTTGCGACAATGACAATGACAATGTGGATGTGAATGGTGCGACGGGGGCAATTAATGGCACGCCGTGTTTTATGGCTCCTGAATTAGTACGCGGTGACGCGCCACCGAATACCGAAAGTGATTTGTTTTCGCTGTCGATTTTATTGTTTTATATGTTGATGTTGCATCACCCGTGAGAAGGTCAAAAAGAAGCCGCAATTCGCTGTTTTGACCAGTCGGCAATGAATCGACTGTACGGCACAGAACCGCTGTTTATTTTTGATCCGCAAGATACTAGCAACGCGCCCGTCGCAGGTTTGCACGACAATGCGTTAGTGTATTGGGCGTTATATCCGCCATTTTTGCGCGATGTCTTTACCCGCGCGTTTACCACAGGCATTAACGATCAACACGGTCGTATCCGCGAAAATGAATGGCGAGTGATATTGATTAATCTGCGCGATAGCCTATTTTATTGTGGTTGTGGGGCGCAAAATTTTTATGAGACTGATAGCGTGAAGCAATGCTGGGCGTGTAATAAGGACTTGGTTTATCCACCACGGTTGCGTATTAATAATGCCGTGGTGATGCTTAATCATGACACTAAATTGTATCCACACCATACCGACCAAACCCAGAAATTTAATTTTTCTGAGCCACAAGCGGCGGTTAATCGTCACCCACAAGACCCTAATCGCTGGGGCTTGCAAAATCTGAGCGCGAGTCCGTGGATAATCACCCTAGCGGATAACAGTGTTACACTTGTAGAACCGCAACGCTCAGTGAATTTAGCGGCTGGTATTGTGATTAATTTTGGCAATACCTCAGCGGAGATTCATGTCTAATACATAAAGGCACGGATTTATCCGCATTAACCTAGTTCCATGTAATTCATTTGGCAACGCTTAAGCAGTGCAGATGATGATGCTAAAGCGTAGGACATAGGCTAGAGCTAACGCACAATAAAATGATACCGTTCGTGGTGAGCTTGTCGAACCACATTCACACTTCGACAAGCTCAGTGCGAACGGTTTTGCAATCAATTTATACTGCCTCGGCTATATACAACTGATTATTCAACAATATTCGGAGTTAATTATGGAAATCCTTTCTTTTATATGTATAGCCATTGCAGTAATTATTAACTTAATTTATGGAATAGTCTTAATCATTAACGCATTTCAAGTGTCTATTTTATGGGGGCTAGGTTATTTATTTGTTCCATTTGTTTCGCTAGTTTTTATTGGAGTGCATTAGCAAATTGCCAAAGACCCTTTCTTGAAAAGTTTAATCGCCATTCCTTTTATAATTGCAGGCTTGCTTTTACTACCAGAAGGTATGCTTGACCAGTATACCCAAGTTGACCAGTAGCCAGTAACACGCATAGAGCGTCGTTTTTCATCGACATACTACTTATGGACTCTTCCAATGCGCTCAGACTAAACAACGGAGACAAGAGGAGTCCGAAATAAATCATTACAACATTGGAACGATAAGTATCGTGAAAACGATAAAACAAACATAGGATTACACGATGGAAATTATTAAAAGACCAGGGGGCGCAATGGCAAATCGCCCGTTACATTTTTTTTGGCTAGCCGATTGGTCTGGCTCTATGTACGGCGCAAAAATAGAGCAACTCAATTATGCTATTCGTAATGCCATCAAACCGATGCAGGATGTGGCGGCTGATAATCCCAACGCCCAAGTCATGGTACGCGCTGTTAAATTTTCCTCAGGCGCACAATGGCATATCACGACAGCAACACCTGTGGAAGAGTTTAAATGGGACAATCTAAGCTCAAATGGTGTTACCGATATGGGGCAGGCGTTACAGTTAGTCGCCGAACAATTAGATGTTAGTCTTATGCCTGAAAGCTGTTTGCCGCCTGTGTTAGTGCTGGTGTCTGACGGTCAACCCACCGATGATTTTAGTGCAGGTTTAGCCGTGCTGATGAGTAAACCGTGGGGTAAAAAATCGGTGCGTATTGGTATTGGCATTGGGCAAGATGCTGATTTAGAGGTGTTACAAAAATTTATCGGCAATCCTGAAGTCAAACCCTTGCAAGCCAAGAATGCGGAAGATTTAGTTAAATACATCCGCTGGGCTTCTACCGTGGTCTTACAAGCCGCTTCTGCACCCGCCAGTCAAGTCAAAGATCAAGTCAGTAGCGGTGTCGTACCGATTCCCCAAGCACCTGCGGCAGATATTGCTACTGATGATGTTTGGTAAGTCATGAACTGGCAAATCATCGGCGACAGTGTGCGCGGCGCGTCACACAAGCGTAACGGTAAACCTAATCAAGATGCGTGGGCTTATCGTCAGAGCGAAACCTGTACTGTGCTTGCCGTTGCTGATGGTCATGGCAGTAGCAAATATATTCACAGTGACATAGGCGCACAATTAGCCGTAGACGTTTCTTTAGCATTATTTGACCATTGTGCAGTGCAACACTGTGAGGCGGGCAGTACAAAACGCCACATCAAACAATCTATTGATTATTTGCCTAGCCAATTAGTGCAAGCATGGCGGAGTGCGGTTGATACCGCAGACGATGGGCAAACCGAGAATCCTAATGAACGCTATAGCCTATACGGCACAACATTACTAGCGGTGTTACTCAGTGCCGATTACGCGCTGTATTTACAAATTGGTGATGGCGATTTCTTAGTCTTCACCGAAGACGGGCAGATACAAAAACCGTTGCCAAAAAATGTCAATTTAATCGCCAACGAAACCTACTCTTTGTGTCAAGACAAAGCTATTTATCACCTCGACACTGCCCTACAGTTTTTTGACCACCACCCCGCGCCTGTATTAATCTTCCTAGCCACCGATGGCTATGCCAATTCATTCAGCAACGAAACTGATTTACAACAAGCCGTGCAGGATTTTCAACAACAAATCGCTACTCACGGCGTGGATAAAATTCAAACGTGTCTTGCTGATTGGCTTGATGAAACCTCAGAACAAGGCAGTGGTGATGATGTCACCGTCGCCATGCTATTACCGTTATGACTACACTCCCTTGGCAACACGCTCACTGGGCGCATTTACACAGTTACATTGTGCAACAGCGCATTCCGCAAGCCTTATTAATAACAGGCGGTAAAGGTGTCGGTAAGCGACAACTTGCCGAACAATTTGCGGCGGCGTTGTTGTGTGCACAACCGCAAGCGGATAGTCACGCCTGTGGACATTGTCACAGTTGTTTATTACTGAAAGCACAGACGCATCCTGATTTTATGCAGGTACAACCTGAAGAGGGCAAAACCACTATTGCGATTGACCAAATTCGTCATTTAATTACCAAACTAACCTTAAAACCGCAGTTTGACCGTTATCGGGTGGTCATTTTGAATCCTGCTGACAAAATGAATAATGCTGCTGCGAATGCGTTTTTAAAATGCTTAGAAGAACCTAACGAGCGCACCATTCTTGTCTTAGTCAGCGATAGACAAAGCAAATTACCCGCGACCATTTTGAGTCGTTGTCAAAAACTAGCCATTGCTAGGCCTGATAAAGCGACGGTATTAACGTGGTTAACAGCGCAAGCAATAAAGGATGATGCCAGTGTGTTATTGGGATTAGCACAAGGTGCGCCGTTATTGGCATTAAGTTATGCCAAAGAGGGAGTCGTGACGCAACGTAATGACTGTTTTAAACAATTTGTCGCCGTCGCAAAACGCCAACATCACCCTGTCGTCATCGCTGAACAATGGCTTAAATTACCTGAAGCACCGTTATTATTTTGGCTTACTTCGTGGGTGGTGGATTTAATTAAATGCGCATACCAAAGTCATGCCGAACACTTGTATAATCCAGATTTACACGCGCCCTTACAAGGCTTAACGCAATCCCTAGAATTGAAAAAACTGTATCAGCTATATGATTTATTGTTACTCAGTCGGCAACGATTAGAGTCCACTCTCAATAAACAATCACTGTTTGAAGAAATTTTAATACAATGGTCTGAACTTAATCGGAGTCGATAACTATGTCAGAAACTACCCCCACTGCCGCACCTAGACAAAGCGGTATCTTAACGCTGTCCATTAAAGACAAACCCGCTTTATATGCTGCCTATATGCCATTTGTGATAGGTGGAGGCTTGTTTATTCCCACCAACAGGGAATATAAGATGGGGCAAGAAGTGTTTGTATTACTCATTATGGAAGACGCTGAACGACTGCCCATTGCGGGCAAAGTTGTGTGGAAAACACCATCAGGTTCAGAAGTCCATCGAATTGAGGGTATCGGCGTGCAGTTCGACGGTAAAGACAGTAAAAGTATCGATGTGCGTAACAAAATTGAAACCTATTTAGCGGGTGCTTTAGAATCCGACCGCCCCACTCACACCATGTAATTATGTTAATAGACTCCCATTGCCACCTAGATCGTCTGGATCTAAAACCCTATCAAAATGACTTTTCCTGCTTTATGCAGGCAGTCAACAACAGTCGCATTGAACACCTGCTCTGTATCGCTATTGACCTAGAATCCTATCCTGCTATGCTGGATTTAGTCGCCGATTATCCGCAAATTTCCGTCTCCGTCGGCGTGCATCCCAATGTCGACGAAGGTGAAGAACCCAGCGTTGATAAGCTCATTGCCTTAGGCGCGAACGATAAAGTGATGGCTATCGGCGAAACAGGGCTGGATTATTTTCGCAGCTCTGGCGATTTAAGCTGGCAACATCGACATTTCCGCAACCACATTCAAGCCGCTAAAGCCTTAAAAAAACCCTTGATTGTGCATACGCGTGAAGCCAAACAAGACACCCTACGC
The DNA here is from genome assembly GCA_009692395.1 of Methylococcales bacterium. Classification (GTDB taxonomy): domain Bacteria; phylum Pseudomonadota; class Gammaproteobacteria; order Methylococcales; family Methylomonadaceae; genus UBA4132. The sequence goes on along the minus strand of SHZG01000037.1, from coordinate 8,157 downwards.
ATTTTGCAAGAAGAAGGCGCGAGTGAAATCGGCGGTATTATTCATTGTTTTACCGAAGACTGGGAATTTGCCCAACAAGCTCTGGATTTGAATTGTTACATTTCTTTTTCGGGAATCGTCACCTTTAACAGTGCCAAAGATATTCAAGAAGTGGCAAAAAAAGTGCCTGCGGATCGCTTTCTAATTGAAACCGATTCGCCGTATTTAGCCCCCGTGCCGTTTCGTGGTCGTCCCAATTACCCACTCTATGTGCGCTATGTCGCTGAACAAATTGCCAAATTGCGCGGCGTAGCGGTTGAAGAAATAGCCCAACAATCGACTGCTAATTTTTATCAATTATTCAACATGAAGCCTTAGTATCGTTCCCACGCTCTGGCGTGGGAATACCGCACTAGACGCTACAGCGTCTCACACCGTCACAACCAACAGGACAAACTATGCCCATTTCGCTAGCTGAACTTGAACACATCGTGCGTGAAGCAGGCACAATCGCGTTAACGTATTTTAAAGACCTCAAAAATGTCGCCATCAACCAAAAAAGCCCGCGTGATTTTGTCACCGCCGCCGATGTTGCCGTTGAAGCCTTTTTAAAACAAACCCTCACCGAAAGATACCCAGAATATGGCTTTTGGGGTGAAGAAAGCGGGCAAACTGCCAACCAAACCAACCGCTGGATAGTTGATCCTATCGACGGCACACACTCCTTTTCTAAAGGGCAGTATTTTTGGTCTATCAGCGTTGCCTTAGAAATTGACCAACAACTCATCATGGGCGCAGTGTACGCCCCTGCGTTAAATGATTATTACTGTGCAGAACTCGACAAAGGCGCGTGGAAAAATGGCGAACCCATTCACGTTTCCGATGAAACCAGCTTAGCTAATTCCATGATTGCCACAGGTTTTGCGTGTCTGCGTAGCTACCTAACCGACAACAATCTGGCACGTTTTGGCAGAGTCGCACAACACACGACAGGACAACGCCGTTTCGGTTCAGCGGCTATGGATTTATGTTTAGTTGCCGATGGTCAAGTTGATGCGTTTTGGGAACAAGAATTGAATCTCTATGACGTTGCCGCAGGCGCATTAATCGCCCAAGAAGCAGGCGGTACGGTCACCGATTTTCAAGGCAACAACGGCATTTTTCCTAAACAAATTCTTGCCACCAACGGCAAAATTTTGGATCAATTGTTACCGTTAATGTGATTTGTCCACGAAAAGCACGAAAGACACAAAAAGTGTTGCCGTTATTTTTTTCGTGCTTTTCGTGTCTTTCGTGGACATTATTTATTTGAGGTGAATATGATGAAAGTAGGCATAATCGGCTTAGGCGCAATGGGTTTAGGTATGGCAAGACGACTTGCTCAAGCGGGATTTCTAGCGGGTGCTTACAATCGCACCGCCGCTAAAATGGCAGAATTTAACGTGCCACATTACAACCAACCCGAAGCCCTAGCGGCGGATATGGATGTTATTTTAGTGTGTGTGTCCGCTGATAATGACGTTTTAGAGATGATTGAAGCCATCGCCAGCACCATCAAGCCCAATACCATCGTCATAGATACCTCTACCGTTAGTAGCGAAACTGCCACAATCGCCGCCGCTTGCTTGGCAAAAAAACACGCCGCATTTCTCGACGCACCTGTTTCAGGCGGTGTTGAAGGCGCGAAAAACGGTACGCTGTCAATGATGGTCGGTGGTGATGCCGCAGTTTTAGAGACTGTGCGTCCTGTGTTACACACCATGACTGCACGGATTACCCATATCGGTGACACAGGTTCAGGGCAAGCCACCAAAGCCATTAACCAAATCATGTGCGCAGGTATTAACCAAGCCGTCACCGAAGCCTTAGCGGTTGCACAAGCGCAAAACCTACCCATGAATAAAGTCATCGACGTTATTGCAGGCGGTGCAGCAGGCAATTGGTTTCTTGACCATCGTGGCGTGACTATGATGCAAGGCGAATTCGCCACAGGTTTTAAGCTAGCGTTGCATCACAAAGATTTAAAAATTGCCCAAGCAATGGCAGCACAAGTAGGCGTTGCAACCCCATTAACCGACATGACCATCACCGATTATCAACAGCTCATGACAGACGGTTATGGTGATGAAGATATATCGGCCTTGTATCGCTTGAAAGTTTCGTAGAGTACGCAATGCGTACCATACAATATGTAGTCGTGTAGGTTGGGCTGGCGATAGCCAACCCAACAAAATCCGCGAATATGTTGGGTTGCAAAAAGCGGCAACCCAACCTACGCCGCTGTAATCATGGCAAAAGAATTCGGGCGTAATGCCCGCGTCTCTTCACAAATGCAAAAAGAGCTATCGCTTGTTTTGCAACGTGATGTTCAAGATGTCCGTTTAGGTTTCGTCACCATCAACGAAGTCGTGGTCAGCAAAGATTTAGCCGTGGCAAAAATTTATGTCACGGTACTCAATGCCGATGAGCAAGCTAAAAAGACAACGTTAAATTGCTTAACGAACTAGCCCCACTGATTCGCCACGAACTCGCTAAACGTATGCGCTTACGCCATATTTTTACGCTACGTTTTCACTACGATACGTCTTTTGATACAGAAATGCGGGTCGCGGAATTGTTGAGTGACGTAGTGCATAGCGAAGATAAAAATTTGTAGTCGTGTAGATTAGGCTGGCGATAGCCAACCCAACAAAATCTGCGTATATGTTGGGTTGCCAAAGAGCGGCAACTCAACCTACATTGCTAACAGAAAAAAGCCATCGTGAGTTGCCTCACGATGGCTCTAAGTTTTGCGTAGCCTCGATGTAGTGAAATGGAATCTAGGGGATTCATGTTGATAAATCTCGATTTCACTGCGTTACATCGAGGCTACTTGCTAATTAATTTGAGTGTCTGTAAATTGCTCCAACGTATTGTCTATAGCATCTCGAAACAATGGGGTAATGTAATCTTTGACGAAATCTCCTGGACGATTATCTGTATCTGGATTTACGTTAACATCTAGTGTTAAAAGAGCATGCGTTCGTGGTGCCATTTTAAGATTGGCAACGATTGTGCCAGCACTGGAAACCGAGTTCCAAATATTATCAAGAAGTACATCTCCAGGATAAGCCCTACGTTCCCCATGAGTTTTTGCTTCATATCGAATATTGAAAATGATGTCCGCAGTCCAAATAACTGGTATTCCAGAAACCCCTACATCTATTTTCTGTATCGAACCTGAAGCAAAATCAGTAGTGACAATATTACCTGAACCCCTCGCTTTGTCTTTGTAACCGACACCAAAATCATTTACATAATCTGAAAACGTAGTTAAACCTTTTTCTACTCGGTAACCATTCAATCTGTCCTGGAGATAAGTAATAATTTCTTGAGTTTTATCTTCAACGCTTGCCATTGTAAACCCCTTGACTACATAGTCGTCATGATTTGGTATTAAAGTTTATGTCACACAAATTATTTTTAAAACAACGTGTTATAAAAAACTTTATTTTTAATAAGTTATACATTTAACAATAATCTAATAACTTACTGGGATAAATTATAAAGATTCACAAAATTTGCTACAATCAACTAACAGTGGTTATTCTTACCCAATTTGTGGTGATTTAATGAAAGTTCACGAAAAAATACGCTTGATACGCGAGTCTAAACATTGGTCGCAAGAAGATATGGCGGAAAAGTTGAAAATGTCGGTGAATGGTTATTCAAAAATCGAACGCGGGGCAACCAAAGCTTATAATTCCCACTTGGAGCGCATTGCTGAGGTGTTGGACGTGGATTGAATGGAATGAATGCCTGTGAGTAATAGGCAAATTTGTTTAATCAGTGGCGATAACGCTAACAACGGTCATAATGTAATTGGCTCATCAATGGAGTGAGCTTGTGAAATTCAAAAATTACAATTAATTGTCACGCACAAAGACGAAACCATCGGATACCTCAAACAAGCTGTAGCGCGTTTAACAGAGATGTTAGAACTACATAAGCAAGCTAAGGCTTGAGGCTAAACCATGATTACTTTACCTGAACATTTAGAAAAGCCGTTTCTGCATATTGCAAAATTCGAACATAAACCTGTTGATACGCTCATTGAACGAGCAGTAACCGATTTTTAGAAGATTATTACGATGTCCAGCTTGCCGAAGCTGCCATTAAACGCTTACAAAATGGCGAATCTGAACTTATATCACTGGAAGATGCTGAAAGGATGCTACATGAAATGGACTGTAAAGATTGACAAGGTTGCACTCAAGGCGTTAGCAAAAATTACTAAAAAGACAGGGACAGGATTTTATAATTTTTAAAAGTGGATTTATTGAATGTTGATAATCCGCGTTCAAATGGCAAAGCATTACAAGGCAATTTAAAAGGCTTATGGCGGTATCGAGTTGGTGATTATCGTCTGATAACGCAAATCCACGATAATTAGCTGGTCATTTTAGTCATCGAAATCGGACATCGTAAAGATGTCTACAACTAATTAAATTTCCCATGAGCAAACGCAAATCAGGTCTTAATATCCACGGTATTTTATTGTTGGATAAACGTTTAGGTGTCTCTTCCAATAAAGCCTTGCAAGAAGTTCGCCGCTTATTTAATGCTAATAAAGCAGGGCATACGGGTAGTTTAGACCCGTTAGCCACGGGTTTATTGCCGCTGTGTTTTGGTGAGGCGACGAAAGTGTCAGCGATGATGTTGGATGATGACAAACGTTATGCGGTCACTATTCAGTTAGGCGTAATGACTGACACGGGTGATGCGGAAGGCGTAGTATTGGAAACCAAACCAGTGCCGTCTTTAACACTTGAACAAATTCATGCCTGTTTGCAACATTTCACAGGTGACTGTGAGCAAGTACCACCGATGTATTCGGCGTTAAAACATAACGGTAAAAAGTTGTATGAGTTGGCGCGAGAAGGCATTACTGTTGACCGTAAAGCCCGCCATATCAAACTATACGAGTTAAAGCTAATAGCGTTTGCTAACGACCAACTGAGCCTAGAGGTGTTCTGTTCTAAAGGCACTTATATCCGTTCCTTAGCCGAAGACATCGGGCATTATTTCGATTGTGGCGGCACAGTCACGGTATTGCGACGTTTGCAAGCGGGGCAGTTTCAACTTGCCGATGCTCACACAATTGAACAATTAACAGCAATGACTGCACAGGAATTAAATACCTGTTTAATGGCAGTTGATAAACCCTTACAAACCATACCCGCAGTGCAGTTATCGCCTGAGCAAGCCACGGCTATTCAATACGGTCAAACGATGCATTACGACAATTCAGAAGCAGGCACGGTGCGCATTTATCATAACGAGCTGTTTCTCGGTTTGGGTGAAATGGATTTAAATGGTAAACTAGCACCGAAAAAATTATTCAATCTAACCGATTGAACCCCCAAACTCTACACCCTATCGTGGAGTGTTTACTTAAGCCGTCAGCCGACGGTTTTTTACTTTAAATTAATCTTAGGGATTATTAGCAATGCCATTTACAGCAGAACAAAAAAAAGCCGTCGTTGAAGCGTATCGTCAATCAGACACTGACACAGGTTCACCTGAAGTCCAAGTGGCTTTATTGACCGCTCACATTCTTCATTTGATGCCGCATTTTGCTGAACACAAAAAAGACAACCATTCACGTCGTGGTTTGTTGCGTATGGTTAACCAACGTCGCAAATTATTGGATTACCTCAAAGGCAAAGACCTAGCGCGTTATCGTTCATTGATTGAACGTTTAGGTTTACGCAAGTAAGACTCTCCATAGAAACGGCACCGCACAAGTGCCGTTTCTGCTTTAACACCTCAAGAACTCCACTCATTATATCTACATAAAGGAATCCCAATAGTGAACCCTATTAGGCAAGAATTTCAGTACGGCGACCACAAAATTACGTTAGAAACGGGTGAAATTGCACGTCAAGCAGACGGCGCAGTGATGATTGATGTAGACGGTACATCGTTACTGGTCACAGTCGTCGGTAAAAAAGAACCCGCTGGTGGTGATTTTTTCCCCTTAACCGTCAATTACCAAGAAAAAGCCTACGCGGCAGGCAAAATCCCTGGTGGATTTTTCAAACGCGAAGGCAGACCTAGCGAACAAGAAACGCTGACTTCACGCTTAATTGATCGCCCGATACGTCCTTTATTTCCCGAAGGTTACACCCACGAAGTACAAATTATTGCCACGGTGGTGTCCTTAAATCCAAACGTTGATCCAGAAATTGCTGCCCTTTTAGGTGCGTCAGCGGCATTAGCCGTCTCTGGTTTACCATTCAATGGTCCAATCGGCGCGGCGTGTGTCGGTTATAAAGAGGGCGAGTATTTATTAAACCCATCACCGATAGCGTTAAAAGAATCAGAATTAACTTTAGTGGTTGCAGGTACTGCACACGCGGTATTAATGGTGGAATCAGAAGCCAAAGGTTTATCTGAAGACATCATGCTTGGCGCAGTATTGTTCGGTCATGAACAAATGCAAACTGCCATTAACGCAATTAATGAATTTGCCGCTAAAGCAGGTTGTGGCATCGTAACATGGGTTGCTCCTGAAACCAATGTTGAACTGAAAGCCTTAGTCACCGAAGCGGTTGAAGCAGACATTAAACAAGCCTACACCATTGCGGAAAAATTAGTTCGTCAAGAACACCTGAAAGGTATTCGTAACGCAGTCGTTGAAAAACTATCAGTCAATTACGCTGAAAAAGACATCCGTGGCATTATTGAACACATTGAATATCGCCTTGTCCGCCAAGCGGTTTTAGACGGTCATCGTATCGATGGTCGCGCGTTAGATTCCGTTAGACCAATCACTATCCGCACAGGTGTACTGCCAAGAACCCACGGTTCAGCATTATTCACACGCGGCGAAACCCAAGCCCTCGTCGTTGCTACGTTAGGCACACAACGTGATGCACAAATCATTGACGCACTGGCTGGCGAATACAAAGAACCGTTCATGCTGCATTACAACTTCCCGCCGTACAGCGTGGGCGAAACAGGTTTTGTTGGTTCACCCAAACGCCGCGAAATCGGTCATGGTCGTTTAGCAAAACGCGGCATTCTTGCGGTGTTGCCAAACATGGAAGAATTCCCCTACACCATCCGCGTAGTGTCAGAAATTACCGAATCAAACGGCTCTAGCTCAATGGCTTCCGTGTGCGGTAGTAGCTTGGCATTAATGGATGCAGGCGTGCCTATCAATACCCCAGTTGCTGGTATTGCAATGGGTTTGATTAAAGAAGGCGATAGCTTCAAAGTATTGTCTGACATCATGGGTGATGAAGATCACCTAGGCGACATGGATTTCAAAGTTGCAGGTTCAATTGAAGGCATCACCGCCTTACAAATGGACATCAAAATCGAAGGCATCACCGCAGAAATCATGCAAACTGCACTAGCGCAAGCTAAAGTAGGTCGCTTGCATATTCTTGGCGAAATGAACAAAGCCCTCGCCGCAACCCGCAATGAAATGTCTGATTTCGCACCGCGTATCATCACTTTCAAAATCGACCCAAGCAAAATCCGTGAAGTTATCGGCAAAGGCGGCGCAACTATCCGCAGCATTACCGAGCAAACTGGCGCAAGCGTTGATTTAACCGATGATGGCGTTGTTAAAGTTGCCTCAGTTGATAAAGCCGCTGGTGAAGAAGCCCGCCGTTTAATCGAAGAAATCACCGCTGACGTCGAAGTCGGTAAAATTTACGAAGGCAAAGTCGTCCGTTTAATGGACTTCGGCGCGTTCGTCACCATCTTACCTGGCAAAGACGGCTTAGTTCACATCTCACAAATCTCCGACGAACACGTTGACAAAGTCAGCGACCGTTTGAATGAAGGCGATGTAGTTAAAGTGAAAGTATTAGAAATTGACCGTCAAGGTCGTGTACGTTTAAGTATTAAAGAAGCGGAAAAAGAAGACTAAGCTCTGTTAGCTCAGCAACGAAAAAGATCCGCAAGGCTCTTTTTTTTCAATGAAAATGTTTGAGACTCATTATTTTATTGTGCGGCATTTGTTGGATGAATAGAGGGTAGCGGGTTAAATCTGTAATTATGAATAAATATCGCGCCCGAATTCGACCTTGTTGATAAGCAAACCGATGACGGTGTCGTGCATCAACTCTAGTTTTGAGAAGCCAATGGTCTTGCGATTGAGTCGTTTGATCCATGTCCGAAAGT
>SHZG01000036.1 GCA_009692395.1 Methylococcales bacterium | reverse complement strand
GTCTCTTTATATTGTCTAATCCAACGATTTAATGTGTCTTTTCCTATAGTCAATATCTGTATAATTAAAGTCTTGGGAAATCCTGCTTCGTAGCAGTTTATTACGCATTTTCTCAGATCTTCGCTGTAGGCTTTTTTCATGGGATTTTATAGAAATACATGGATTATGTTAAAACTAAAATACTATAATGCCATAGTAACCTCTCATGTAAAAATAAAAATTGAACGGGCTTAGATTATTTCATGACAAAATAGTCCGAGTATTTTAGACCCTAAATCAGGAAATTATGAAAATTGCTCTTTTATCGCGTAACGCTCAATTATATTCAACTGCCCGTTTAGTTGAAGCGGCGCAAGCACGCGGTCATGAAGTACGAGTGCTGGATGTATTGCGTTGTTATATGAATATTACCTCGCACAATCCTTCTATTCATTATCGGGGCGAAGATTTAACAGGCTTTGATGCCGTTATACCGCGTATCGGGGCTTCGGTCACGTTTTACGGTACAGCGGTATTGCGCCAATTTGAAATGATGAATGTGCTGCCGTTAAACGAATCGGTTGCCATCTCACGCTCTAGGGATAAGTTGCGTTCTATTCAGTTACTGGCTAGAAAAGGCATCGGCTTACCTGTCACAGGGTTTGCTAATAATCCCGACGATATTGAAGATTTAATTGCTCAAGTCGGTGGTGTGCCATTGGTGATTAAATTATTGCAAGGCACTCAAGGCATCGGCGTGGTATTAGCAGAAACCCATAATGCCGCTGAAAGTGTCATTCAAGCCTTTATGGGTTTAAATGCCAATATCATGGTGCAAGAATTTATTAAAGAAGCCAACGGCAGTGATATTCGCTGTTTGGTGGTCGGTGATAAAGTAGTGGCTGCGATGAAACGCCAAGGCAGAAAAGGCGAATTTCGGTCTAATTTACACCGTGGAGGTTCGGCTGAATTAATTCGTTTAACCCCCGAAGAACGCTCAACTGCCATTCGCGCTGCAAAAATTATGGGGCTAAATGTCTGTGGTGTCGATATGTTGCGATCTAATCATGGCCCTGTGGTCATGGAAGTGAATTCCTCACCTGGTCTAAAAGGCATCGAAGAAACTAGCGGCAAAGACATTGCTGATTTGATTATTCAGTTTATCGAAAAACGCTTTGAAACCTCAGAAACCGCTAAAGATAAGACGCGGACACGCGGTAAGGGATAATACCATCATGACTATTACCCCTGAGATTATCGACATCATCGGTTATATTTCTGCCTCACTCACTACCGCCTCATTTTTACCCCAAGCATTTTTAACACTAAAAACCAAAGACACGCAGTCGCTGTCGCTCAGTATGTACACCATGTTTACCTTAGGCGTATTGGGCTGGCTTGTTTACGGAATTTTTATTGCCAATAAAGTCATCATTGTTGCTAACATTATCACCCTCATCTTAGCGACATCCATATTGGGTTTTAAAATTTACAATATGCTGACTAACAAAGAATAACGGAGCAAGCACATGACCAACAAAATAACATTAACGCAGTTTATTATTGAACAGCAACGCGGTTTACCTGATGCGTCAGGTCGATTTACCATGCTACTGAATAATATTGTCACGGCGTGTAAAGAAATCTCTCATCTTGTTAATCGCGGTGATTTAGTGGGCGTGTTAGGCAGTGCAGAATCAGAAAATGTACAAGGTGAAGTACAGAAAAAACTAGACATTATCACCCACGACATTATGGTCAATGCCTTGAATTGGACAGGGCATTTAGCGGGCATGGCATCGGAAGAAATCGACGACATTATTCAAATTCCCGCGCAATACCCAAAAGGTAATTATCTGGTGTTATTTGACCCCTTAGATGGTTCATCCAATATTGATGTCAACATGACGGTGGGGACAATTTTTTCTATTCTGCATTGCCCCGAAGGCATAACACCCACAGAAGCCGATTTTTTGCGTCAAGGCACAGAGCAAGTGTGCGCGGGTTTTGTACTCTATGGCCCATCAACCATGTTGGTGTTGACGACAGGGCAAGGCGTGAATGCGTTTACGCTGGATCAAGATGTTGGGGAATTTATTTTGACTCATCCAGAAATAAAAATCCCCGAAGACACCCAAGAATTTGCCATCAATATGTCCAACCAACGCTTTTGGCAACCGCCTGTACAGCGTTATGTGACTGAATGCGTACAAGGCACGGACGGTGTGCGCGAGAAAGATTTTAATATGCGTTGGATTGCGTCCTTAGTCGCAGAAGTGTATCGAATCCTAACGCGTGGCGGCGTATTTATGTACCCTTTAGATACCCGAGACCCCAGCAAAACGGGCAGATTACGCCTAATGTATGAAGCCACTCCAATGGCGTTTATTATCGAACAAGCAGGTGGCGCGTGTTCCACAGGGCGTGAACGCATATTGGATATTAAACCGACAGGCATTCATCAACGTGTGCCGCTGATATTGGGTTCAAAAAATGAAGTAGAGCGAATAGTCGCGTATCACGCTTAATTGAGTTCAAGATTAGCGACTCCACTGGTTTCGATAATCACACAAGCAATTACGCGCCCGCTTCCTCTTTGTCATCATCATCTTCCAGTTCAGCAATTTCTTTTAAGCGCGAAATGGCTTTAAAGTTGATGCTGTCTTCTGGGTAGTTGCCTGCTTCATCCATCACGCCTGTGGGTTGTCCTGTAAGCAGTTCTAGGGTTTCATTAACCGTAGAAACGACATAGACCGCGAATAAATCCTGAGCCACTGCATCAATCACTTCTTGTTTTAACATTAAGTTGCGTTTGTTGGCTGCGGGGATAATGACGGCGTGTTGCCCGTTTAAACCGCGTGCTTTACAGAGGCGAAAGAAGCCTTCAATTTTTTCATTCACGCCGCCAATGGCCTGCACTTCACCGTATTGGTTAATTGAGCCTGTGATAGCAAAACCTTGTTTAATGGGTGTGTGGGTGAGTGCAGAAATCAAGCAACATAGTTCCGCGAGTGACGCGCTGTCGCCGTCGATGTAGCTGTAAGATTGTTCAATGGCAATGCTAGCGGAGATGGCTAAGGGGAATTGTTGGGCGTAAAAATGCCCCAGATAGCCTGTTAAAATTAATACGCCTTTGGAGTGGATGGATTGCCCTAATTCGGCTTCGCGTTCTATATCAACAATACCGCGTGATCCAGGGTAAACCGTGGTGGTAATACGGGCAGGTGCGCCAAAACTACTGCCGCCGATTTCTAACACGGTTAAGCCGTTGATTTTACCAATTGCCGCGCCGTCAGTATCAATCAGCACCGTGCCGTCCAGCATTTCATCAAGTATGGCTTGTGATAATCTGCCGTTGCGGTATTCACGCGCAGTTAGGGCTGCATCAATGTGTTTTGTATCAATTTCATCATCATTAGCTTGCTGACAAAACAAATTAGCCTCACCGATAATTTCCAATGAATCATTAATGCGGGCAGAGAATTGTTGTTGATTTTCTGACAAGCGACAACTGTGTTCTATTAAGCCGACAATCGCCGCTTGTGTTAAGAGTTTCGCGCCTGAATCGGCGGCTTGTTTAATCATCACGGCAATAAAACCCTGCGTGGATTCTTGCGTGCGGGGAATGGTGTTATCAAAATCAGCAAGAATTTTAAACATTTCGTTGAATTCATGATCCAAGTCTTCCAGCAGATAATAAGTATCGGGTGAACCGACAAGTATTACTTTAACTTTTAACGGAATGACTTCGGGTTTGAGCGTAATGGTATTAACGCCGAATTCAGAATAAGGCGATTCGATTTCAATATAACCTGATTGCAAGGCGCGTTTTAAGCCTTCCCAAACAAACGGATAGGTCAATAATTTTTCAGCATCGAGAATTAAATAACCGCCGTTCGCTTTGTGCAATGAACCTGCACAAATTTTGCGATAACTGGTCATTAATGTGCCTTGGTCATTGACATATTCAATGCGCCCAAACAAGTTTTGATAAGTTGGATGGGGTTCAAAAATAATTGGCGCACCATTTTCTTGTTTGTTATCCACCAAAATAGTAGGCGCATATTGCTCAGTCAATAGGTTGCGTTTACTGTTGGTTTCACGCGGCTCAAGGCGGGTGGGCATTAGATAATCGGCGATAGTATTATCAAGATTTTTCTTAACTTCAGCCAAATAAGTAATGACATCATCAATGTTTTGATAGGTTTTATTCAGCTCTGCAAATAACGGCTCAATGGCGATATGAATCGTATCATTGTCTAATTGCTTGGTTTTTTCGACCAAGTTTCTACGCCATTGTGGCAGTTCCAATAGCACTTCACTCAAATAGTCTTCGAGTTGTTCAACGTGTTGGTGAAATTGTTCACGTTCAGGTTGGGGCAGTTGGGTAAATTGCTCTTCATTGAGGGTTTTATTGTCGTATATCGGCGCGAAAGTGATGGTGTCATTGTCGCGAAATAAGGCAATGCTTAAGGTTTGAGCTTTTTTATCGACCAAATCAATCGCATTGTTATAGGCTTGACTGAGTTGGCGTTCTAATGCCGATTTTTTTTGTTGATACGCAGGACTTTCAAACGCAGCAGGAAACGTAGCAAGCAAATCGTCACACATTTTCTCAATGGATTTGCTAAAGGTTTGTCCGTATTCGGCAGGTAATTCAATCGCAATCGGCTCTCTGGGATTGTCAAAGTTATCCACATAGGCGTAAGAAGAAGGCGCGGGCAAGGTATTTGCTAAGGCGTTTAAATGATTAGTAATCAGCGACACTCGACCCAAACCTGAATCGCCCATCACAAAAATGTTATAACCCGCATTAGGCATTGCCACACCAAATGCCAACGCTGACCGCGCTCTGTCTTGCCCTAACAGCGTATTGTGCAAACGCGGGGCAGGCGGGAATTCAAACCCTGTTAAATCAATGTGTAATTTGAGGGATTCAATGGGTAGTTTTAAGGGGTTAGACATGAATAGAAAAAGGCTCAGGGCTGAATAAAGCGTGGATTTTAGCATTTTTACGCAGGGCTTTCTTGCATTACCCCATTCCAATGGTCTGTGCTACTCCTTCAACTAAAGCAGTATAATTTGATTATTTTAAATTAGATGACATATTCAGCCGATTTCCGCCAGAAAAAGTATTGGTGATTAAAGAACAAGAAGGGTTAACACAAGTGGAAGCGGCAGTGCGTTTTGGTGTTGGAGTGGCAAGCATAACAAGGTGGAACAAGTGCTTGGAATCGAAAAGTACGCGAACAAAACCCGCCACCAAGCTAGATATGAAAGCCTTGGAAGAAGACGTGAAAATGTACCCTGATGGCTACCAACATGAACGCGCCGCTCGATTGGGAGTCTGTCAACGCGTAATAGGCTATGCGTTAAAACGACTCGGAGTCAGCTATAACAAAACACTGTCGCATCCGAAAGTGGACGAAAACGCACGGCAGCTCTTTCAGGAAAAGATGAGTGTATCAAGCTAACAAACAACCCATTGTTTATATTGATGAGAGTGGTTTTGCATACGAGTTGCCGTACACTCATGGTTACGCCCCTATTGGGAAACAGTGCATCGGCAAACATGACTGGTATGTTATGGATGCACTAACGTCATCGGGGCATTACTCGTCTCTTGCCTGCTAACGGCAACCCTCTTTACTGGCTCTGTCAACTACGCGCCAAAATAGCGGTAATTATTGCGGTGTATTGTGGGTTTTTTTTAAAAGTGCGCTATTTTTGCGATATTTTGAAAATTTCAACTTTTATAGATTGATCACTTATTAATTTTATTTAGCCGTTAGGCGGAATCGAACCGCCGACCCACACATTACGAATGTGTTGCTCTACCGACTGAGCTACAACGGCAACGTGGGTATTATAAAGTCATTAAAATGCAAATACTACCCGATTTAAATAACCGTCTAATGATGCGGTATTTGACTATAATGCACGGCATATTCTTGTAACTAACGGACGGATGGAGCTTATGACTTTCATAGCTAATGTAATTAATAAAACGCCTCACTATGTTGAATCCAAAATAGTGCGTATTAAATCCAGTGCTAACTATCAAAAGTTGATGGATATGCCGCCACTGAAACGTTGGGCTATCGTGGCAGGCTTGTTTTTAGTGTTCCAGCTAGTAGTTTTTGGCAGTTTATATTTGCTGTTTGGCAAGATTGTTGTGATTGGTTTTTTCGCCAGTATTCTGGCAGGTTTGGCAACAGGGGTAGGTGCGTTACCCGCCTTATTCTTTAAAGATATTTCTAATAATTTGTTTAATAGTCTATTGGGCGCGGCGGCGGGTGTGATGCTCGCGGCGACGGTATTTTCTTTGCTTGTTCCCGGGATTGCGTTTGGTAATGCGATTTGGCCTGCCAAAGGGATTTATGTGGTGTCTGTTGGTATGTTAATCGGCGCGGCGTTTTTGCATTATGCGGATAAGCAGTTGCCTCATGTACATTTTGATTCTATTTCTGATACTCAATTGAATTCGTTGAAAAAAGTTTGGTTGTTCATTATCGCTATTACGATTCACAATTTTCCAGAAGGGATGTCAGTGGGTGTGAGTTTTGGTTCTGGCGAAATGAAAAACAGCGTGGTGTTGGCGATTGCGATTGCCTTGCAAAATATTCCCGAAGGGCTGGCGGTGGCGTTGCCGTTAGTAGGTTTGGGTTATAACAAATGGCGTGCGGTCGGTATTGCGACGTTGACAGGTTTAGTTGAGCCTGTGGGCGGTTTGTTAGGTATTACGATGGTGACGGCGTTCCAACCTATTTTGCCGATTGCAATGGGGTTTGCGGCTGGGGCTATGTTGTTTGTTATCAGTGAAGAAATTATTCCCGAAACGCATTCCAATGGGCGGTCACGTTATGCAACGTTCGCATTGATGATGGGTTTTATTGTTATGATGGTATTGGATAATATGCTGGGCTAATTGAGCCAGTGATTCAAAGGAGTTCATAGCCTGAACCCTTATTAAAACATCATGTCAGCTCTTAAATTAATATGGATAATGTACAACACTTTTTTTCTTCGTGCAGCATCGTTGATAGTTTGCAGTCGTTAGTGAATGCCAGCAGTCTTGCTGAGCTATCGGCAACGACTATCACTAGTTATGTATTAATTATTGCCGCCGAAATGGGCGATAAAAGTCAGTTGGTTTGCATGACTGTAGCATCGCGGCACAGGGCGTTACCTGTGATGCTGGGTGCGTGTGCCGCGTTTACGTTGTTAAATACTTTGACGGTGGTGTTTGGTGTTGCTATTGCTAATTGGTTGCCCGAATACATTATTGCGGCAACAGTCGCGGTGTTGTTCACGGTGTTTGGCATTCATGCGTTACGCGTCACAGAACCTGATGCCGATGAAGAAGTGGAAGAGAAAAGCGGTCATAACATTTTCTTTACCACTTTCTTCTTAATTACGGTCGCGGAATTTGGCGATACAACCCAATTAGCCGTGGTTGCCTTAAGCAGTACCGCCGCACCGATTGCCATATGGTTAGGTTCAACGCTGGCATTGGTATCAACATCCGCATTAGGCGTGTTGGCAGGACGGACAATTTTACAAAAAGTGCCATTGGTATTGCTACATAAAATCAGCGGCACTATCTTTTTGGCACTCGCAGGACTTGCGGCTTATCGTGCTTGTATCAATTACGTACTCTGAATTTTAACAAAATGCCTCAACATTATTCCTCCGACATAAACACCGCCGTTCAGCAACTTAACGCGGGCAAAGTTATTGCCTATCCAACTGAAGCCGTTTACGGTTTGGGTTGTGATCCACTGAATGAAGCGGCGGTGATGCACTTACTGCACATCAAACAACGCCCAATAGAAAAAGGGCTGATTTTAATTGCTGCGGACTTGCAACAACTTGAACCGTATTTGCTGTTGAATGATGAGATTCTAGCGCGGATAACGCCGACATGGCCGGGTGCGGTGACGTGGGTGATTCCTGCGCGTGCTGACGTACCAAAATGGCTGACAGGTACACACAACACGCTTGCAGTTAGAGTCACCGAGCACTCTGTCGCCCAGCAATTAGCGCGTGATTATGGTCAGCCGTTAGTGTCCACCAGTGCCAACGAAACCACGCAGCCTGCGATGAGAACCGCCGCACAGGTGTTAAACGTGTTTGGTGATAGTGATATTTTTATCTTAGATGGCAAAGTGGGTGAACTAGGACAAGAAACGGCTATTTATGATGCGGTGAGTGGTGCGCGGTTGCGTTAAAACTTTACGATATTAATGACTGCCAGTCCTTGAAGGACTGGCATTCATGCTTTTTACTGGATATTTTTTCTAAATCCCAAACCCAACAACACCAATAAGCTGCCCCACAATAAACTGGGTATTAAGTAAAACCAGCGTTGATAAAAGGTGCTGGGTGGATTGGTTAAATACGGCACTTCATACAAACCTACCCATTGTTGATGAATCGGTGAGCGTTCCAGAATCTCACCCGATGCTAACGACACCGACGAAATCCCTGTATTTGTCACCCGCAATACAGGACGGCGAAATTCCACACCACGCGCCAGTGTCATGTAAAAATGTTGATAAGGTTCTTGCCAACTGCCGTACCACGAATCATTAGTCACATTGACAATAAATTGCGCATCTAAATCGGCTAAATCGCGGGAAAATTTGGGGAACAAACTTTCGTAGCAAATTTGCGCCCCCATTTTGTAACCATTCCACGCTAATAATTCAGTCGGGCCTGCGCCGCGTGCAAAATGCCCTGTCGCAGGTAGAAAATTGCGAATCGCAGGGAAATATTGTTCAAAGGGGATGTATTCACCAAACGCCAGTAAAATGGATTTACTGTAATGCGGCGGTACAATTTCGCCGTTTTTATTCAACACAAACAAGGAATTAGTAATTAAGCGTAGTTTTTCATCCACACTGTACGCGCCAGTGATAAGCGGTAATTGTCGCGCGTTAAGAAATTCAGCCAATTCCAATGATGGCTCATCCTGTTTAAATTGTTCACCGAGTAATGCAGGAAACGCGGTTTCAGGCCACAACACAAAGTCAATGTTTCGGTCTTTATAATGAGTAACAGCGGCATCGGTTTGGGTCAGATAACGATGCAATATTTCTTTACCAAACCCTTTGCCCAATTCTGCTGCCAATTTTTCAGAATTTTCGGTGCTGGCTTGTATCATTAAGGTATTAAACGACGCATCGGGTTTAGGTAAGCGGGCTTGTAGCCATAAACCGCCCATATTGAGCAACATAAAGCCCGTCAACACTAACCCCGCCAGTATTTTGCCCGTTGCCTGTTTGCGCTGTTGCCACGCCAGCAATAACGGTAAATTAGCCAACAAAGTCAATGCACTCAAGCCACTAAAGCCGATAAACTCCGCCCAGTGATACACGGGCAAATTAGAGCCGTACCACGAATAGCCAAAATTCCAATCGAACAAGGTGAATGCATAGGCTTCACACAGAATGGTAATCATCGCCATCAAACCCAGTGATAACCGCGCCGACCATGGAAATTTTTGTTGCCCACAAAACCACAGAAAACCCGCTAACGGCACAAATAAATGCGCAATCAAGCCGTATATCAACATTCCTACGCCTGCAACTGCCCACGGTAAATGTGCGAATTCATGCAGTAAATAAGTGACCCAATTAAATCCAATCAGGGTAAAGACAAATGAGGTGATGAAACCACCGATTAACACGGCTTTTAACGTGGTTTGTTGTGACCAAAATAACCACAACGGCACAAAACAAAACAGCGAAGCCCACGGTGGAAAAGGAATATAGCTGGTGCCAATGAAAACACCTGACAAAATAGGCAATAGCCACGGCTTTAATTTATTGAACATAGTTGCCTGAATATTTAAACGGTATCACCGTGATAATTGACGGATTTTAAAACACGCAAATTGATATGTGGCGCGTGAATAGCTAATTTATGAAATGCCGCTGTTATGGCTAGTGATTTTATCGCTGCCACTGAACCGAAGCGAAGGCTAAACAGGTTTGCACGCTTACCTTGAGGAAAACTATTTATAATCTCATTAATGCGCTTATCAATTAGCCCACACGCCTGTTGCAATTCTATGTCAAACTCAGATTTTAAACCTGAAACTGCTTTGAGTTCGCTTGCTGGCAGTGTGTTAACCGACAAATCAACAGGCAATTTGTTCGCCATTTCTGCCAATTTTTTGCTTTTATTGGGAGAGACTAACAGACGGTGTTCATTAACACTGACTTTAGGACAGGGTACATTTTTGGGATTGTGTGTATTTTCCATGAGGTGGTAAAAATGGGTATGTTTTAAGGCGCGTCATCCAAAATGGTTTTTAAAAATGGGATGGTTAGTTTGCGTTTAGCGGCGAGTGAGGCTTGATCTAATTGGGCTAATAACCGCCATAAAGCGGATAAATCACGGTCGTAATGAGTCAATAAAAATAGCCCCACTTGCGGGGAAATTTCAAAACCCATTTGGTTGGCTTTAAAAATGAGGGCGGTAATTCGGTCTTGATTAGCTAAGGGCTGTAATTTGAGTGTTAGCCCCCAATTAAGTCGTGTTTTAAGATCGGGTAATTGAATGGCAAGTTCATTAGGCAAACAAGAGGCGGAGACAATCAATGTCCGCTCGCTGTCTCGATGGCGATTAAAAAAATTAAACACCGCGATTTCCCATTCATTATTGCCTGCAATACAGTCAATATTATCTAAGCAAACAATATCCAGTGTGTCTAAGCCTTTCAAGATGCTGGAATCAGCCAACGTTGGATTGGTTAAATCTAAATAAAATGAACTGCGTTTGATGCTTTGTGCTTGATGACAAGCGGCTTGGAGGAGATGACTTTTACCTAAACCTTGATCACCCCACAGAAAAATTTGTTGCTCACCTTCACCTTTGATGCTGTTTTGTAAGTGATTGATAATTTCCAGATTACTCCCTGCGAAAAAATCATTGAACGTTTGATTGGCTCTAAACTCAAACTGTAACGGCAGTTGTGTTGACATGATGTACTATTTTTTTAAGCCGTGCAGATAACCGATTACTCCTAGAAAAAGCATTAAGCTAAAGGTCACTTCTAATGCGGCATACAGCCGTTCATCTGCGTTGCTATAGGTTTCTATCGAGCCGTGGACAAAATACAATAAACTCACATAACCTGCCCAGCCACAGCTTTTAGGTTTGCCGCTTAATAAGCCATGCATCGGCAATAATAACGGCGTAACCGTTACCAATAAAACCAACACCACAGGAAAATGCGTCGAAGGCGCGATGACGGTATGCCACAGCATTAATAAAATAAACAGCCCGAAAAATCCAGCGACGGCAACAATGTGATAATAGGTCGGTAATATTTTCATTTGCTCACTTTTAAACGTTGCGCGGTGTTAGCTACACGCGCACCTAATGCACGGCATAAGGTTTTTTCATGCTCAGATAAGCCTGCGTGATCCATAGATAAATGACTCGCGCCGTAAGGTGTTCCGCCTGAGGTAGTGTCACGCAAGGCTTGTTCGGTATAAGGCAAACCGACGATGAACATCCCTTGATGCAGTAGTGGCAACATCATGGATAACAACGTGCTTTCATGACCGCCGTGCATACTGCCCGATGAGGTAAACACGCCCGCAGGTTTACCGCTTAATGCACCTGACAACCACAACGCCGTGGTTTGGTCGATAAAATATTTCATCGGAGCGGCCATATTGCCAAAATGCGTTGGACTGCCTAATACTAAGCCATCACAGGTTTTTAAATCATCTAAAGTGACGTAAATAGCGCCTTGTTCAGGAATGCGTTCAGCGGTTTTTTCGCACACCGTAGAGACATCAGGAACAGTTCTCAGCACCGCTTCAACCCCTGTTACCGATTCCACACCCCGCGCAATTAAATTCGCCATGTCGGCAGTTGTCCCATGACGGGAAAAGTATACAACTAAAATTTTTGTCATGTGCTTAGCCATTATAAAATTGCTAAAATCGCTTCGAGTGGGCGACCCAATGCCGCTTTACCATTAGCAAGCACGATGGGGCGTTCTATTAATATCGGCTGTTTTATCATGGCATTAATCAATGTTTGTCTATCCAGCGTTGCATCCGCTAAGTTGCAGGCTTGATATTCTGCTTCGTTGGTTCGCATTAATTCACGCGGTGTCATGCCTAATTTTTGCACTATTGCATCGAGTTCTTCGGCACTAGGGGGAACTTTCAAATACTCAATAATCACGGGTTCTATGCCGCGTTCTTGTAATAATTGCAACGTTTGTCTGGATTTTGAGCAGCGCGGATTATGATAAATGACGACATTCATAGTGCAATGATGGCTGAATATAAAGCAGTTATAATAGCACTTAACAAAACTCAGACAGCAAAAAAGGTAACATAATGATGGAACGCGTAAAAGATCGAGCGACACAATACTGGTTATTAGCCCGATTTGATAAACCGATTGGCATTTTGATTTTATTATGGCCTGCATTATGGGCGTTATGGGTCGCCAGTGACGGCAAACCAAATACGCTGGTATTGACTGTGATTTGTTTAGGCGTAGTGTTAATGCGAGCGGCGGGTTGCGTCATTAATGATTATGCTGATCGTGATTTTGACCCACACGTTGAGCGCACCAAACAACGCCCGATTGCCGCTGGTAAAGTCACCCCAAAAGAAGCGTTACTCTTTTTTGTCGTCTTAACGTTAAGCGCGTTTGCCTTAGTCTTACTGCTCAATATCTACACCATTTTATTATCTTGTGTTGGCGCGTTTTTAGCCGCCAGTTATCCGTTTATGAAACGTTATACCCAATTGCCGCAAGCCTATTTAGGCATTGCTTTTGGTTGGGCAGTACCGATGTCATTTTCAGCACAAATGAATGCCATTCCAGCAGTGGCGTGGGTCATGTATTTAGCGGTGATATTATGGGCGTTGGTCTATGACACCATGTATGCAATGGTCGATAAGGACGATGATTTAAAAATCGGTGTTAAATCAACCGCGATATTATTCGGTGATTATGACCGTCATATCATGGCAGTATTACAGCTTATTATTCTGGCTTTACTCATCACCATCGGTATTCTGCAGCAATGCGGCTGGGCGTATTATCTGGGTGTCATCTGTGCCGCTGGGTTATCGGTTTATCAACAACGCCTCATTTTTCACCGTAACAAAGCACTGTGTTTTAAAGCCTTTTTAAATAATAACTGGTTTGGATTAGCGATTTTTATCGGCTTGGTGGTTGATTATTGGCTACGATGATTGATTTATAATTATTACCATAATCATCATCGCACTACTAATTATTAGCGTATTGGGTATGCGAGCGGAAAAAAACGCCAAAGCAAAAAAACTGGCTACTGTATTTGCTGGTAGGGAATCTCTGTCGATTGACGAATTTTATCAACGCTATTACGGTGCGACTGATATTCCTTATTCGGTTGTTGCGGGCATCATAAATATACTGGCAGAACAACTTGATGCTGATATGTCTCGTCTGAGTATGAACGATGATTTTTCTAAAAATCTCAATTTTTTCTGGGATTATGATTCAATGGCAAACGTTGAAATTATTTATGCCCTTGAAAAAGAATTTAATATCAAAATTCTCGATGAGGAAGCCGAAAAAACGGAAACAGTTAATGATATTATCAATCTTGTGATAAGCAAAATGGGCTTATCAACTAACATAGAACTTCTCTAGGAAACAACAATGAAAATTTTTTTCAGCTTTATATTATTAATCGCACTCTGTCTGAGCAATCCTGTCTACGCACAAAAAAACAAAACCATGATAGGCACAGTTATGGCGTTTGAGTGCGGCGATAATTGTTACTTAACCATTGTCGATGAACAAGGGCAAGATCATCAGGCATTGTGTAGCGATATAGCCAAAGCAAAATAAAATGATTTAAAAGAGCTGAGAGAACAGTGTATCAGTGGAGCAGTTTTTCTTTCTTCTAAGTGCTTTAGCTTGCGCCCATTTGTGTTCAATAGGATTTAAGTCAGGTGAATAAGGCGGCAAGAATTCCA
>SHZG01000035.1 GCA_009692395.1 Methylococcales bacterium | reverse complement strand
TCGGACATGGATCAAACGACTCAATCGCAAGACCATTTGCTTCTCAAAACTAGAGTTGATGCACGACACCGTCATCGGTTTGCTTATCAACAAGGTCGAATTCGGGCGCGATATTTATTCATAATTACAGATTTAACCCACTACCGTTTAATTTTACGCGTTATCTGCACTATTCACTTCCGAAAAATAGGCAAAACAGCCACGTCCGTTATCTTTCGCTTGATAAAGCGCGGTGTCCGCATGATCCATAAGAATTTCAGGAGTGCTACCGTGTTGAGGATAAAGACTAATGCCAATACTCGCGCCAATTTGTACACTGTTATTTTCCGACAATTGAAACGGCACGGTTCACTCTTCAATGATTTTTAAGGCAACTGTTTCCGCATCGTCGGGGATTTTTAGGTTTTCTAGGACGAGGACAAATTCATCACCACCTAAACGCGCCACCATGTCGCTATCGCGTAAACAGTGGGTAATTCTTGCCGCCACTTGTTTGAGTAACACATCGCCAGCGGCGTGTCCTAGCTTATCATTCACCGCTTTGAATTTATCCAAATCCAGCATGAAGACTGCGAATTGAGTCTTCGTTCGATGATTAAGTGCAATTGCATAATGTAATCTGTCTAATAATTTGCGCCGATTGGGTAAGCCTGTGAGCGGATCGTAAAAGGCTAATTGTTGAATTTCTTCTTCGGCGGCTTTGCGTGCAGTAATATCAAGTTTTATGCCGACATAATGGGTGATTACATCCAAAGAATCACGCACAGGGGCAATATGCACTGCTTCCCAATAAAATTCGCCATTTTTTCGGCGATTACTCAATTCACCATGCCATGCGTTGCCGCGTACCAGTGTCTCCCATAGCTGTTGATAAACGGTGGCTGAGGTTAAGCCCGATTGCAGTACACGCGGATTTTTTCCAATGACCTCTTCAGCAGAATAACCTGTTACCTGAGTACATTTAGGATTTACATACAGCAAATTAGCAGCCAAGTCGGTAATCACTACCGATGCTAGACTTTGCTCAATGGCGGTCGATAAGATGCGCAGTTGTTGTTCTTTCTGTGCGAGATGTTTGGTCGTTTGTTGGAGTTCGGTGATATAACAGGCTAACGTTGTACCCACTACCGATAAGATCAAAATGTAAAACCATAGATTAATGAGATGACTATCGTTTACATCCGTACCAAAGTAACCGAGATGTTGATGAACACCTAAGAAAGCCTGTAGTGTCGTCATCATGAGAATGAAGGTAACCCCTCTCGTGCCTAAGGTTACCGCTGCCCAACTGATAAAAAGAAACATCAAATAGGCTTTCTTGCCCACATGGACATTAGTGGCAAACCAATCCACAAAAATAATTTGCCCTGCTAAAAATGCTAACGCTATGGGTAGCAACGCGCTAAGTTTCACGAGTAATCCACGCAAACGCGGCATTGGTGTGAACCACGCGATAATGAACGGAGTCACTAGAATAATGCCTAGCGTGTCCGCCATCCACCACGAAGTCAGATTAGAAACCCACTGCTCACTACTCATTCTGCCGCTTACTACCAGCGTAGCAACTCCCAGTAGCGCACTGACACAGGCACTGAGCGGCGCGGCAAAAAACACTATCAGCAGAAAATCCCGCAGGCGATTCAGTGCTATATCAATTTTTACGCAGTACGTCAGTAACCACCCAGCCTACTAACGGTTCCAGCGTATTGCCTAGCGCGATTCCCGCAGATACACCAATGGAATCACCCACAGCAATACCAGCAACAAACGCGCCCAAGAAAATACTGAACAGATAACGGCTACCACCCAGTAATAAAATCGCTAGTGTAAAACCACTCGGTAGCCATATAAGGGTGACATCATTCTCGCTAATGGCAGACAATAAACTAACCTTAGCTAAAAAATAAATACCAGCCAACGCGATATTAAGCAGTAAAAGACGATAACCAGTAATTTTTTGAATAATCATTATGTTCCATAAGTGAATATCGTCTTATAAAGAAGATATTGTACACATTCGTAAGCTCATGATTTAAGTTGATATGATAATCTGTCACGTTAATGGATTTTTTTTGTGTAAAATGGCGGACTACCATGCACTACATCACTGAAATAATCTAATCATGAATGAAAAAAATAATATAGTCGTTGAAGCGAATCCCTTTTTTATTGCAGAGCAATCTGAACCCGATAAAGGGCGTTATGTGTTTGCCTACACCATTACTATTACTAATGAGGGCGCGGTGTCGGCAAAATTATTGCATCGTCATTGGTTAATTACTGATGCGAACGGCAAAGTGCAAGAAGTACGCGGCGAAGGGGTCATTGGTGAGCAACCTTACCTTAAACCAGGTGAAACGTTTCGTTATACCAGCGGCGCGATATTGGAAACCCCTGTCGGTATTATGCAGGGTCACTACACCATGCACCCTGACGACGGCGATGATTTTGACGCGCCAATCCCGCAATTTACTTTATCCATTCCGAGAGTTTTACATTAATTAAATGTCTATTTACGCTATTGGTGATATTCAAGGCTGTTTTGATGATTTATTAAGACTACTTGATGCAATTGCTTTTGATGAAAACGCCGATCAACTGTGGTTTGCAGGTGATTTGGTGAATCGTGGACCTAAGTCATTAGAAACGCTACGTTTTGTTAAATCATTGGGTAATTCAGCCATCACAGTACTGGGCAATCATGATATGCACTTGCTGGCAGCCTCGTGTATGGACAGCACGACGCGTAAAAAAGACGCACTCAACCCAGTGCTAGAAGCACCTGATAGACAAGAATTAATTGATTGGCTTAGATACCAGCCGCTGTTTCATCACAATGATCAATTTTGTTTGATTCATGCCGGATTACCACCGCAATGGGATTTCAAAAAAACTCAAAAAATGGCGTTCATAGCAGAACAAGCCTTAAGGCGACCTGATTATCAGCTGTTTCTAAAACAAATGTATGGCAATAAACCTAATGTGTGGTCATCTAATCTGAAAGGTACGCCGCGATTACGCTTTATTATTAACTGCTTTACCCGAATGCGTTATTGCGATGCCGAAGGTCGTTTGGATTTTACCAACAGCGGCGCATTAGGCTCACAGCCTGACAATTTGCTACCGTGGTTTAAAGTCCCCAATCGTAAAAATGCCAATATGCGGATTATCTTCGGTCACTGGTCTACGCTCGGTTATTATGAAGGCCCTAACTGTTACGCCATTGATACGGGTTGCCTGTGGGGTGGTCAGTTGACAGCGTTAAAATTAGATAATCCCGTGCAACGCATCAGCATTGACTGCGTAGGCTTTAAAAAACCCACTAAAGTTGTCTTGCCTACTCTGCCCTTAGTGTAATAATTGCAATTCCCCCCGTGTGCAATTTCACAGCAAAATACACCGCATAACGCGTTATTAAACTGTGTTATTTAACCTAACACATTGCGTCATATCCCTGATTTTTTTATAAAAACTCCCTCTTTTTTCATTTTAAACTCTGTTTTTCCAGCAAAATCAACATTATATACATTTAGGCATGCATCATGCTGTATTCGTAATGCAACCACGGTTCATCCGTGTAAACAATATAATAACCGAGGGTAAGCATGAAAAACATCGTATTACTATTAGGTGTGGGCTATTTGAGCGGTGCTATCGCCGCCGAGCCTGTGCCATCTAACACCATTACTGCAAAACAATCAGCCATGACAGCTGATAACACCACAGAAATGCCAGAAATGACGGTAACAGATGCTAATCTCACCGATCGGTTCTTTCCAAACACCAGTAAAGCAACCCCTAGTTATACGGTTGACGCACTTGATATTAAAACTAAAATCAATGCCACCACGTCTGAAGATACCTTGAGATATTCTCCAGGAGTATTGATACGCAAACGCTACATGGGCGACCCCAACGGTACATTGGGTATTCGTGGCTCAAACTCATTTCAAACCACCCATTCAATGGTTTATGGGGATGGAATGCCATTGCATAATCCATTGCGCACCAGTTTCAGTGGCGCACCGCGCTGGTCGATGGTATCTCCGAGTGAAATTGAATTTTCAGAAGTGCTTTACGGGCCTTTTTCAGCGCAGTACAGCGGCAATTCAATGGGCGGCGTGGTTAATTTAATCACCAAAATGCCTGATACATTTGAAGCTGAATTTGATGCAATGGGAATGTTCCAAACGGTTCACCGTTCAGGACGCAATGAAACCTTAGACGGCTTTAAAACTTTTATCTCTGCGGGTAATCGCTTTGACAAATTTAGTATTTGGGGGTCTTACAATCATCTGGAAAACCAAGGTCAACCGATGACTATCAATGCAGCCGCTCAGACCACGCCACTGACTGGCACAGCTGCCCAAAGAACTGCACAAGCCGCACTCGGTAGAGTAACAGGCGGTCAAAGTTATCAACTCCCCACCGCCGCGCCTGCGATTGCTTACGGTTATATTGGCATCTCTCAACCCATCACTGATTTGTATAAAATTAAAATGGGTTATGACTTTACCGAGGATTTACAAGGTCGCTTCACCTTCGCCTATGAAAATCGTCAAGATACCGTCGATGATCCCAATAGTTTGCTAAGAAATGCCGATGGCACAACTAACTGGGGCGGTGCGACTGCCGCTACTAAAGCCAATCCGAATGGTGGTGGCTTATCAGCAAATACCCGCTATTACGACGCACTGTTCAATAACAACATCGTCGTACCTGGTTCAGTGTTTGGTGTCAGTAATACCGAACGCAACGCCTTCAACTACGGCTTAAGTTTAAAAGGCAAAATATCCACCAATTGGAAAATTAATACCACCGCCAGTTATTACGATGCCAAAAATCAATCAATCAGTTCAAATCTCAATCCTAACCACCCGCTCAATCAAAACAAAGGGCAGATTGTTGATGAAAAACCGTGGTGGGCTTCGTATGATTTAAAACTCGCCACTGATAAATTCTTAGGACGCGATGATTTGTCATTCATGGGTGGTTATCAATTTAACCACGCCACACTAGGTCTTAAAACTTATAGCAGTAACAATTATACAGCGGGTACAACCAGTGCGTTGACCAATGACAATGCAGGCACGACTCAAACCAACGCGATATTCTCCCAAATGGAATGGCGGTTTTTACCCGATTGGAGTGTGATGGCAGGCGCACGTTATGACTACTGGCAAACGATGGATGCCCATGTCTATGATTACACCTTAGCGGCAAACTCGCCGTTACGCATTCAACATTATGCTAACCGTGATGCGTCGCGCGTGTCGCCAAAAGCGTCAATTGAGTTTACACCCAGCAACTGGACATTCCGTTATTCATTCTCTAAAGCCTATCGTTTCCCGATTGCCGAAGAAATGTACAGCAGTCAATCTACTTTAAATAGAACAACCATTGCTTATCCGGGTTTAGGGCCTGAGCATGGTTTGTTTAATAACTTCATGACGCAGTACGACATTCCTAGAGGTTTCGTTCGTGCGAATATCTTCTACGATAAAATCGGTGATGAAATTGCTAACACGCAACAAACGATTAATGGTCAAACCACTACCGCCTTTTTACCCATTGACCAAACCAAAACCGTGGGTGTTGATTTAACGTATCAACAAAGTGACGTATTCAAACTACCTGTTGATTTAATGTTCAACACCACGATTATGAACAAAGAAATCACCAAAAATGGACGTAATCCAATATTAGTCGGCAATCAGTGGGATCGTATTCCACGATTACAAATTAACGGCACAGCGACTTACCACATTATGCCTGTGTGGGATGGTTCGGTCGGCGTTCGCTACCGCAGTGATTCGTTCCAAACGTTAACCAATACCGATGTTGCCAGCCAAGTCATGGGCGGCACCGATGAATCAACGTTTGTGGATTTAAAAACTGTTTACAATCTGCCTGTGTATAAAAACTTAAAAAGCAGTGTCTCAGCGGGTATAGACAACGTATTCAATGCCAATGCCTTTGAAAACCACCCTTATCCACAACGCACTTATTTTGTGAGCGCGTCGTTTAAATATTAAAAATATTTAAACGACTGCCAGTCCTCTAAAGGACTGGCAGTCATGATTAATCTATCTGATAATAATAACTGAGAAGACTATGAAGCACACACAACCGCCTTTTCCACTCAACTCACGCCGCGCCTTACTCTGTGCATTATTATTAAGCTCTCCATTCGCTATAGCGGACACTAAAACCCCTGCGAAAGTTGAGCCAACTAAAAATATGCCCGAAATGACCGTCACCGACAAATCTGCACCTGCGGCGATGACCATTGAAGAGAAATACCAACTACCTAACACCACCGCCAGTATTACCGCTAAGCAAATAGATAACACCATCAATGCAATGAGTGCAGAAGATACCATTAAGTATTTGCCCAGTATTCAAGTGCGTAAGCGTTATATCGGTGATACTAACGCGCCAGTGGGATGGCGTACTTCAGGTACGGGTTTAAGTGCGCGGGGTTTGATTTACGCGGATGGCATTCAATTATCTTCATTGTTAGGTAATAACAACGGCAACACAGGCTCACCCCGTTGGAACATGGTATCGCCCAATGAAATTGAACGCGTTGATGTGATGTATGGCCCTTTCTCTGCCATGTATTCGGGTAACTCTATCGGTGGCGTGGTGGAAATGACCACCAAAATGCCCGAAAAATTTGAAGCCAGCGCGGACATCAAAACCAGTTGGCAAACCTTTGGCTTTTATGGCAAAAATAAAACCTATGATTCACAAGAATACGCCTTCAACTTAGGCGATAAGATGAAAGATTTTTCGTGGCGTTTTGATGTCACCCATCTCGATAGCCATAGCCAGCCAATTTCTTATGTGAATCCAATTTCTTCAGGTAAAGCGCAAGCGGCTGACACGGTTGTCACGGGTGCAATTAGCAATCTAAATCCCTTTGGTACGGGTGCGCAAGTGTTAGGTGCGGGCAATATCAATCACACCATACAAGACAATTTCAAATGGAAGTTAGCTTATGACATTACCTCGACTATTAAAGCGTCTTACACACTGGGTTTATGGACAAACGATAATAAAGCAAGCTCTGAGAGCTTTCTGACTAATCCAACAACAGGTGCGGTCGTTGACAGGGCTGCCAATGGTTTCGTCAACGTGAATGGACAACGTTATGCACTCGCGCCTAATAGTTTTGCTGACACAAGAGCCGACCAAATGCACTGGTCACATGGCATGAACATTAAGTCCAACACAGGAGGTATTTTCGATTGGGACTTATCAGGCAGTGTGGTCGAATACGGCAAAGACATCAGCCGTACCTCCACTCAAACCCCTGTTCAAGCGTCTGTGAATGGTGCGGGGAAAATTACTAGCTTAACAGGTACGGGTTGGAATACCGCTGATGCCAAAGGTATTTGGCGACCTACCGCGCTGAGGCAACATGAAGGCAGTTTTGGCTTTCATCATGATTTGAATAACTTAGACAACCCTGTGTATACCGTTGCATCTAACTGGGCATACAGTGATGGCACAGGCGCACCCACACAAAATTCTCAAGGTAAAACCCAAACCGAAGGCTACTGGGCGCAAGATGCGTGGGATTTTCATAAAGATTGGAAACTAACCCTCGGTGGACGTTTAGAAAATTGGCACGCCTTTGATGGTTATAACTCCAGCACCGTACCCGCTGTAAAAAATGCCAAAGGTGTTACTACGGATGCAGGCGGTCTCAAAGAAATTAATCAAGCGGATCGTAATGACCTGCGATTCTCGCCTAAATTTAAAATGACGTGGAAACCAATGGATCGCCTACAAATTGGCGCGTCTGTTGCCCAAGCCTACCGTTTTCCGACTGTTACCGAGCTGTTTCAAACGACCACTACGACCACAGGTGGTATCACTACTATCAGCAACGGTAATCCTAATTTAAAACCCGAAGCCGCCTTGTCATCCGAATTGGCGACTGAATATTTTATGGATCAGGGTACATTACGCTTGAGCTTATTCCAAGAGCGCGTCCATAACGCCATTTATTCACAACCTGGTTTTACACCCACAGGTGCGATTATTAGTTCTCCACAAAATGTCGAACAAACTCAAACTTACGGTATTGAATTTGCTGGTGAAACCACTGATTTAGGTATAAAAGGGTTGGATATTTCGGGTACTGCGACGTGGGCAGATTCTCGCATTACCGAAAACAGTGTTGCCGATAAAGCCGCTTTACTCGCCCCTGCTAATCCTGCTAATCCGTTTGCTAAATTACCCTCAGAAGGTCAACGCCAACCGCGTGTACCTGAGTGGCGTGCCAGTGCAACCGTTGCTTATCGTGCTACCGACAAATGGAACAACTCAGTGAGTATGCGTTATAGCAGTGGGCAGTTTAGCCAATTAAATAACAGCGACACTAACGGTGGTACTTATGTAGGCAACACCGCGTTCTTCGTGGTGGATTTGCGCAGTAAATACCAAATCACCAAACAAGTTGCCGTCGCCGCAGGTATTGATAATGTCAACAATGCGGACGTGTGGATTTTCCATCCATTCCCCGCGCGTACTTACTTTGCTGAATTGAAATTCGACTATTAAGACAGTATCTTTGTGTAAACCTCCGAGGTTTCAAAAACCTCGGAGGTTGATTTTTGCCTTGCTCCCACGCCGATTGTAAGCCTAGCGAACGCCAACATATCCGCATGATTGTATTGTTGAGTTACGCCACGGCTAAACCAACCTACAAATACTCTGGATTCTTTATGAAATTTCCACCTTATATCCTATTGCTGACCAGCCTTATTGTTTCAGGCTGTGCCACCGATGAAACGACCGTAAAACCCTCAACACAAAAAGAATCAGCCGCTCAGTCCGACAGCAAATCGGCTGAAACAAGCAAACCTGCTGAGAAAAAAATGTCCCATAAACACGCCGAAAAGCAAGGCGTATGTGCCGATCCTAAAGCTCCAGCTTTAAGCAAATGCGCCGACACCGTCACTGCCACCTTTGATGGTAAAGGGACACTCTGGGCAGTGTGGACAAACAACCAATCTATCTATATCCAATCGTCTACCGACAAAGGCAAACGCTTTTCCAAACCCGTATTAGTCAATACGACACCCGAAGCGGTCGCCGCAGAAAATGAAAGCCGCCCGAAAATCAAAGTCGATGCCAAAGGCAATATTTATCTGACGTGGGGGATTACGCTGGATAAAAAACGTAGCACTTATGTGCGATTTAGTCGTTCCACCGATGGCGGCAAACATTTTTCTACGCCTGTCACCGTCAATGATGATTTACAAATCATTCGTCACCGTTTCGATAGTTTAGCGGTCGGTAAAAACGGCGAAATATTTGTTGCGTGGCTGGATGCACGAGACACCGAAGCCGCAAAAAAAGCGGGTAAAGAAGCGAAAGGGCTGTCTTTGTATTACAGCACCTCCACCGATGGCGGCAAACATTTCTCCCCTAACAAAGCCATTACTGAACACGTTTGCGAATGTTGTCGTATAGACACCTCGATTGCCCCTGATAACACGCCTGTCGTGGTATGGCGGCATATTTTTGACGGTGGTATTCGCGATCACGCACTGGTTAAATTTAAAGACTGGCAAACGCCCGACACGATGCAGCGCATGAGTCATGAAGAGTGGAAAATTGATGCTTGCCCACATCATGGGCCTGCAATAACAACTGCAAAATCGGGGATTTATCATGCGGTGTGGTTTAGTGGTGCGGAGTCTAAACAAGGCTTGTTCTACGGCTATTCCACCGATCAAGGCAAGCATTTTTCTGAGTCCATTAACTTTGCTAACGAAGGCGCGAGTCACCCGTTTGTATTGGCGATGAATAAACAAGTGTTTGTAACTTGGCAAACCTTTGACGGTAAAACGAACCGCGCTTTAGTGATGCAATCTAACGATGAAGGTAAAACATGGTCGCCTTCAAAAGTCATTGCTGAAACGCAAGAAATGGCAGATGAGCCGTTTTTAGTCAGCGATGGCAAACGCGCCTATTTATCTTGGCAAGTTGCCCAAAAAGACTATCAATTAATTGCGATTCAATAGTTGCGCATTCGTTAATCATCATAGATAACATCCCTTCGAGGGATTAAGGGTTATTATCTATTTAAATCTCATTAATCGCAACGGTCTACCCTTCCGTTGTTCGATGTTACAATTTTCGCTCATATTTTTAGACTTTTACTTGGCATACTCTCATGAAGACTCCCCGCTATTTTTTATTTTCAGCACTCTTGGCAATCACAGGGTGTGCAACTGACAGCACGCTAAAACCAACCGATGCCGCACCGCAACACAACGAACATAGTCAACACGGTGAAAAAGCCCCTGTGTGTGCTGAACCATCAAGTCATTGCTCCAATACCGTGGCGGCAGAATTCGCACCCGATGGTGGGGTGTGGATTACTTGGGCAAATAACGAGCATATTTATGTGCAGTCATCCGCTGATAAAGGACAACATTTTAGCGCACCCGTTATAGTCAATACGGTTGCAGAAAAAGTGACTGCGACAGGCGAAAATCGTCCGAAAATAAAAGTGGATGCCAAAGGGAATATTTACATCACTTGGGCGTTATCACTGGGTGAACGTCATGCAGGTTACATTCGTTTTAGTCGTTCCACTGATGGCGGCAAATCGTTTTCCGCGCCTGTTACCGTCAATGATGATTTGGATGTGATTGGGCATTCCTTTGAATCAATGGTAATCGGACAACACGGCGAAATTTTTATTGCGTGGCTGGATGCGCGTGACACCGTCGCGGCTAAAAAAGCAGGGCAGAAATTTGAAGGTTCGTCGTTGTATTACACTTGGTCAAATGATGGCGGTCAGTCTTTTTATCCGAATAAACGTATCGCCGCTCATGTCTGTCAATGTTGCCGCTTACAAATCGCGATTGCTAAAGACAATACGCCTGTTATTACTTGGCGACATATTTTTGATGGCGGCATCCGCGATCACGCGCTGGTTAAATTTACCGATTGGAATACAGCGGGAGACGTGCAACGTGTTGGACAAGAAAACTGGAAAATTGATGCTTGCCCACATCATGGGCCAGGGTTAGCGATTTCTGACGCGGATGTGTATCACGAAGTTTGGTTTAGTGGTGCCGATGTGAAAAAAGGGCTGTTTTATGCACATTCCAATGATGGCGGTAAACATTTTTCTGAACCAATGGCGTTTGGTGGCGCGGGCGCAACGCATCCCCATGTAAAAACCTTAGGGAAAAATGTTGCCATTGTTTGGGCAGAATTTGATGGCAAAAAAAATGTCTTACAGCTAATAAAATCTAGCGATGAGGGCAACACATGGAGCAAACTCGAAGCCATTGCCGAAGCCGCTAAAGGTGTTGATACACCGTTTTTAATCAGTGATGGGTTAGCGATTTATGTATCATGGCAAGTGTTACAGCAGGATTATCGCTTACAGAAAATTAATTTTTAATTTGAGAAACTGCTGAACTTTGACATCAATCGCCACTAACAACAGACATCATGGATATTATTAACTTTTTATTTCACTTGCTAAAAGACCCACTGGCTACTTTGCAAGACTTTTTAACCCATTATCAAACCCTGACTTATTTCGTGGTCGCGCTGATTATTTTTGTCGAAACAGGGTTAATAGTCATGCCGATATTACCTGGTGACTCCTTATTATTTGCAGTCGGATTATTGGCGTCATCAACAGGGCAACTGGATGTGCAAATATTGATTCCGTTGCTGATAGTCGCGGCATTATTAGGCGACAATGTGAATTATTACGTTGGTAAACATTTGAGTCGCTTCATTAGAAAACGTGAGCGTATTCTGTTTTTCAAACATGAATACCTCACCGAAACCGAAAATTTCTACCATAAACATGGCGGTAAAGCGGTTATTGCCGCGCGGTTCGTGCCGATTATTCGCACCGTCGTGCCGTTTGTTGCGGCTGGCAGTATGAAATACAGTAAATATATTTTGTTCTGCATCCTAGGTGCGAGTTTATGGGTTACGAGCTTAACCTTAGCTGGTTATTTTTTAGGTTCTAACGAATGGGTCAAACACAACTTTGAAAAAATCGTTTTGGGCATTGTTTTTGTCTCGTTCATGCCCATGATTCTGCACGTTGTCCAAAATAAGTTTCAAAAAAAGCAGGTCTAACGACCGAGATTCCATTTGGGGTTTGCAGGATTTTTTACACACCAACAGACTGATTTCATTCTTAGCGTTTAAGGATTAATACCATGCAAACTCCAGATTTGGATACCATCATCCCCCGCATCTAATAGTTGGCTTGCAGAAGTAATCGCTGATCCTGTCTCGGCACTCAGTAAAGCCGCGCTAATTTTGCTAGTGACGATGATTTTTTCCATCCGCAAAAGATTAGGTGACAACTTAGCCGATATAACTGACAAAACCATCAGCCAACTGACTCTGCTAGGTATCAGATGGTTTTCAAATATCAGTTTTAGCCTACGCTACAAACAACACATCATCTTTGAACATCGCGTGTTTAATGTCCGTGGTTTACACACTAAAGGCACATTCACGCTGGAAGTTGAAAAAGTCTATGTCCGCTTAAGCATTGCCCCGTGTGCCAATCTCAATAAAGCCAATAGCATTACGCATCATGGCTCTTTACAAGGCAAGCGTCCAATCTGGGATTTTTTAAAGCAAGATTTAAAAATACTCGCGGTTATTGGTGCGCCAGGTTGCGGTAAATCGACCTTGTTACAGCATATCGCGTTGGCATTCGCGGCGAATAAACGTCATGGTTTACCTGCTTACACCCCTGTGTTTTTATTTCTGCGTGAACATATCGACAAAATTGTCAGCGAGGCAATCAATTTAGCGCAACTGGCTCAAGCCCATTTTAGTAATGAAAAACGCTATCCCAACTTACAACCCCCTGACAATTGGTTTAAAACCCAACTAAATAACGGCAACGCCATCGTATTGTTAGATGGCTTGGATGAAGTGGCAGAAGTTGAAAAACGGCAAAAAGTGTCGGCGTGGGTAGACCAGCAAATTATCAATTATAAACACTGCCCGTTTATCATCACGTCACGCCCACAAGGTTATTTAGCCGCGCCATTGCGGCAAGCCCATCGTTTAGAAATCCAGCCGTTTTCTTGGTCGCAAGTCCAAGAATTTGCCCACAGTTGGTATTTTGAAAATGAAGTGTTCAGTTTTGGCAAAAAAGACGAAGGCGTGTTGAACCGAGCTCAACAAGGGGCAGAAGATTTATTAAAACGCTTGCAACAAATGCCCTCACTGAATGCCTTAACAGTGAATCCGTTATTATTGACCATGATTGCAATGGTGCATCGTTATCGTGGGCAATTACCTGGACGACGAGTAGAGTTATACAGCGAAATTTGTGATGTGTTATTAGGGCATTGGCGAGCGGCAATAGGCGTACAAGACCGTTTAACTGCTACCCAAAAACGGGTTGCCTTACAACCCTCTCAGCCGCTGCCATGATGCAGCGCAATACCCGAGAAATCAGTACCGAGGATGCACTAGCCATCATTGCTGAGCCGCTAAAACAAGTGGGGGCTTAGCGAACAGCAAGCAGGTAGTCAGTTTTTACAACACATAGCAGCAGGCAGTGGTTTATTGAGTGAAAAGGAAAATGGGCTGTGGAGTTTTGCTCATTTGTCGTTTCAGGAATATTTGACCCCTTGTTATTGGGTAGAGCAGAAACTGACACAGAATTGGCGGTTTTTAGTGGATAACAGTTGGTGGCATGAAACCCTACGATTGTATATTGCCCAAGCCGATGCTAAAGACATTGTGCTTGCTTGTTTACAGCAAAATAGTGTGGCTAGTCTAACCTTAGCCAGCGAATGTGCCGATGAAGCCTTAAAGCTGGATAGTGACACACGTCAAAAACTCTGGGATGTTTTAGAGGACAACGTAGAAAGTGCTGAGATTGCGCGTAGTGAACTAGCCACTGAAGTACGTTTAGCCAGACGGTTGAAAAATTTACAGCGCGTGACTGATATAGCCAAAGCAGTATAATTTGATTATTTTAAATTAGATGACATATTCAGCCGATTTCCGCCAAAAAGTATTGACGATTAAAGAACAAGAAGGGCTAACACAAGCGGAAGCGGCAGTGCGTTTTGGTGTTGGAGTGGCAAGTAT
>SHZG01000034.1 GCA_009692395.1 Methylococcales bacterium | reverse complement strand
TTATACTTGCCACTCCAACACCAAAACGCACTGCCGCTTCCGCTTGTGTTAGCCCTTCTTGTTCTTTAATCGTCAATACTTTTTGGCGGAAATCGGCTGAATATGTCATCTAATTTAAAATAATCAAATTATACTGCTTTGGCTATAACGACATTGAATAATAACTAATTCTGATGCGATAAACGTGTACACCAAGCGATGCTCATCATGAATACGGCGCGCCCAAAAACCCGCAAACTGATGTTTAAGCGGCTCAGGCTTACCGATACCTATAAAAGGATTGCGTTGAATATCTTTAATCAGCGTATTAATGCGTTTCAGAATTTGCTTATCGGTTGCTTGCCAATATAGATAATCTTGCTATGCCCGTTCACGAAAACTAATCATTATTCTTCGATTAAGGTCTTTGTAATCAGATTCTTACGTTCATTAATATCTCGTACGGCTTGCAATAAATCTTGAGCATTGGCAGGTGAACGCATGAGATAGTCGGTTTCTTGCCACGCATTCAAATCATCAAGGCTAATTAAAACCACCGCTTTATGATGTTCGCGAGTGATAATCAGCGGTTCATGATTGTCGCTAACTTCGTCCATAAATTCAGCAAAATTTTGTACGGCTTGATTACACGTAATGGCTTGCATGAATAATATTCTCTAGTAATTATTTTCGATTCTGTAGATATAGGCTGGATTAGCGATAGCGTAACCCAAGCTACGATAATTTAGCTTTCAATATTTTATTCACTTCAATAGGGTTAGCTTTGCCCTGCATGGCTTTCATGACCTGCCCAACAAAAAAGCCAAACATTTTTTCATTGCCACCACGATACTGCTCCACTTGTTTGGCATTAGCGGCAATGATTTCATCAATAATCGCTTCAATCGCACCTGTGTCGGTGATTTGCTTTAAGCCTTTGGCTTCAATAATGTCATCGGCAGTGGCGTTACTTTGCCAGAGGTCTTCAAATACTTGTTTAGCAATATTGCCAGAAATAGTGTTGTCAGCAATTCGTGCCAATAAACTGGCAAAACGTTGTTCATTAACAGGTGAGTCAGTAATATCTAAACCTGCTTTATTCAATGCGGCTGATAAAGTGCCTGTCATCCAATTAGCACACAGCTTAGCTTCACACATTGACAGCTTGACGACAGTCTCAAAATAATCAGCAAGTGGGCGTGATGAGGTGAGTATGGTCGCGCTTTCATCATCTAAGGCGTAAGCCGTTTGAAAACGGTGTTTTTTAGCTTTGGGTAATTCAGGCAATTCGGCTTTGATTTTCGCTTTAAAATCTTCACTGATATAAACAGGTAATAAGTCAGGATCAGGAAAATAGCGGTAATCGTTAGCTTCTTCTTTACTACGCATGGAGCGGGTTTCGTCTTTTACTGAATCATACAAACGGGTTTCTTGTACGATAGTGCCGCCATTTTCTATCAACTCAATTTGGCGTTCAATTTCATGATTGATGGCTTTTTCGACAAATTTAAACGAGTTGATGTTTTTAATTTCCGCGCGAGTACCAAATGCTGCCTGCCCTTTAGGACGCACCGAGACGTTAGCATCACAACGAAATGAGCCTTCCTGCATATTGCCGTCACAGATACCCAAATAACGCACTAATTCATGCAATGTGCGCATATAGGCAACGGCTTCTTTGGCTGAACGCAAATCAGGTTCGGAAACGATTTCTAATAATGGCGTACCCGCACGATTTAAGTCGATACCGCTTAAACCGTGAAAACTTTCATGCAGTGATTTACCCGCGTCTTCTTCTAAATGGGCGCGAGTCACGCCGATACGCTTAGTTTCACCATCCACTTCGATGTCAATATGTCCGATACCAACAATGGGGTGATCCATTTGACTGATTTGATAGCCTTTCGGCAAGTCAGGGTAAAAATAATTTTTTCGGGCAAACACAGAATAAGGCGCGATGTGGGCTTCAATCGCCATACCAAAAATGACCGCTTTGTGTACTGCGTCTTCATTGAGTACAGGCAACACACCTGGTAAGCCTAAATCAACGGCACAGGCTTGGGTATTCGGTTCTGCGCCATAGGCAGTGGATGCACCCGAAAAAATTTTGGATTTTGTGGCGAGTTGCGCGTGAATTTCCAACCCAATAACTGTTTCCCATTGCGTCATTTTTTTGCTCCTTACTTAAAATTCAATTTAGTCGCTGGAATATTCATGCGCCTAATACCAGTATCATGGTAAATATCATACTTTATATCTTGCTCTAATACCCGCTTGATTGATAAAGTATCGCTATTTTTATTCCCTAAAGGAAACAGTTAAAAATGTTCAAAAGAATTCGCGGACTTTTCTCTAACGATCTATCAATAGACTTGGGAACTGCTAATACGCTAATCTATATTCCCGGTCAAGGCATCGTGCTGAATGAACCGTCAGTCGTTGCTATAAAAGAAGATAAAGTGCGTGGTGCGAAAACGATTGCGGCAGTCGGTGCAGATGCTAAGCAAATGCTTGGACGAACACCTGGAAATATTACCGCGATTCGCCCCTTGAAAGATGGTGTAATTGCTGATTTTAATATCACTGAAAAAATGCTGCGCTTTTTTATCGAAAAAGTACATAAACGCAAACTGTTCAGTCCAAGTCCGCGTATTTTAATTTGTGTTCCCTGCGGATCCACCCAAGTTGAGCGACGGGCGATTCGTGAATCCGCCATGATGGCAGGCGCACGCGCCGTTTATTTAATTGAAGAACCCATGTCAGCGGCGATTGGCGCAGGATTACCAGTGAATGAAGCCTGCGGCTCTATGGTGCTGGATATTGGTGGCGGTACGTCTGAAGTCGCGGTTATTTCTATTAATGGTATTGTTTATTCATCGTCAGTGCGTATTGGCGGTGATCGTTTTGATGAAGCGATTGTCAGTTATGTACGCAGAAACTACGGTACGCTCATCGGTGAAGCCACAGCAGAACGCATTAAACTGGAAATAGGCTCAGCTTACCCTGGTTCTGAAGTACGCGACATCGAAGTGAAAGGGCGTAATCTTGCCGAAGGTATACCGCGTAGTTTTACCTTGAATAGCAATGAAATTTTGGAGGCCTTGCAAGAGCCACTGGCGGGTATTGTCGGTGCAGTAAAAGCTGCCTTAGAGCAAACTCCCCCTGAATTAGGGTCAGATGTTGCTAATCGTGGTATCTATTTAACGGGCGGCGGCGCGTTATTAAGAGATATTGATCGTTTAATCTCGGAGGAAACGGGCTTGCCTGTTTATATCGCTGACGATCCACTCACTTGTGTGGCAAGAGGCGGTGGCATGGTGTTAGAAATGATGGAAAAACAAGGCACTTCCAGTTTTTCTTTAGAATAATACGCTGTTTTAAACTATTTATTCTGGCTACTGTCGATATAACGCCAGTAGCCCTGTTTTTAACTAATACGAGGTTTCGTTATAAAACTTATATTTGCCACTGCGCCGTCTATTAATACTCGCCTGCTTGTGGCAGTTATCGCTTCTATTGCCCTGTTGGTGACTGAAAACAGAAGCTCTAAATTGGATACGTTGCGACTTTCGTTATCTTATATTATCGACCCATTAAAATATGTGGTTGACTTACCTAGCTCACTCATCAAGCAGGCTTCTGAATCTTTTGATTCTTATGCTGCATTAGTCCATGAAAATGCGACCCTGCGTGATGAGCAGCTAGTACGCCAAACTCAGTTACTTAAATTGGACGCGCTAGAAAAAGAAAATGTTCGCCTCCGTGCTTTATTGGACAATTCCTTTAAACTGGGCGAACAAGTGTTAATTGCTGAATTATTATCGATTAATACATCACCTTACGATCATATTCTTGTGGTCAACAAAGGCACAAATTTTGGTGTTCATTCACAGCAGCCCGTATTAGATGCCAATGGCGTGGTGGGGCAGGTATTTCGTGCCTTACCGCTCACCTCAGAAATTATGCTAATCACTGATCTCAATCATGCAATTCCCGTGCAGATTAATCGTAATGGCTTACTGACTATTGCGGTCGGTAGTGGCCAACTTAATCACCTGAATTTACCGTTTTTACCCAGTAATGCGGATATTCGACCAGGCGATTTATTGATAACATCAGGCTTAGGCGGTACATTTCCGCAAGGTTATCCTGTCGGTGTTGTTGATGAGTTTACCTCACAACCTAATAAACCGTTCGCTAACATTACGGCTACCCCTAAATCCCTGTTAGATCGTAACAGAGAGCTAATGATAGTCTGGAGTCACTCAACACCCGTGCCACTCATTTCAAAGCCCACTATTTCTGAACCTGCCCTTAATACGCCCGTTCCCATAGCCCCTGCCAATGAATAAAACGATATGGTTTTGTCGAGTTGCGCTGACAATAATATTGGCAATGTGCCTAAGAATGATGCCGTGGTCTGCTACATTGGAATTATTTAATCCAGACTGGGTACTGCTAACACTTATTTATTGGTCACTTGCATTGCCTGAACGGGTTGGCATTTTCCATGCGTGGACTATTGGTTTGCTAACTGACGTATTAACAGGTCAATTATTTGGTCAACACGCCTTAGCTTATTCGCTAATCATCTACGCCTGCCTCAAGCTACATAAACGCCTGCGTCAATACGCTTTAATACAACAAGTATTATTTATTTTTTGCTCGTTATTAGTCTCTCAACTACTATTTTTCTTCATAAAAAATCTACACCATCCTATACAACTAACAACTGATTTCTGGCTACCCGTACTAACAGGCACCGCCTGTTGGCCGTTAGTTTATAGAATATTACGGTGCGTTCGTTTATCAATGCCGACTAATCAGCCCGAATGATAACCAGAATAAGCCAGTATCTAGTCCACTGTTGTTGAAATCGTAAGCCTTGATTATGTCTCGCGTTCACTCCATTAAAGACACTCAACTAGAAAATAATTTATTTCTTAATCGCATCATGGTAGCCTTTATTGCCATTATGTTATTAACGACAGGGCTTATTGTTCGCTTGATTCATTTGCAAATTTCAGGTCATGAACATTATGCGACATTAGCAAAAGATAACAGCATTAAAATCTATCCCATAGTCCCCACGCGCGGTATGATTTATGACCGTCACGGCAATATTCTTGCCGAAAACACCCAGTCTTACAGCCTTGAAATGATCCCTGAAAAAATCAAGGATATAGATGAAACGCTCTTACAGTTGCAGAAACTACTAAACATTCCCGACGAAAAAATTGACCTCTATCAAAAACAACGCAAACGCCAAAAACGTTTCACCAGCACGCCGTTGTTATTAAGCATGAGCGACGAAGAAATTGCTAAATTTGCGGTTAATCGACCTTTTTTTCTAGGTGTTGATATGAAGCAACGACTAGTCAGGCATTACCCTTACGATGAATTAGCCGCTCATGTCGTTGGTTATGTAGGGCGTATTAATGAAGCAGAAGTTAAAACACTGCCCGCAGAAGAATATCAAGGCTCAACCCACGTCGGCAAAGTAGGCATAGAAAGCTCTTATGAAACCCAATTACATGGAAAAACAGGTTACGCAGAAATAGAAACCAATGTACAAGCGCGTCCACTCAATACGCTCAATGAGACCGATGCTGTCCAAGGTGCCAATCTTTATCTCACCTTAGACATGGAGTTACAAAAAACCGCTTATGACGCACTCGCGCCTTATAATGGAGCAGTGGTTGCCATTGAAGTTAAGACGGGCGGTGTACTTGTCTTCACTAGTCGCCCTAGTTTCGACCCAAATCCTTTTGTAGCAGGCATCGCTAATGATGCGTATCAAGCCCTGCAATCATCGGAAAATCAACCACTGTACAATCGCGCTTTGCGTGGACTCTATCCGCCTGGTTCAACACTAAAACCATTTGTTGCTCTAGCGGGATTAGAGCATAATGCAACTACTGCTTCACAACGGATGGACTGCCCTGGTTATTATCAATTGCCTAATGTCGATCACAAATACCGTTGCTGGAAAAAAACAGGGCATGGCGCGGTAAACGTCAGCGATGCCATCACCGAATCTTGTGACGTGTATTTTTACCGTCTTGCCTCCACACTCGGCATTGATGATATGCACAATTTTTTACAAAAATTTGGCTTTGGTGAAAAAACGGGTATTGATTTAGCGAACGAAAAAACGGGTTTGCTACCGTCACGCGAATGGAAATTAGAACAAAAAAAGCAATCTTGGTATCCAGGTGAAACTCTTATCACTGGTATAGGTCAAGGTTCTAATCAAGTCACGCCCATACAACTTGCCAGAGCGACTGCCACACTGGCAAATAAAGGGGATGTGGTCACGCCTTTTCTGGTAGACAAAATCGTTTCTGCGACCGACACGCGTAAAGGAGCAGAAACACACCAAGAAGTTATTCCACTCAAGAAAAGCAATGTTAATACCATCGTTTCCGCGATGGTCGATGTCGTCCACAACGAACGCGGTACTGCCCACGCCCTTAAAAAAGACTTTAACTATCTTATGGCTGGCAAAACTGGCACCGCTCAAGTATTGGGCATCAAACAAAATGTCAAGTACAATGAAAACGCCATTGAATTTAAATACCGCGATCACGCGCTATTTATTGCGTTTGCACCTGCCGATAATCCCAAAATCGCCATCGCTGTCATTGCTGAAAACGGCGGTCACGGTGCTTCAGTTGCCGCACCTATTGCAGCAAAAGTGATTAAGCAATATTTACAAGACACTAATGAAAACTGAAACCCATCAACATCAATTTGAGACTCCCTCGGTTATCGGCACTATCCTCCGTAAACTGCATATTGACATTCCTTTATTCATCGCTTTATCGCTCACTGCAACCCTTAGTTTTGTTATTTTATACAGCGCGGGCAGTCAAGATATGAGCGTACTCGCCCGCCAAGGCGCGAGGATTGGACTCGCGTTCATCATTATGATTGTACTCGCGCATATAGACCCCTACCAGTTTAAACTCTATTCCGCGTTACTGTTTGGCATCGGTATTGTGTTACTTGCGGCAGTATTAGTCATGGGACAAACTGCCCTAGGTGCGCAACGCTGGTTAGATTTAGGATTTTTTCGTTTTCAACCATCAGAAATGATGAAAATTGCTGCTCCGATGATGGTTGCATGGTATTTATCAGAACACCCGTTGCCGCCCAGACCGAAACAACTTTTTATTGCCACGGTTCTTATTCTTGTTCCCACTTTGCTGATTGCTAAACAACCTGATTTAGGCACAGCCATTCTGGTTGCTAGTTCAGGTGCGGGGGTGTTGTTTTTTGCAGGACTGTCGTGGTGGTTTATTATTGGCATTCTTGCTACGCTGACCGCGTTAACACCTATCCTCTGGCACTTCATGCACGACTACCAACGCGACCGTGTTCTCACCTTTTTGAATCCAGAAGCCGACCCCTTAGGACGCGGCTATCACATTATTCAATCGAAAATCGCCATCGGCTCAGGTGGAATTTACGGCAAAGGATGGCTAGGTAGTACCCAATCAGAATTAGATTTTTTACCCGAAAGCTCCACTGATTTTATTTTTGCCGTCTTTGCCGAAGAATTTGGCTTATTCGGCTGTGCTGGTTTATTGGCGTTATATCTACTGATTATTACCCGCTGTTTATACATCGCCTCGCAAGCCCGCGACGCCTACTGTCGGTTACTTGCGGGCAGCTTGGCCTTCACCTTTTTTGTCTACGTCTTCGTCAACATCGGCATGGTTATTGGTGTTTTACCCGTCGTTGGCGTTCCTCTGCCCTTAATCAGTTACGGCGGCACCTCTATCGTCACGTTGTTATCAGGGTTTGGAATTTTGATGTCTATTCATACCCATAAAAAGTTTTTGCACCGCTAAACCATGCCTCAGTTGCTTACACCAATGATTTAGCCTGAATATCAGCATGATAAGACGATCTCACCATCGGCGCACTGGCAACTTGTTTGAAGCCTAGGCTCTTAGCAATCACGCCGTATTCATCAAATTGAGCAGGGGTGATATATTCCTGCACAGGCGTATGTGATTTACTGGGTTGCAAATACTGTCCCAGCGTGAGCATGGTGCAACCTGCGGCTCTTAAATCTTTCATGACCTGCTGGATTTCTTCGGGACGTTCGCCCACGCCTAACATAAGCCCTGATTTGGTGGGAGTTTGTGGATGAAGTTGCCCGTATTGGCGCAGTAATTCTAATGAACCTTGATAATCAGCCCCCGGCCTGATTTGTTTGTATAACCGTGGCACAGTTTCTAAATTGTGATTAAACACATCACAGGGTTG
The DNA here is from genome assembly GCA_009692395.1 of Methylococcales bacterium. Classification (GTDB taxonomy): domain Bacteria; phylum Pseudomonadota; class Gammaproteobacteria; order Methylococcales; family Methylomonadaceae; genus UBA4132. The sequence continues at coordinate 5,971 of SHZG01000034.1, read as the reverse complement.
TTCAGCGAGAATAGCAACGGCTTTTTCAATACGCCCGCGAAAGTCTGGAACTAGAATTTCTATTTTTATCTGTGGCGTTTTTAAGCGAATTTGTTCAATACATTCCGCAAAATGCCCCGCGCCGCCATCTCGTAAATCATCTCTATCAACTGAGGTGATAACCACATACTTAAGTGCCATTGCTTGAATCGCATCGGCTAACTGTGCGGGTTCATTTTTATCCAATGGTAAAGGTTTCCCATGTGCGACATCACAAAACGGACAGCGACGGGTGCATAAATCACCCATAATCATAAAAGTCGCCGTGCCGTGTTGAAAACATTCGGATAAATTAGGGCAAGCGGCTTCTTCACACACGCTGTGTAAATTGCGTTCCCGCATGATTTGTTTAATGCGGGTGATGTCTTCACTAGCCGATAATTTAACGCGTATCCAGTCTGGCTTGCGCAATACAGTGTCGCTCACCTCAACTTTAATGGGAATTTTCGCTAATTTTTCGGTGTTGCGCTGGTGTGATTCGGGCGTAGAACGTGAAGGAGCAGAATAAGTCATATAGTTAATGCCATGATAATCGCCAGCCCCATTAAGGAAGCCAGCTCGGTAGTGTTAATAGTTACGCCTAAATCTGCCAGTTGGGTAACTTTTAAGTCTTTATACCCACAAGGATTAATGAAGTTGAACGGGGTCAAATCCATTGCATTATTGAAACTTAAGCCGTGATAACTACAATTATTTTTAATGCGTATGCCGATAGAACCAATTTTTTTGCCCTGCACATACACACCAGGTGCGTCGGCTTTGGCAATTGCTACGATACCGTAATCGGCTAAGGTGTCAATCATTGCTTGTTCTAGCAGGCTGACTAATTGGCGAATGTTGATATTAAGTCGCTTAATATCTAGCAGGGTATAAATAATCACTTGCCCGCGTGCGTGGTAAGTAACTTGACCGCCTCGGTCAGAATGAATCACAGGAATATCGCCTATATTAAGCAGATGTTCGCGTTTGCCGCTTAAGCCCAAGGTATAAACAGCGGGGTGTTCGACTAGCCACAGTTCATCGGGGGTATCGGCATTGCGTTGTAACGTAAAGTCCTGCATGGCTTGCCAGACAGTTTGATAGTCTTGCAAGCCTAGGTTGTGGATAGTTATCGGTTGTAGAGTACGCATTGCGTACCTATAAAGACATTAAAACGTGCGGATGATCGGTTAAATCTTGATAAATGGCATCGAGCTGTTTTTTACTCGTGGCTTCGATAGTGACAGTCACAGAAATAAAATTACCGTCTTTACTCAAACGGGTTTTTACGGCTGTTTCATCCACATCTACAGCGTGGCGACGAACAATGTCAGCCACCACAATGTGTAGCTCACCATCCGCTTTGCCCATTGCTTTAATGGGAAATTCACAAGGAAATTCAAATAGGGTTTCTTCGCTCATAGTAAAGAGTGTTTGTAGGCTTGAAAAATGGAGTTCATCGTGTGCCACACTGCGCCGACTTTGCCGTCTGCAACGGCGACACCATCAAGTTCAACCACGGGGATAATTTCGCGTGTTGAACTTGTTACCCAAATTTCAGTGGCAGTTTTTAATTCCGCTAAGGCAATATCAGCTTCACAGCAAGCAATGTTATTTTTTGCGGCTAATTCTAAAATCACATCACGCGTAATGCCTGCTAGAATCTGGTTTGATTTAGGCGGCGTTAGCAACACCCCATCAATCACCGCAAATAGATTACTCGCCGCGCCTTCGGTCACAAAACCATCGCGGTTAATCAAAAGTGCTTCTGCGCAGTCTTTCTCTACTGCGTCTTGACGATGCAGTAAATGCGCTAATAAAGCGATAGCTTTGATATTGCAAAACTGCCAACGGCTATCGTCCAACGTAATGGCTTTAACGCCTGTTTCCAAGCCTGCAAACGGCACAATATTGTTGCACATCGCAAAAATAGTAGGCGGCGTGTTGTCTGGAAACGCATGATCCCGTTTAGGGGCAACACCGCGCGTAATCTGCACATAAATGTATTGATTTTCTCTAACATCCATTAACGGCTTGAAAATATCCAGCCATTGCTCGGTCGTGTAAGGATTGACCATACGAATACCTGCGAGACTCGCAGTCAGTCTATCAATATGGGCTTGAAAATGAAATAACTGTCCAAGATAGCAGGGAATCACTTCATAAACGCCGTCGCCAAACAGAAAGCCGCGATCCATAACGGATACTTTGGCTTCATCTAAAGGCATATAGTGACCGTTTAAATAGACTGTTTTATTGTTCATCCGATTTCTCCATCATCATCATTATACTGTCATACGTTCTTCGGAAAATATTGCCTGTTTCTACCGACTTTAAAGCAATGAGATCTTTTTGTGACACTACTTCGCCTTTAAAGGTAACATTCACAGAGCCAAATTTATCGCCTTCTTTAACAGGTGCAGTAATTGTTTTATCAACCACAATGGTGGCTTTTAGCTCATCATAATGGCGGCGGGGAATAGTCGCATAAAGATCTTCAGCTAAACCCAGTTCTATTGTGCTGTCTGCACCTTTCCATAAACGGGCTTCTTTTAACGGTTTTTTGCCTTCATACAAGCGATGCGATTCAAAAAACCGAAAGCCATAATTTAATAATTTTTGGTTTTCATCGGCACGCGCTTTAGAGCTTTTCGTCCCCATAACGACTGAAATCAAACGCATTCCTTCGCGCAGTGATGAAGCAACTAAACAATAGCCTGCATCATCCGTATGCCCTGTTTTAACGCCATCGACTGATTCATCACGGCCTAGCAACAAATTACGATTGTGCTGAGTGATTTTGTTAAAGGTAAATTCTTGTTGCGAAAACCACGGGTAATAATCGGGAAATTCTTTGATTAATGCGGTGGTGAGGATAGCTAAATCGCGGGCAGTGGTGTAATGGTTTTCAATCGGTAAACCATCACTATTTTGAAAATGGGTGTTTTTCATCCCCAATCGGGCAGCGTGTTGATTCATCATATCGGCAAACGTGCTTTCTTGCGCGGCGATATGTTCAGCCAGTGCGATACTGGCATCATTGCCCGATTGGATAATAATGCCTTTCAACAAATCTTCAATGGTAACTTGCTGATTAATCTCAAGAAACATACGCGAACCCGACGCATCACGCGCTCTTGCGCTGATAGTAGAGAGATCCGTTAAATGCAGCGTTCCTTTATTGATTTCTTTAAACGCCACATACACCGTCATGATTTTGGTGAGGCTGGCAGGGGCGAGTTGTGTATCCGCATTACTTTCAGCAAATACTTTGCCCGTATGGAAGTCTTGTAGGATATAAGCACTCGCCGCAATAGTCGGTGCGGCGGGAGTGCCTATTTCAGCGGTTTCTGCATTTACCTGAAAGGCAATAGTGGATAAATAAAAACATAAAAACAGGATAAAGCTCTTAAAAGGTGTCATTTCTCTTTCAGTATGGACTCAATAAAACAGAGGATTATTGTATCATGCAGGTTTTATGTTTGCTGGCTTTCAGCCAACAATAATGCCCGCTGGCTTGTACCTAAGATAGAATTAATTCATTGCTAATGGTGTGATTTTTACTGACCCCAAGCCATCAATACCCAGCTCTTCAGCCGCCGCAGTGGAGAGATCCATCACTCTATTGCCATGAAAAGGACCTCTATCATTGATACGCACTACTACAGTACGATTATTTTTTAAGTTAGTCACTTCGACATAAGATTTTAGCGGTAACGTTTTATGGGCAGCGGTCATAGCGTACATATCATATTTTTCGCCGCTCGCCGTTTTTCTGCCATGATGGCGTGTACTATATAAAGAAGCAGTGCCTAAATGTGGATCGCTGTCTAGCGCAGCACTGTGAAATGAGGATCTATCATGATGCGTTGTAGACGCATGATGAGAAGAAGAGTGCGCGTGTTGTAAATGACTTTTTGAAGCGGAAGAATGATGGCTTGTTTTGTGTGCCGTGGCGGTTGAATGTTTGGAGGTAATAGCATGATGTTTAGCCGCTTCGGCTGTCGCAATGGAACTAAATAGAACCAGCGTTGAAATCGTTAGCGTAACTGTATTTTTCATGGGAGTGTCTCTTTTATTTAAAATCGCAGGGCTTTTAACTAAACAGCCACGGCATACAAAGCACCTCATTTATATCAAGTGATAAGACTTATCACCAGTGCTTCGTGTGGTTGTTGAGCTAAAGTAAAACGCGTCACTTTAATCTCAACCCGAAACGATTCTAACCGCCCAATCCTTAAATTTACCTTAAGGTTGTTTTTATTCAACGACTTATTAAAAATAAAACACTCACAAACCCTCCCACGGCGTGTATAGACCCTCCACAGGTACACCAAAAAAATCCAACACCCGCCCTACCGTTTCATCCACCATTGCCGCGATTGAATTAGATTTATTATAAAACGCAGGCATCGGTGGATACATGATTCCGCCCATTTCAGTGACCATCGCCATATTACGAATATGCACCAAATTTAACGGTGTTTCACGCGGCATCACCAATAAACGTCGCCGCTCTTTTAGCACCACATCTGCCCCGCGTGAAATCAAATTATCACCAAAACCGTGGGCAATTGCCGCTAAAGTTTTCATTGAACACGGTGCGATAATCATGCCTTCCGTTTTAAAACTACCACTGGCAATACTGGCGGCAATATCATTAATACCATGCGTCACATCGGCAAGCGCGGTGATTTCAGCCCGCTTCATGTCTAATTCATATTTTAAATTCACCACCCCAGCCGATGAAATAATCAAATGACTTTCCCAGTCGGCTAATGGTTGCAAAATTTGCAGCATTCTTAGCCCGTAAATTGCGCCCGTCGCGCCAGTCATAGCAATAATTAAGCGTTTTTTCATTGATTCCAGCCGTATTGAATTACATTAAATAATGAAGACCAAAAGAGATAACATTCCTTTAAGGGATGTTATCTCTGTCTCTGAGCGTTTACCGTTATACTAACACGCACTAAGACACACCGAACAAAGCAGAGCTTTTTGTGCCGATAAATAGGAAAATAACTGTCATTAAGCTAAGGTGTTTAGTGGTAATTCAAACTGTTACATTCGTAGATTGGGCTAGATTCCTGTCTACGATAGCGACATAAATCGTAACCCAACAAAACACGAGTCACTGTGCAATGTTGGGTTACACTATCGCTAACCCAATCTATGAATAACATATTGTTTTATAAAATAAATTTATTAACTTAATGACATTAATGCGGCGCGTGGGAACTAGATTTAAATACATAGATTTAAGGAGTTATCAAAATGTCAGACTTAACAAATGCAAGCGATAAAGACATTGTGCTGGAGATTTATCGCCGCATTAACGGTGAAACTGAAATGCACTGGCACTTAAATTATCTATATCGTGCTGCTTTACGTCCCATTTATACGTTTTTTGATAAACAAAATATTGATGAAGCGAATATTAGCTGTTATCAATTACCTGACTGGAAAAAACTCGACGCGGAACGTGATGAAGTTTTAGAGTATTTTCCTGATGATGAATAAGGCTGTTTTTGGAATAAAGCATGAATGTCATATCACCAAAAGCTATGAGCAAGCCTTAGTTGATTTGGATTTCACCGCTTTAGAAAACGGTTGGCACACTCACGAAGCTATTAGCCTCGTTATAGTTATTTGGGGTTTATGTTAATCCGTTGGTAGTGGGTTCAATCTGTGATGATAGCTTAAAATCACGGGCAGAATAAAATCACACTTACCTAAAAGACCTTATGAGCTGCTACCAAGAAATCACCTGTCCATTCTGTAAAAGTAACCAGATTGGCAAGTCACAACGGGAGAGCCACGTTACCGTTGTCGAAACCCGTTGTGCATGACAAAAACCTTTATGCTGAGCTACCGATACCACGCTTGTGAAGTAGGCATTAAGACCAAGATAGTAAACATGGCAATCAATGGTAGCGGTATCCGCGATACGGCG
>SHZG01000033.1 GCA_009692395.1 Methylococcales bacterium | reverse complement strand
TTTCGGACATGGATCAAACGACTCAATCGCAAGACCATTTGCTTCTCAAAACTAGAGTTGATGCACGACACCGTCATCGGTTTGCTTATCAACAAGGTCGAATTCGGGCGCGATATTTATTCATAATTACAGATTTAACCCACTACCAACGTTAGTAACGCGTAACATCAAAGATTTTAAACATTGTGAACTTGAATTAATTAATCCATTCTCCGAACAGCCGTAGTACCGTAGCCCGTAGGTTGGGTAGAGCGATAGCGAAACCCAACAAATAAAGCAACATACTAAAATATATCGAGGACAGTGTAATGCTCGAAACCACAGCGACAAAATTACGCAAGAATTTACCCAAGGAAATAGAACCTTGTTTTAAAAATCATGAAACTCTGCACGTTAAACAGCGTGATGGTAAAGATTTTGTCATTATTAGTGCTGAAGATTGGCGGTCAATTGAAGAAACTTTATTTCTTAATTCAATTCCCAATATGGTTGCTAGTATTCATGATGCGGCTAATGAATCACTAGAACAAGGTACTAATTTACAGGATTTATATTGGTGACTTGGCAGATTAGTTTAAGTCGTCAAGCAACAAAAGATGCAAAGAAAATCGCTCAATCAGGTCTTAAACCACAAGCTAAAAAGTTATTAGAACTATTTACAGAAAACCCTTATAACACGCCGCCACCTTATGAAAAACTAACGGGTAACTTGCATGGGTTTTCTTCCAGACGCATTTCGATTCAACATCGTTTAGTTTATCGGATTATTGAGGAAGAAAAAGTCGTTCATATTTTACGAATGTGGACGCATTACGAATAATAAATCGGCGTAGATTGAATTGCCGATTTTTGGCAAGCCAATAAAAACATAAATAAATAACTAAATTAATATAACCCATGCACAAACATACTAACCGCGAAGAACACGATAATTTCTTGAGAGTCGCTTTAATGTGGCGTGGCTCAGTGACACCACGCATACTTAGTTAGTCTATAGGTCGAGTTATGGCTACCGCCTAGTCCAATCTACAAAACGTAAAATGAAAAAATGGTATTGCAATCTTTTATGATAGCTTTACTATCGAATCGAAATAGAATAATATGACAGTGATGATAAAAAAGAGGATAAAAAAGCCGATGAAAAATACTAACTGGCTTTGCTTGATGGTACTCATTTTTAGCACATCGGTTTCGGCAGAGCAGCAAACACTGGCATTAGATACCGTGGTCAACTCTGCCTTACAGGCTTTTCCTAGTCTGCTGGCGACAGAACAACGTATTGTTGCCTCCGAAGGTGAATATACAGCGGCAGAAGGCGGTTTTGATACCCTGTTAAAATCCCAAAATCGTTGGTCGGTCGCAGGTGTGTATGAAAATCAAAATAACGATGTCGTTTTAGAACAACCTACGCAATTTGGTGGCACCACATTTTTTGGTGGTTGGCGGCGTGGGTCTGGCAAGTATCCAGACTATGAGGGCAAAAGTCTGACGGCTGACGATGGCGAAGTCAGAATAGGCGTGAACATTCCATTATGGCGCAATCGAGACATAGACCGCCGCCGTGCGACCTTAAAACAGGCGGATATTGGGCAAAGCATTGCCAGTCAGGATTACGATCAAATGCTGTTAGACGTACAGCGTCAAGCCGCACACCGTTATTGGGATTGGGTGTTAGCAGGACAACGCCTACGCATCACTGAACAGATGTTACAGATTGCCGAACAACGCAATAACGCCATTCAAGAACGTGCGGCGGCGGGTGACATTGCTCAATTTGAAGTGTTGGACAACCAACGTGCCATTATCGAACGTCGTGAACGCCAAGTGGCGGCAAAACGCTTGTTGGAACAAAGTGCCATACAACGATCACTTTACTGGCGAGACAAACACGGCGAACCACAACTGCCAGAGTCTCCCACGGAACAACCGAAAATCACCGAATCTTACGATGAAGCGGTCAACATTGCCATGCACCAACGCCCTGAACTCAAACGGCTCACAGCACAAAGCGAACAACAAAAAACCGAATTAGAATTACAAGAAAATCAAGCCAATCCAGCCGTAGATGTATCCGTTAGCACGGCGCAAGACGTAGGGCCTAACCCTTATGACAAAATTAATAAACCTAACCGTAACGAAGTTTATGTAGGCTTAAACATAGACATACCCTTACAACGCCGCGTAGCAACAGGACGCGCTCAAGTCGCTTCTGCCAACGTACAACGCCTAAAATGGGAAACTCAGTCCATAGAAAACCGTATCACCGCCGAAGTAAAAGACGTACTATCGCAATTAACAGCCACTAAAAAACGCCTTGCCCTCAGTCAAGAGCAACAACAAGCCGCACAAAAACTGGAAGAAGGCGAACACGAACGCTTTGATTTAGGCGACAGTACCTTACTAGTTGTTAACCTACGCGCAATTGCTCACGGTGACGCACAATTACAAGTCGCGGAATCTACTAATAACCTATTTAAAGCTCATGCCGATTACCAAGCCATCTTGGCTAAATTTGCTGTAAAACCCGAACAAATACAAAAGTCTTTGTGAAATCCACAATTAAATCATTCGGAATTAGTATCCGAATTTTCAAATAAAATAACAGTTCAACTAGAGAGTATCTATGCTAAGTATAAAAAATTTAACCGTCAGTGTCGGTGATAAACAAATTCTTAAGGGAATTAACCTTGAAATTAAGGCGGGGGAAATTCACGCCATTATGGGGCCTAACGGTTCAGGTAAAAGTACCTTATCGCATATTTTATCAGGTAAAGGCGGCTATGAAGTGACAGGCGGAGCAGTTACTTATCAAGGTAAAGATTTATTGGAAATGCCACCTGAAATAAGAGCGCGTGAAGGGGTATTTTTAGCATTTCAATACCCTGTAGAAATTGCAGGCGTGAGTAATATTTATTTATTAAAAGCGGCATTAAATTCAGTGCGTAAATATCACGGCTTATCAGAAGTGGATGCAATGGATTTTTTAACGCTGATTAAAGAGAAAGTGCGTTTATTAGAAATGGATGAAAAGTTTTTATACCGTGCAGTGAATGAAGGCTTTTCTGGCGGTGAGAAAAAGCGTAATGAGATATTACAAATGGCGATATTAGAACCTAAACTCTGTATTCTCGATGAAACCGATTCTGGTTTGGATATAGACGCATTAAAAGTAGTATCAGAGGGGGTTAATTCCTTGCGTTCACCTGACCGCGCTTTTATTATGGTCACACATTATCAACGCCTATTGGATTATATTAAACCTGATTATGTTCATGTATTAGCGCATGGTCAAATTGTTAAATCAGGCGGTGCAGAATTGGCGTTGGAATTAGAAGAAAAAGGCTATAGCTGGGTTGAGGCGGCTTAATTATGAACGCAATAGCTAAAAATCAACAAACGTGGTTGCAAGCCTTACGCAGCGATGCGTTGACGCAATTTGCCGCGCAGGGTTTTCCGTCGCCGCGTGCCGAAGAGTGGCGTTATACCAATGTGTCAGCGATTGAAAAGAAACGCTTTTTGCCTGTCAGTGATGCTCAGACAGCGGTGGATGTCACCGATATTTTAACAGCGTATCAGTTAAAAGAGGCGTGGTCGTTGGTGCTGGTTGATGGGTGTTTTCATGCAGATTTATCGCTGTTAGATGGCTTGCCTGAAGCGGTGGCGGTGATGAGTATGGCGAACGCGCTGGACTCAGAGGCGGAGACCTTGCAACGCACTCTAGGGCAGGCGGTTAGTGCGATGGAGCATGGTTTTGTGGCGTTTAATACCGCACATTTTACCGATGGTTTGTTTGTGCGTATTGCCGCTAAACAGGTGTTAACGAAGCCCATACAGGTGTTACATATCGCCACCCAAGCCGATAGTTTAACGGCGACGCGCACAGTGATTATTGCTGAGACAATGGCAGCAGTGGAACTGGTTGAAACCTTTGTCGGTATCGATAATTCATATTTATCTGCCGCTGTCACGGAAGTATTTGTCGAAGACAATGCCGCCGTTACCTTGACTAAAGTGCAGTGCGAAGCGGATAAAGCCTACCATTTTGGCGGCACTTACGTTAAGCAAGCCCGTAATGCGCGTTTTACCCATCATAATTTTGCGTTTGGTAGTTTATTGGCTAGATGTGATATTCACAGTGATTTAGAGGATGCCGCTGAATGTGAATTAAACGGCTTATATTTGGGTGCAAAACGCCAGCATTTAGATAATCACACGCGTATTCATCATAATAAACCGCACGGTATTAGTCGTGAGTTATATAAAGGCATATTAGACGATAGAGCGCGGGGGGTATTTCAAGGGCGAGTTATTGTTGCCGAAGATGCGCAAAAAACTGATTCTACGATGAATAATCGCAATTTATTATTATCAGCCGATGCCGAAGCCGATACTAAACCGCAATTAGAAATTTATGCCGATGATGTTAAATGTGGGCATGGGGTGACGGTTGGACAATTAGATGATAAATCTATTTTTTATTTACAATCACGGGCGATTGATGAGGAAACAGCACGGAATATGTTGACGTTTGCCTTTGCAAATGAAATGGTGAATAAAATTAATATTCCTGCGTTGCATGATTTAGTATTAGCTGAAGTATTAAAGCGTTTTCCTCAGCAGGGTATTGAGCAGGATTTGTTATAATTATCTTTGGGTTGCTCTGGTGTTTTGTATGAAGACGCTGGAGCGTATTTTTGTCGTTCCAACGTAGAGCGTTGGAACGACAAAATGTTTATTAAAAATGTTTATTAATATAGATTTTGAGTATGACACAGTGAGTATTGCAGATATTGTAGCTTATGATAATACTGGAAAATTAACTCTTATTGTCGAAGTGAAAATAAGTTAGGAACTAATAGCGAATTGGCGGCTAAAATGCGCCGTAATATTGTTGCACATGGTTATGTACCCAATACCCGCTTTTTTCTTTTAGCACTGCCTGATCATTTTTATTTATGGAAGGATAAATATTCTTCTGAAATTGAAAGACATACTTATGAAATAGACCCTATGGTATTTCTTAAGCCTTATGTAGAAAAATCCAATATTAAAATAGAAAAATTGAGTGAAGCAGGATTCGAGATTTTAATTACTTCTTGGTTAAATGAATTATTGCAACTCAGTGAATCACAAGAAAGTTTTAAACAAAATAAAAATAATAAATGGTTAGTTGAATCAGAATTGCTTAATGCTATTAAGCACGGGAGAATTGCTTCTGAGGTTTTATTTTGAATATCTATGTCGAATCTAATTTCGTGCTTGAACTTGCGTGGATGCAAGAAGAATATGAGAGTTGTGAAAAGATTTTGGCATGGTGTGAAGCTAAAAAAGCAACATTAATATTGCCTGATTATTCAATAGGTGAAACTTATGAAACATTAGGCAGGCATCAAAAGAGAAGAGCAAGACTCAATAATGAGTTGACTACTGAAATTAAACAATTACAGCGTTCAAATTTACATAAAGATAAGATTGAAAGCTATCAAATGATTAGCTTTCTGTTAAAAAGTGACGAAGAAGAAAACGAAAGTCTATTGGAAAATCATAATCGACTGCTCGCTATTGCAGAAATTCTGCCAATGGAAAAAGATGTGTTAATGTCAGCTACAAAAGCTCCTGCGAAACTTAAATCCCCACAAGATTCCATAGTCTATGCGTCTGTACTAAAACATTTACGTTGACATAAATCTGAGGAAAGTTGTTTTTTGAATAACAATTCCAAAGACTTTAACGATCCTGATATAGATGAATAGTTAGCTAATAACAAATGTAAATTATTATTTAGTTTTTGGAAAGGCTATGATTATATCAGTACGATTATTAAATAAAATTTCTCAAAAATTAACTAAATAATCATGGGAAAATTAGAATTATTCCAAGCCTTTGTTGCACCTGCTATTTTTATATCAGCGGCGGGATTATTTGTATTATCAATTAATACCCGTTTAATAGCGATGGTGTCGCGGTTACGGGTATTTAGAAAGGAAAAACATTTAGCGGCTAAAAGCAGGTAGGCGACAAGAAGCAGTGGCATTACAATCACAAATAGAATCGATAGAATTACGCGCTGGTAAAATAAAATGTGCGTTTTTTATAATTTACTGGGAACTATCGGCGTGATGATGACGTGTTTATTATTAGGCTTGAGTTTATACGAGCAGGAAGCATTAATAATTGCAGTGATTTTATTTGTATTATCACTATTATCTATGATGGTGGGCATGGTGTATTACATTGCCGAAGTCGCTATTGCTTTAACCTCTGTCAAGTAAGAAGAAAAACTGTATGATTTAATTGATTCGCTAGACCTTGAAGACGACCATCCATAATAACTTTATTGAATTAATAATATGACGTATCCCATAGAACAAATCCGTGCCGATTTCCCTATTTTGGCTGAAAAAATTCGCAATAAACCGCTAGTATATTTAGACAATGCCGCGACCTGTCAAAAACCGCAAGCGGTTATTGATAGCATTGTTCAATGTTATAGCCATGATTATGCCAATATCCATAGAGGTGTACATACCTTAAGTATTCGGGCAACCGATCAGTTTGAATCAGCACGCGATAAAGTGAAAACTTTTATTAATGCGGCTAGTGAGAAAGAAATTATTTTTGTTCGTGGTGCAACCGAGGCAATTAATTTAGTTGCGCAAACTTACGGTAAAGCCAATCTGCAAGCAGGTGATGAAATTATTATTACCGCTATGGAGCATCACGCTAATATTGTGCCTTGGCAAATGTTATGCGAGCAAATTGGCGTGGTGTTAAAAGTCATTCCGATGACCACTAAAGGCGAGTTAATTGCGGGTGAATTTGAAAAACTGCTGAATGACAAAACCAAGCTGGTGGCGATTACGCAAATGTCCAATGCCTTAGGCACGATTAATCCCGTGAAAGCCATGATTGCCACCGCCCACGCAAAAAATATTCCCGTGCTAATGGATGGCGCACAAGCAATTCCGCATATCGCCGTAGACGTGCAGGATTTGGATTGTGATTTTTATGTGTTCTCAGGGCATAAACTGTACGCGCCTGCGGGTGTCGGCGTGTTGTATGGCAAGCAAGCGTTATTAGAAGCCATGCCCCCGTATCAAGGTGGCGGCGATATGATTAGAACCGTGACTTTTGAAAAAAGCACTTATGCAGGTTTACCGCATAAATTTGAAGCGGGTACGCCTGCAATTGCCGATGTCATTGGTTTAGGCGCGGCGATTGATTATATAACCGCGATTGGTATGGAGGCGATTGCCGCACATGAGCATGAATTATTAGTTTATGCAACTGAGCAAGCCCTGCAAATCAAAGAATTACGCATTATTGGTGAAGCCGAACACAAAGGCGCGATTTTGTCGTTTGTGTTGGATAAAATTCACCCGCACGATATAGGTACAATGCTTGATAGCTTAGGTATCGCCGTCCGCGCCGGGCATCATTGCGCCATGCCTGTGATGGATTTTTATCACGTTCCAGCAACAGCGCGGGCTTCGTTTGCCATGTACAATACCAAGGCGGAAGTGGATGTGTTGATTAAGGGAATTCGGGATTTGATTGCAATGTTTGGGTGATAGTTACTCACAATTAAAACCGCCGATTGATAATTATGGATAAACACTATACGTTAAACGGCATCGGTTTTATTTAGAATTAGGATAAAGCCGAAAAAACACAGCCAAACATGACGGTATTTCTTTTGAACAAGCAGCACAGGCTTTTTTCGACCCCTTTTTACAAGTCATGAATGCCAGTAGAAATGATGAAATAAGAGCAGCGGTTATTGGTATGGATAAGCAATGGAATTTATTATTTGTTGTGCATATTTTGATTGAAGAAAATGACATTATTCGAATCATTTCGGCAAGAAAAGCCACGCGCACAGAGCGAGAGTTTTATGAAAATTGAAGCACTCAAAAAACGTTTAGATAAAAATCGCCCCATGACAGAAATTACTCTAAAAATACCAAGTGATGTGCTGGAAGATTTAAAACGTGTCGCGCTTAAATTAGGTTTTGCCGATTATTAACCGTTAATTACAGCCTATATAGGGCAGTGTTTGCGTAAAGATTTAGAGTTATTAGAAGAAGATACTATCACTGCTTTTATTGCCAGTCTTGAAAGTCATGGCGTGAATAATGAGTTGATTAAAGAAGCGTTGTTGGAAATTGTGCATCATTGATTAAACGGTTGCCCCAGATTCCGCTACGCTCATCTGGGCTACTTGCTTCGTTTGCTATGAAGCCGAGGTGGATGTGTTGATTAAAGGAATTCGAGATTTGATTGCGTGTTTGGGTAATATTATCATTCTCCATTGTAGAGGTAATATATAATTTAGGTATAAGTATGCGTAAAATTGAGGCGTATGAATCTTTGGAAAAATTTGGGCGTATTCGTTTATCGAAAATTTTTTTTATGCGTGATGTTATGTATAGCGAGATAGCCAACTTTTACGGCGTTCAAAACATTCCTTCTAATCCTGTACTCGCCATACAGGCAGGAACACGTTTATGTGAGGAACTTTTAGAACCGTTCAATGCCACTTTTGGACGCATTGCTGTACGTTCGGCTTATCGGTCTTGTGATGTTAGTTACTTGGGAAATCAGAAAGGGCATACTTGCGCTTGTAATGAAGCTAATCATGCGGCTCACATTTGGGATGAACGAGATACCAAAGGCTTAATGGGGGCAACAGCCTCTGTTGTCGTGCCTTGGTTTATGGATAAATACGCCGCTGGTGCTGATTGGAGGGCATTGGCATATTGGATACACGATAATCTTCCCTATAGTTCGTTAGAATTTTTTGACGGTAAAGGAATGTGTTCCTTTAATATCAGTTGGCACGACAAGCCCAAGAAAAATATCACTAGCTGGATGAAACCTCGTATATTACTCAAAGACGCGCATGATATTAAAGACTTTTCCGAATGGTATGAAGGATTGCCTAAACTTGTTGAAAGTGGAATGAATGGTTTTGCCACCTTACAGCCGTTAGAAAGTTTTGCTGATATTGATGCAGAGGCTTATGTTAATAATATTCGTAGCAACAGCCGTTTAATCAATGAATAAATTTTTTAAATATTAAGTTTATATAAATAAGTTCGGCTGTATAAAGAAACCTGCGAGGTTTTAAAAACCTCGCAGGTTTTAGTGAGTCGTAGTTGCCGACTTTTTCCAAACAAATTACCCCATGCAAGATATTCACTTTATTAATCAGGAATAACCCATGTTTGAAGATTTACGCGACCTCTATCAAGAGGTGATTTTTGACCACAACCGTAACCCGCGCAATTTTCGGGTGATGGCGTGTGCTGACCGTCAAGTGGAGGGGTTTAATCCTTTATGCGGCGATAGATTAACGCTGTTTTTAAAAATGAATGGCGATATGATTGAGGATGCCAGTTTTCAGGGGTCGGGGTGTGCGATTTCTACGGCTTCGGTGTCGTTGATGACGGAGATTGTGAAAGGTAAGACCGAGGCGGAGGCTGAGGCGTTATTTAAGCTATTTCATGAGATGACCACGGGCAAAGAGGAGCATATTAATTTGGCGGCTGTCGGGAAATTGGCGGTGTTGGCAGGGGTGCGTGAGTATCCTGCGCGGGTGAAATGTGCGACTTTGGCTTGGCATACGTTGGATGCGGCGTTGAAAAATGAGCAACAGGCTATTTCTACTGAATAGCATCCGCGCTACTCATAATTAACTGTAATACAACACATTCGGTACAACGTGATATAGGTTGTTATCTAACCTATATCACTTAAAACAAGCCATTATGACTGCTTTTTTTAACGGTCAAATAAGGTTTACTCAGTAGTTGAATAGCTTTAGTGTAACTAAATGAACACTACCCGAACCCCTATCGGTATGTGATAATAAAGGCATTTTTTACACACAGGGCAATAGCAATGGATGACAACAAAAAGAAAGCACTAAGCGCGGCATTAATGCAGATAGAGAAGCAGTTTGGCAAAGGCTCAGTCATGCGAATGGGTGATGTTACCGCGCGAGATATTGATGTGGTTTCAACAGGTTCGTTAGGTTTGGATATTGCTTTAGGGGTTGGCGGTTTGCCGCGTGGTCGTGTAGTTGAAATTTATGGCCCTGAATCTTCGGGTAAAACGACGTTGACCTTACAAGTGATTGCCGAAATGCAAAAGCTGGGCGGTGTGGCGGCATTTGTTGATGCTGAACACGCATTGGATTGTAATTATGCAGGCAGATTAGGGGTTAATGTTGATGATTTGCTGGTATCTCAACCCGATACAGGTGAGCAAGCCTTAGAAATTGTTGATATGCTGGTACGCTCTGGTGCGGTTGATATTGTTGTCGTTGACTCAGTCGCCGCGCTTACACCTAAAGCTGAAATTGAAGGCGATATGGGTGATTCACACATGGGCTTACAAGCGCGACTGATGTCACAAGCGTTGCGTAAATTGACTGCAAATATTAAACGTTCAAATACTTTGGTTATTTTTATTAACCAAATCCGTATGAAAATCGGCGTGATGTTTGGTTCGCCAGAAACCACGACAGGCGGTAACGCGCTGAAATTTTATGCCTCGGTGCGGTTGGATATTCGCCGCATTGGTGCAGTGAAAAAAGGCGATGAGGTTATCGGTAATGAAACCCGCGTTAAAGTGGTTAAAAATAAAGTTGCACCGCCGTTTAAACAAGCTGAATTTGAAATTTTATACGGCGAAGGTATTTCATTTGCAGGCGAATTAGTTGATTTAGGCGTAAGTTACGGCTTTATTCAAAAAGCAGGTTCGTGGTATAGCTATGGCAGTGATAAAATCGGGCAGGGTAAGGATAATGTTAAAACTTTCCTAAAAGAAAATCCTGAAAAAGCGAAAGAAATCGAAGCAAAAATTAGAGCAGAAGCCTTTAAAAAACCACTGATTGCTGTTGAAGAATTTGAACCAGAAGATGACGAAAATTTGTAAGTCTTTATGGGGCTAGATGTGAATAGAGACGTAACGGATTGCGTCTCTAAGCAAATAAAAGATAGTTGCTTGCGTTTGTTAATGCGTAGAGAGCATAGCCAAAAAGAAGTGCTGACTAAATTGACGGCAAAAGGCTTTAACAAAAATGATTGCTTGCCCGTGATTGAAGAATTAGCAAATCAAGGCTGGCAAAGTGATACTCGATATGCGGAAAGTTATACACGCCATCGCCTACAAAAAGGCTACGGAGCAATCGCTATTAGCTATGAACTTAAACAAAATGGCGTAGAAGCGGTTAATCTTGATAGTATCATGTTAGCGTTTGCCGACAGTTGGCTAGAATTACTCGAACAGTTGTATCACAAAAAATATGACCAAAACACGCGTTTAAGTCGTTCAGAATGGGCTAAACGCTGTCGTTTTTTAATGCAGCGCGGTTTTTCAAGTACGCTGATTACTGCTTTATGCCACCACTTAAACATTCAGTTTATCTAAGTTTTCCACCTTTAAAATCCTGATTACCATGAAAAAAATGACTAGCGCAGAATTGCGCTCCGCTTTCTTAGACTTCTTTCAACAACGCGGGCATTCAGTCGAGGCTTCCAGCTCACTGATTCCTGCCAATGATCCGACGTTATTATTTACTAATGCGGGTATGGTGCAGTTTAAAGACGTATTTTTAGGGCGTGAACAGCGCGAATTTACCAAAGCTACCACCAGCCAACGCTGTGTGCGTGCAGGCGGTAAGCATAATGACTTGGAAAATGTCGGCTACACCGCACGGCATCACACGTTCTTTGAAATGCTGGGCAATTTCAGCTTTGGCGATTATTTCAAAAAAGACGCGATTCATTTTGCGTGGGATTTTTTAACAAAAGCACTCGGCATTCCCGCAGAAAAATTATGGGTCACGGTCTTTGAAGAAGACGCAGAAGCGGAGCAAATTTGGTTAGAAGACATTGGTGTCGATAAAAATCGCTTATCCAAAATTGGCGCGAAAGATAATTTTTGGTCGATGGGTGATACAGGGCCTTGTGGGCCCTGCACAGAAATTTTTTACGATCACGGTGAGCATGTTGCAGGCGGGCCACCTGGAACACCTGAGGAAGACGGCGATCGATATATTGAAGTCTGGAATTTGGTGTTTATGCAGTATGACCGTGATATTGATGGCACACTCACACCGTTACCCAAACCGTCTGTGGATACAGGCATGGGTTTAGAGCGGATTGCCGCTGTTGTGCAAGGTGTCCATAGCAACTACGAAATTGATTTATTTCAAAAATTATTGACAGTGGCGGCGAAGTTAGCCAACACCACTGATTTACACCAAAGTTCATTGCGCGTGATTGCCGATCACATTCGTTCATGTGCGTTTTTGATTACCGATGGCGTGATGCCATCTAACGAAGGACGCGGTTATGTATTACGCCGTATCATTCGCCGCGCTATTCGTCACGGCTACCGTTTAGGTATTCATGAAGTATTCTTCCATCAATTAGTCGCGCCTTTAGTTGAAGAAATGGGCGACGCATTCCCTGAATTAAAAGCCGCACAAGCCCAAGTCGAACGCGTGTTACAAAAAGAAGAACAACGGTTTGCCGAAACGCTAGGGCAGGGCATGAAAATACTGGAAGCCTGTGTTGCCAAACTACACGGAACGGTGATTTCAGGCGATGTGGTGTTCCAGCTTTATGACACTTACGGCTTCCCTGTCGATTTAACCGCTGATTTTGCGCGTGAAAATAACCTGACAGTTGACCACGCAGGTTTTGAAATCGCGATGAACGCGCAACGTGATAGAGCGCGTTCGGCTAGTAGTTTCGGTGGCGATTATCATCAAGACATTAAACTCGACAGTCAAACCGAATTCACAGGTTACGACCACCTAGACGACACCGCGCACATTGTCGCGCTGTATCAACAAGGGCAAGCGGTTGACCATTTGCATGCGGGCGAAGAAGGCTTAGTCGTGCTGGATAAAACGCCGTTCTATGCCGAATCAGGCGGACAAATTGGTGATAGCGGACAAATTGTCGTCGCGGGTGCGGTGTTTGAAGTTACGGACACGCAAAAACAAGGCGGCACGTTATTTCTGCATAAAGGCAAACTGGTTTCAGGGGCATTAAGTACAGGTCAAACCGCGCTCACCACCGTCAACGCGGCAGCGCGTAAAGCCACAGAACTCAACCATTCTGCCACGCATATCCTCCATGCTGCATTACGGCAATCGCTAGGCGAACACGTCACGCAAAAAGGTTCATTAGTAAATACTGAACGCTTACGATTTGACTTTTCCCATTTTGAACCTGTGACCGATGAGCAAATCAGAACGCTTGAACAGTTAGTTAATGAACAAATCCGTTCAAATAATCCCGTCTCCGCACAAGTCATGGCAAAAGATGATGCAGTCAAAGCGGGTGCAATGGCGTTATTCGGCGAAAAATACGGCGCGGAAGTGCGGGTATTAAAAATTGGTGAATTCTCCACTGAACTCTGTGGTGGTACGCACGTTGACAGGGCAGGGGATATTGGTTGTTTCAAAATTATCAGTGAAACAAGCGTTGCTGCGGGTGTGCGGCGTATTGAAGCGGTCACAGGCGGCGGTTGTATTCATTGGTTAGCTGAACGTGATACCGCCTTGACTAGCATTGCAGGCTTATTAAAAAGTCCAACTGACAAAGCGGCTGAAAAAGTTGAACACTTACTAGAAAAAAATCGTAGCCTAGAAAAACAACTCGAACGTTTAACCGCTAAACTCGCCAGTGCGGCAGGTAATGAACTCATTAGCCAAGCCGTCGAAATAAACGGCGTAAAAGTGTTAGCCGTTAAACTTAACGATGTCGCTGCTTCAGCGTTACGCGATATGGCAGACCAGTTAAAAAATAAACTCGGTAGTTGCGCAATTGTTCTTGCGGTCGTCGAAGGCGATAAAGTCAGCTTAGTCGCTGGTGTCTCTAAAGATACCATGAGCAAAGTCAAAGCAGGTGAGTTAGTCAATTTTGTTGCCACGCAAGTCGGTGGTAAGGGCGGTGGAAAACCTGATTTAGCCCAAGCTGGCGGTACTAATCCTGCTGCACTAGCGGGTGCATTGGCAGGTGTTAAGGCGTGGGTAGAAGAGCGATTGGGCGCGTAAATTACACGCGCTCATCAAAACCTTTCAGGTTTCTAAGACCTGAAAGGTCTTTTTTTATGCAATATATAATTTTAAAAACAATAAAAATACGAGAATTAATCTGGCTACTTTTTTAAATACTGATGCGACTGTTGCTGCACTTAACCACTTGATTAGTAATGCCGCAAGGGAGCTAATTTTAATTAGTCCATATTTGAAACTAACTGAGGATTTGAAGAGTTTATTAGTGGATAGGAATGCGCGAAAAGTTGATATGCGTATTGTTTATGGCAAAAATGAATTAGCCGACGAAGAAATGAAGTGGTTAAAAAAGCAGAGCTATATTCGCCTCAGTTTTCAGCAAGAGTTACACGCTAAATGTTACTTAAGCGAAAATGTTTGCATTATTACCAGTCTCAATTTGCT
Source organism: Methylococcales bacterium (assembly GCA_009692395.1). Taxonomy (GTDB): domain Bacteria; phylum Pseudomonadota; class Gammaproteobacteria; order Methylococcales; family Methylomonadaceae; genus UBA4132. The sequence continues at coordinate 188 of SHZG01000033.1, read as the reverse complement.
TGAATACAGCATGAAAAACAATGATGAGATGGGGGTATTAATCACACGATTACCCACAACTTCCCACAATGCGGTACAGTAAGATAATTTGAACTAACAAACCGATGATAGCAATGAACTGGATACAACAGGAACTGGGGGTCTGTGCTTGGGCGACACGAGACGTGTTGCGAGGTTGTACAAGGTAA
>SHZG01000032.1 GCA_009692395.1 Methylococcales bacterium | reverse complement strand
TGCAGCGCGACAGTGAGTTCCACCGTCCCCAACCCTGCCGAAAAATGTCCGCCCGACACGCTCACCGATTGCGTTAAAAACTCGCGCAGTTCTTTCGCTAACGGCTTGAGTTGGTTTTTACGCAATTTGCGCACATCGGCGGGCGTGTTTATTTGGTCTAGTAGTGGATAGGTGGTAGTCATATTAATAAAGGGGTTCGCGATAGAACATTAGGACAATGCCAATCTGAAATAGAGCGGCAACAGAAATAAAACCAGCAATACGATTTCTGGGGTTATCGAGCTTTAATTCCAGCCAGCGACCGCACGCCAGAATCAGGGAAAACACGCCCATTGTAGTGTGACCGACTTGAATCAAAAACGCGCTTTTCGGTTGAAAACCAACGTGGGAATGCGTCAGTAACATTAAACCGCCAAACGCTGCTAACACAGGAAACACCAGCGGCAATCTACTGTGCGGTTTTTTGCTGACGCGTGCGGTGAGTTCAATAACGCCCAATACAAATACCAGTAAAGTGGCAATGCGGTGTTGCAAGACTTCGCCATTATTAAAGGTGCTGTCCCAGAAACCAATCGGGCCCAGCGGCCAGCTTTCGGCATCACTACGGAAAAACAAGAAGATGCCTAAGCAGAAAAAACCGACGGGCCAATATCTGCTCAAGCCTACATATTTATTGGTTTCCGCCAATTTTAAATACGACACCATCGCAAAAAAGCTCATGGTGGTGAGGAATAGTCCTGCGATATTGTGATTGTAGTTTGACCATTCAGTCGCCGCCATTGACGGCGTTTGGTCAATAATCGCCACCCGTCCCGCTTCACCCGCCAGTAATGCGATGTGTGTCGGTGAGTTGATTTGTGGAATTTGTGGGTGAAAGGTATTTAATACTTCCTGCCAACTTGCCGTTAAATGGGCAATATCAATCGCGGGTGGTTGTGATGCTAAACTGGCAGCAGTAAACAATAAGGTAATTAAAACAAAGGTTTCCGCTTCAATGTAATACGGTACACGGTTGTTTAATGTGTAGCTGTCACCTGTTAATCTATAGGCGACAACAGCGGATTTATTGAGATACGCCAAGCCTAACGCGAGTGCCATTAAGCAGATTTTTACCAGCAATAAATTACCGTAGCCGGTGCCGATAAATCCGTTCCAAGTGTCGATATATTGTAAAGTCATCAACACGCCTGAAAACAAAATCGCCAGCACGGAGGCAATGCCAAATTTGGAAAAACGTTCCAATAATAACGGCCAGCATTCGGCAGACACTTGTTGTTTTTCGCGTAACAACCACAAATTCACTAATTGAAAAACCCCGCCTATCCACGCAGCGGCGGCTAATTGATGGAACACGGTGAACGTCATCAAAAAATAGCGATTGTCAAAACGTCCTGCACCGTGTATCAACCACGCGCCTGAAATAATCATCGGTAACGCGACGATGCCTGTCGTTATCCAATGTTGTTTGGAATACGGGTGGTGACGCAATACTTGATAAACATAAGTCGCTAACACTAAGGTCAGTGCAGTGCGTATGAGTCCACCGATAAATTGTGTAGTTCCCGCAAATTCAGGAAACGGCCAGCGTTCTAGTACAGTCGTCATCAACCAAATTTTCAACACGATTTTAAATGCTTGTGCAGCCGCTAACCAAAAACCGCCTTTGTATAACAAGGCAATGGTTTTTTCCATTAATAATGGATTAAATTTGTCCTGTTCCGCCCACGGACGCAATAAAAACAAGCCCCAAAATAAGCTACCGATGGCTAACGCGTAGCAAATCAGGTCAAAGCCACCAATCAGCGAGTCGAGAAAATCTGCAATACCTGCCATGATAAATACCTAGGGGGTAGCAGTAAAATGAATCACATCTTCCGTTAAATGCCCATCAGCGGCAAATACTTTCAGACGAATTGCATAATCACCCACGGCTAACGGCGGCACAGTCACAATAATCTGCCCTTGTTTTTCACCATTAACCGCTGGTAATAATTGGTGTTTATCGCCTTTACTGACTAAAAACAGTTGCGATAAACCCAGCTCTACTTTGGAGTTAAACGATAGCTCTACTTTGCTTTCGTGGTTGGTATGAAGCGGTGTGACTTTTAATGAATAATCAGTGACCACAGCGTGAGCACACACCAAGGGAGCTTGGCATTCCAATAAAAGCAACAGGCTGAAGAGAAGTAATTTTTTCATTAAGGTGATTCCTTATTTTTTTAATGCGTGACCTGCCAAATTTTTCCCTAAATCCCAAATCGAACCTGAGATTTTATGGGTATCGGCAATGGTTTTATCAAATGAACTAACAATATTGTCACGGTCTTTTTGCGTTAAGTTTAAAGGCGGCAATAATTTGACTACATTCATGCCATGTCCTGCCACTTGGGTCAAAATGTACTGGTCTTTAAATAACGGGATAGTAATCATTTGGCAGAATAAACCTTTATTCGCCGCTTCTATCATCGTCCAGCCTGCGCGTAATGTTAGGCTTTTTGGCGCGTGGAATTCGACGGCAATCATCATGCCTTTACCGCGAGCTTCTTTTAAGAATTCATATTTAGGTGCTAAGGCATTCAGGCTATTAATAATATCTGTGCCGACTGTTAGGCTGTTTTCAACCAGCTTTTCTTGTTCTATAACGTGCAGAGTGGCTAAACCTGCGGCCATTGCCATATTGTTTTTGGCAAACGTTGAACCATGTATTACGGCTCTGTCCATTCGGTTGTAAACGGTATCCATAATTTTATGCGTCATAGCGACTGCACCGACTGGCACAAAACCACCCGATAAGGCTTTTGCCATACAAATCATGTCAGGCTGCACGCTCCAATGTTCACACGCCCAGAATTTTCCTGTGCGTCCTAAGCCTGTTTGTACTTCATCGGCAACGAATAAGGTGCCGTATTTTTTACATAAACGTTCGACTTCGGGTAAATAATTATCGTCAGGCACATTCACGCCTTTGCCTTGTACAGGTTCAACGATAAACGCGGCAACGTCTTTACCACTCAACGCACGTTCTAAGGCTTCGATGTCATTGAATGGGACAGCACTGCAATTCGGCAATAATGAACCAAAACCTTCGCGGAAAATGTTTTCACCATTCAATGACAATGAACCCATAGTTAAGCCATGATAACCGTGTTCACAATAGACAATTTTGTCGCGTTTCGTAGTGTATCGGGCGAATTTAATCGCCGCTTCCACCGCTTCTGTGCCTGAATTACAGAAAAAGATTTTGTCCAGATTATCAGGCGTGGTTTTCAGGATTTCCCGTCCTAATAAACCGCTCAATATCGACACATCTAACTGCACTAAGTTAGGCATTTCCAGTGTCAGCGTTTCTTTTAAGGCTTCAATCACAGTGGGATGATTACGTCCAATGGCAAACACGCCAAAACCACTGAGCAAATCTAAATACTCAGTGCCGTCTTGGTCATATAAATACTGCCCAAGCGCACGTTTATAGTGGCGGTCATAACCAATGGTTTTTAACACGCGCACCATTTGATTATTCAAATACTGTTCATACAGTTCAAATTTATCGGTAGCGTGTTCAGTGAGGAGGTTGGCGATGCTAAAAGTCATAGTCGTTTTATAATGTTTAATGTATTTGTTGCTGAATGGTATTGCTTGCGTGTCGAATAAATTGTACTAACTGTAAATAATGTTTTTCCTGCACGATGCTTAATACAATAGCACGATCCAAATTCAAATAATCATGCACTAAAGCGTTTCGTAAACCGATCATTTTTCGCCATGTTATTAACTCTGATTCGGGCAATAAATTTAATCTGGCTAATAACTCAAAGGCTTGGTAGGCCTCATTCGGTACGGAGTGACCTGAAAATTTAAGCCAATGCTTACAAATACCGATACACGCTTCAATCAATACTTGTAATAAGCGTTCAATAGCGTAGTAATCACGGTGCGTTAAATTTCCAACAGCGGCTAATTCATCCAAATCAAAAATATAACCATCCACCTGTTGATTAAGTTCGTTGAGATAGGCTTTTAACGCCGTTAAATCACGCATAACGCTTCATACTGTGGGTAATGTCTAATTCCATACGGCTATAAATTCGATTTTCTTCACGCCACCAACGTTTTTCATCGCGGCAAAATAACACCTTATTGTATTGGATAATTTCGTAAGCCAGCACAATCGACACTTGGTTAATATCAACGATGGAAAGTGTGCGTTCATTCAGCTGCAATACACTTTGCCATTCCAGTGCCAACATTTCAGGGCGCAGACGTTTTTCCAGTGGCTCATGCAGAAAATGTGTAAAAGCACACGCCAAATCATAATCGCTGGTTTCATGATAAGTATTATCTGCGCGTGAGCCATAGAGCCACATTATTGCAATATCGGGATTTTTTTGTGCGTGTGCGGTAACGCACTCAATAATGTCAGGCATATCAAACCCGTTTACCACTAAACGCTGGCAAGACAATCAACGAGCAAATCACGGTAAAAAATAAGCCTATGGACAGTAGTAAACCCATGCTTGCCATGCCTTGATGATTAGTGAATGACAAGCTGGAAAAACTACACAAGGTGGTTATCGAGCTGAAAATAATACCGCGTGTGGTGCTACTGTGCAGTAAATTTTCGTCTTCATTTAGATTAAAATGCAGGCGGTGCATGATTAAAATACTGCTGTCGATACCCATGCCTAACAATAACGGCAAGGCGATAACGTTGGCAAAATTAAACGGGTTATCTAGTAGGACGTTAGTCGCGCCTGTTAATAACGCGGCAAGTAATAAGGGGGCAATGACTAGGCTCATGTGTTTAAAATTACGGTAAATTGCCCACAATAACAATGAAATTACCGTGAACGCGCTACCAAAGGCTTGTACGAACGCGCCTACTACGGCATCACCACCCGCTTGGTTAGCAATGGGTAAGCCAGAGACGTTATTATCAACACTCTGCACTTGATTAACAAATTCGCGCTGATTATCAGGGTCGTTTTGGTCTTTTTCAGGGCTAATCAGTATTCGATATAGCCCGTTGCTACTTTGCCAATGGGAAGTAATATCAGCGGGAATGTCATTTAAATCGAACGCACTGGCAGTTAAACTGGTTCTTAAACGTTCCATCGTAAAGGGGAGTAAACCCAGCAGATTTTTTTCTACTTGCGTATCACTTGCGGTTGGATTGGGTGCTTTATCGGCTTGAGCTAAAAAGGCTTCAACGTGTTGTTGCAGTTGCTGTAGTGTGGCAAGCGGTGCATTGGGCGATTGTTCAGCAATGGCTTTTTTCAGTTCATCATTGAATGTAAGTAAGGCGGCTTTTTGGTTGTCATTGTTCAGTGTGGCATCAAAGTTTTTTAATTGATTGCCGAGCATTAAATTCAAGTCATCGAGAATGGTGAGTTTTTCTTCTTGATGTTCAGCGACGAAACTCGACAGGGTAATCGTGTCATGCACAGAAGATAATTTGTCCATTTTTTCCGCCAGTTTATTGGCTTCATCTAAGGAGTTAGCCAAGGCGGTAATCGCAAACGGTGAATAATTTTTAGATTTCAACAGGTCTTGAATGGTCGAAACGGATTCACTGTTAGGATCGCGCAAATTAATAGGATTGGAATCAAAGGTGAGGTTAGTCAACACCACGCACGAACCAATAGCCAGCAATATCGACACGATGCGTATCGGAGTCGAATAATGAAACGGAAAAGTCACTACCCATTGCGGTGCAAAGGCTGATTTTATCGGCTTAGGATTATTCACAGGCATGATGCACAGCAAGGCGGGCAATACTGTGACCGAAATCAGTAAACCAATAAAAATACCGCCACCTGAAATAATACCTAGCTCAGACACGCCTGAATAATCGGTTGGAATAAAGGCTAAAAAACCCAATGCAGTGGTCAATGCACACAAAAATAATGATGAACCAACGCCGCTCATGCTGTGGTGTATGGAATCGACGTTGTTATAACCGCGTACCCGTCGATCTCGATAATACAAGCAAATATGGACAGCGTAATCAACACCTAGACCAATGTATAAAGTGGCAAACGCGATAGAAATAATATTTAAATGCCCAACGGTGATAGAAGCGAAACCTGCGGTGAATACCAAGCCCATTATTAATACGATATAAGTAATGATGAGCAATTTTACTGAGCGAAAACCGACCCATTGCACCACGAATACTAAAATCAATGACGCAATACCCGCAAGTTGCGCACCATAAGTGACGCTTTCTAGTTCTTCATGCTCTAAGGCAGGTTCACCTGTAATACGAATTTTAACCGCTGGATTCTCACTCATGATGCTGTTCGCGGCAGCATGAGCGGCGGTTTGCGCTAACTCAGCGGGCAGCATGGCATCAAAATGTAATATGGGTTTAGCGATAACAATCACGCGCTTGGTATCGACGGTGAGCTTGTTATCTGCCAAGAGCGTTTGCCACGATAACGCCTGTGACTGCCCTGCAAGCTGCCCAGTTAAGTTGTTGTCGATTGCCAGTAATAATGGATTCAAGTCCATCGGCAAGTTGTCATCACGTTTGTTCAGAGCGAGTGAGATGATTTCAAATAACCCATCCAGCGAATAATTTTGTGCTAAATGCCCAATGAACGGCTGGGCATCGGTGAGTTTTTTGGCTAAGGTTTCTAAATCTGCTTGGTCTAAATATAACAAGGCGTGTTGCTGAAAAAACGCATTTTCGGTGGGAATATACACTGACTCGAATTTGTCTTTTTCTTTGCTCAATAACGTGGTGAGTTTAACAGCGGCTTGTGCAGTTTCTTCGGGCGTGTTGGATTCCACGACAAAAATAGTGGTCGCGGCATCTTCAGGAAACGCGGCATCTAATCGCCGTTGATTTTGCTGAAATGGCAAATCAGGCGACAACATATTGGCGGTGTTGGTATCCACGGGTAAGTGGTTATAAACGTAATAACCTGTACTGCTGCACAGCAACAATGACACGATTAATAGCGTCCACGGAAAGCGAATAATTTGCCGTTCGCACCAACGAAGACAGGTATCGAGTAAAGAGGTGGGTTTTTTAGTCATGCGTTAGTAAGTGGTGAGATGCTCAAGTTCTTTAGCAACTAATTTTAGGGTAGTTTTTGCGGCGTTAAACTGTTGACCTAGCGTTAGCAGACCTTTTGCTTCAGACGGATGCCACAGTAAAAATTTTAATAATTTGCCTATTTGAACATCGCCTTGTTCGTTAAGTGCTTGACTGACTGCGGCGGGTAAATCCATTGTGACGGGGTCAGCAATCGTTCGAATCGCTAGAAAGGGTAAGTTGTGAGCGTGTGCCACTTTGGCAATGGCAATGCTTTCCATGTCTAAGGCGATGGCTTTAGTTTGTTGGTGTAGTTGTTGTTTATCACGGCTAGTGGCAACGAGGATTTTACTTTCCAATAAATCACCACATCGAAGCGCGAATCCCGATTCACACGCCAATTTTGAGAGAACTGATTTAGCGTGATGATGCCACACAGCATTGACAGCCAGTGCCGTACCATCGGCATCTATTAATCCATTCGCTAGCACTAAATTACCTGATTGCAGGTTGCTACTTAACGCGGCGGCACAACCCCAGCTAATTAACTGAGTCGCGCCTTGGGAAATTAAAAGTTCAGCGGCAGCTTTTGCATTGTTTGCACCTGCCCCCGAATACGCTAATGCGACAGTTTTAGTCAGGAAAACACTCTGCCCTTTAGCGATTATTTTTTTAGACGTTAAGGTGTCAAGCTCTTGGATTAAGGCAACAACTATCCCTGTAATCACTTTTTAGCCAGCTCATTACGGTAACGTGCTAATGCCCACAGCGGGAAGAATTTATCGTAACCGTGGTATTTCAAATAAAACACTTTAGGAAAACCTGGTGCAGTAAAACATTTATCGTTCCACACGCCATTGGCTTGGTGGGTACGCAAAATGAAATCAATGCCTGCTTTCACTTCTGGGCTATGTGCTTCACCCGCTGCCATTAAACCTAATACCGCCCACGCCGTTTGAAACGCGGTGCTGAATTTATATTTGCCGCTAAAGCTGATGTCATGATAACTGTAGTTATCTTCACCCCAACCGCCATCAGCACGTTGTACGCTTTTTAAAAATGCGACGGCTTTGGTGTACATCGGGTCAGTTTTTGGCAAGCTGGTCTGCTCTAAGCCCAATAATGATGACCAAGTACCGTAAATATAATTCGTTCCCCAGCGTCCAAACCATGAACCATCCGCTTCTTGTTTGCTCCGAACATAAGCAATCGTGCGCTCTAAGGCTGGCAGATATTCATCGTGATCTTGAGCCACCCGTGCCATTAACATGGCACACCGCGCACTGACATCTGAGGTAGGTGGGTCTAATAATGCACCGTGATCGGCAAACGGAATTTCATTTAAATAATAACAAGTGTTATCGACATCAAACGCGCCATAACCGCCGTTGTTAGACTGCATTCCAACAATCCAACGCGTGGCACGATGAATAGATTCTTCTAATTCAGGTAGCTTAGACTCTGCCATTGCAAACGCGATAACCGCAGTATCATCAACATCAGGATAATGCGGATTAGCAAATTGAAATGCCCAGCCGCCGCCTGCTAAGTCAGGCTTAGTAATGCGCCAATCGCCTGCTTCATCAGACAGTTGTACGCTTTTTAGCCAATCGTAAGCGCGGGTTAATGCCGCACCGTTACCAACTTTATCAACTTCTTGTAACGCTAAAGCCGCTAAGCCCGTATCCCAAACAGGCGATAAACAGGGTTGGCAATAGGCATCATGTTCATTAATGACTAGCAGTTTATCAATGGCTTTACGCGCGGTGACAACCAGTGGGTCATCTTTAGACATTCCCAGCAGTAGCAGGGCTTCATAAGCTGCCATCATTGCAGGTGCAATACCACCTAAGCCATCTTCACCGTTTAAGCGTTCGATCATCCACTCTTTGGCTCTAGTAATAGCCAGTTCGTGCATTTTTTTAGGAATTAATGGGCGTGTTGCGTGACCGAGTTTATCTAGTCCTAAAAAGATTTTGTTTAACAAAGTTCTTTCAGGAAAATAATGTTTTTCTTCGTCAGGATGGGTGACGAATAGTTCCAGTATGCTGACTGTATTCGGATTAATCGCAGTCGCTTTTAGCGTGCAGAGGATAAACAACGGTACCATTACTGTTCTTGACCAATAAGATACTTTGTCTAAGTGGAACGGAAACCAGCTAGGAAATAACATAATTTCCACAGGAATATAAGGTACGCCGCGCCACGGCAGTTGTTCAAAAATGGCTAAGGCAATACGGGTGAATACGTTGGCTTTTGCCGCGCCACCTTGACTGAGAATGTAATTTTTCAGCTTAACCATGTGCGGTGCATCTGCTGAATCGCCTGCCATTTTTAAAGCGTAATAGACTTTAACGCTACAACTTAAATCACCCGCGCCGCCTGTAAACAAAGGATAGTAACCTTCTTCAGTCTGGCGTGAACGTAAGTACACGGCAATTTTTGCTTGTAATGGTTCGTCGATTTCGCCCAGATAGTGCATCATCATGATGTATTCAGAGGGAATCGTGCAGTCTGCTTCTAATTCAAATACCCAATAGCCGTTTTCGTCTTGTAGACTCAATAAGTGAGCCTGAGCGTTGCTAATGGTTTTGTTAAGGTCATAAGCTTTAGAATGAATTGCCGCTGATGAGCTAGAGGCATCGTGAAATTGCTGGTGTGTTGTATTATCAGTAAACATGGCGCGTCCTTAAAGGTCTGTGGTGGCTTTTGAGGAAGTAATTGAGTAACTCCAATCAGGCGTTTTCAGCTGCTGACTGGTTAAATTAAAAAGTAAACTGAGCAAGGTATTATTACGCCCGATTAAGCGAGTTGCCAAAATCGTGGCTTTAACACTGTTGCGGGTGATTTTAACTTGGTTAGAGTGGTTGAAATCTAGGTTTTGTTTAATTTTTTTCAGCGTCAACACTGCCATGCCTAATGCCCACAAACAAAAATTGCGTATGCCAGTTTCATGAGCAGGTAGCAGTTGAGTGTATCTTAGAGCGTTATGCAAATGACCATGCGCAATGCTAATTAAATGCGCTAAGCCTGCTCTGAAATGTTCATCGGACGTGTCTGGGCTTAAGTTTTTAAGTTCAAACCCTGTTTCAGTAAAAATATCTTGTGGCAACCAACAAACACCACGTTCTGCATCATCCCATATATCTTTTAAAATATTGGTCATTTGCAAGCCTTGTCCAAACGAAACCGATAATTTTAGCAGTTCATCTTCGTGTTGGGCAATTTCTGGTGAATAACAACAGAATAGTTTGGCTAGCATTTCTCCGACACAGCCCGCAACGTAATAGCAGTATCTATCCATGTCTGCCAATGTTGCAAGACCATCATGCAGGTTTTGCGCCTGAAAAATGGGCATTCCCTCCGCCATTGTTTCCACACAGCTTGCGAGAGCTTCGATTTGCTCAGGGTCGAATTTATGGGTAATGGCAATAACACGCGGTAATACTTTAATCAGCGTATGTTCAGCTGGAATGGTTTGTTCAGACAGCAACGGCGCGAGTTCAGCTGCAAATGCGTCGGTATCATTGCCCGTTTTAACGAGGGTAATAAATTCAGCGCAAAAATGCTTTTTCTGTTCCGCTGATAATGAGACTTCATCTTCAATGGTATCAACGATACGGCACAGCAAATAAGCATTCGCCACTACGCTATACAATGAATTAGGTAATTGCGGAATAGTCAGTGCAAAGGTTCTAGATACGCCTTCAAGCAATATAGCTTGAAATGCATCATCAGAAGCAAGGCTGAGTGATGCTGGATTTTCCAAAGAGTATTGAGAGTTGCTCATGACGTGTTTGCTATTGACCCGAAGGTGTTAAGGTTGGCGTAAAGGATTTGTTAATGGCAATAATAGACTGTTTGTTGGTGATTTGCAAAACAATGTTGTTTTGTTGGCAATGACTCTGGTTAGTTGTAATAAAAGATGACTTATTTATAATAAAAACAGTGGGTTAATGAGGTGTGTTTTATTTGTTAATGTGTTGTTAAATTGTACACACATCATCAGTTTTTCAATAATTCATCGTAATAACTGGAGTCATTCCGTAAAAGATAGTATTCTAGTCAACAATAGATAAGCGATTGTATTATATGACGGGCTTGCTGTTATTTTCCAGATTCATCCGCTGAAAATAGCGCGGTATTTACTGATTCTGGCGGTGCAGATAGTCTTGTTGTTTTATTGCGACACACTTAATCGTTTCACAGTCCAATGTGGTTTCAGGGTAGTTAAGTTCACTTGAACTACCAACAGTTTTAATATTTTTGAGGATTTATTTGTGGGTGTTCCTTTACGTCAACAGCTAACAGTAGGCAGTTATCTGATTAAACAAAAGTTAAAAGGGGTAAACAAATACCCTTTAGTGCTGATGTTAGAGCCTTTGTTTCGGTGCAACTTAGCCTGTGCAGGTTGCGGTAAAATTGATTATCCTGATGACATACTCGATAAACGTTTGTCCTTTGAAGAATGTATGCAGGCAGTGGACGAATGCGGCGCACCGATGGTATCGATTCCAGGTGGCGAACCATTAATTCACAAAGAAATGCCGCAAATTGTCGCGGGTATTATTGCGCGTAAAAAATACGTTTATCTGTGTACCAATGCCTTATTGTTGAAAAAACGTATTGATGATTACACGCCATCACCTTACTTAACGTTTTCTATCCATTTGGATGGAATGCAGGAAAGACACGATACGTCTGTTTGCCAAGAAGGTGTATTTGATAGAGCCGTTGAAGCCATTAAACTGGCATTAAGCAAAGGCTTTCGCGTCAATATTAACTGCACACTTTTCCAAGGTGAAAATGCCGAAGAAGTGGCGGAATTTCTTGATTATGCAATGGAATTAGGTGTTGAAGGCGTGACTATTGCACCTGGTTTTAGCTATGAACACGCCCCACAACAAGATGTGTTTATTAAAGGCAAAGATGTTAAAGATTTATTCCGTGGCATTTTCAGAATCGGCAAAAACCGTAACTGGCGTTTAAACCATTCCAGCTTGTACCTCGACTTTTTAGCAGGCAATCAAAATTATGAATGTACGCCGTGGGGCAATCCAACCCGCAACGTGTTTGGCTGGCAAAAACCGTGTTACTTATTAGCTGACGAAGGCAACGCGGCAAGTTTTCAAGAGTTACTGGATACCACGCCTTGGGATAAATACGGTAACGTTAATAATCCAAAATGTGCAAGCTGTATGGCGCATTGTGGTTACGAAGCCACCGCTGTTGAAGATATGTTAAAACACCCGTTGAAGGGTTTTTTGACCTCGTTAAGAGGCCCAAAAACTGAAGGTGACATGATTACCGAACCAACACCTGCTTATGATGCTACCGCATCAGGTGCTACGCTTGCGGGCATTCCTATCAAAGTCGAAAGGTAGTCCACTCTCAATAGTTAAGTCATTTTTTGCAGGGGCGATCATAAGGGATTGCCTCTGCAATTGGCTTAACTTATCATCAATACGGCAGTGCTTATTGTCAGAGACAATAAGGCTGTTTATCAATACGTTATGTTTCTAGGGTTATGGGGTTATGGGTTTGAAAAATGTAAAGCTGGTTGCGATCTTTATAGGCTTACTATTAGGCATGAGCAATGTGTTTGCTGCTGATACTAGCGTAGCAACTGCAAAACAAGTCGTGGATAAGTTTCAGTCAGAATTAATCGCTGTCATGAAAAACGGCAAACAATTAGGCTTTACTGGACGATATGACAAGCTGCATGATTCTGTTGCCAATAGTCATGATTTAAACAAAATAGCGCGTATTGTGGTTGGCAAAGAGTGGGAAAAATTATCCGAGGAGCAGCAAAAAAAACTGGTTGATGTGTTTAGTCGCTTGAGTATCGCTGCTTATGCACATAATTTTAAAGAATATGGTGGTGAAGCATTTACCATTGATTCTGAGGAAGAAACAACCAGAGGCGGTGTTGTCGTCTATGCTCACTTGAGTATTCCTAACGACAAAGATGTTAAGTTTGAGTATCATCTAAAAGAGACCGACAAGAGCTGGCGAATCATCAATATAGTCGCTAATGGTGTCAGTGATTTGGCATTAAAAAGATCCGAATATACCAGTGTTTTACAGCGCGCAGGTTTCGATACCCTCATCGCAAAAATTAATGAAAAAATTGATAACTATTCAAAGCTATAGTTTATTGATTTTTTCTAGTAGTGATATATCACGATAAGAGCATAACGATAGGATTTATATTAATGAATAAACGACACAGCGGTAATAGCAAAAGACTAAACACTTCCTTGATTGCACTGATTGGTGCGTTATCGTTAGGTGGATGTGCAACAACGTCGGTTGAACATCAAACGATAGCCAGTAAAGATGACCCGTATGAAAGCATTAATAGGAATATGTTTACGTTTAATGACACTGTTGATGGCTATCTTGTCAAACCTATGTCGGATACTTATAAATGGGTAACACCTCAGTTTGTACAAACAGGCATCTTTAACTTCTTCAATAATTTAAAGAATGTTGATGTTATTATCAATGATGTTTTACAGGCTAAATTTGCCCAAAGTGCTGAAGATACAGGTCGCCTGATAGTTAATAGCACGATTGGTTTAGGTGGTCTAGTTGATGTTGCCAAAGACGTTGGGCTTAAGCAAAATGATGAAGATTTTGAGCAAACCTTAGCCGTTTGGGGCGTGCCTCGAGGACCTTATTTGGTGTTACCTTTGTTAGGGCCGACTACAGCACGCGGTATTTCAGGTGCAGTACTCGACACAGCCGCAAATCCAGCGAGTTATGTCGGTGCGCCCATACAGCTGGTGTCATGGCTGAACACGCGTGCGAATGCACAAGGTTCGTTAGATTTTGTTCAAGAAGGTGCGTTAGACCCTTATGTGTTTATTCGAGAAGGTTATTTGCAAACGCGTGATTATTTAGCCAGTGATGGAAAAAGCCAAGCAGCTCTGGATGTTGATAACGAGCTAGATGATAATAAAGTGGTCGTTAAGAATGACAGTGCGGCAAGTAACAAAGCAAATCACACACTACGTTTAAGTTCTGCTGAACAAACAGCTGATTCATTTAATGGTGTTACTCGCTCATTCGATGAAACGACTAAATCGTTTGAAAATGCTAATAATAAAATAGACGAATTGGCAAAACAAAGAAACAGCAACAAATTGCAAAAAGCAAAGTAGGTTTGTTACGGCGGAGTAGAAACGCTTATAAGCGTTTCTACTCTATAAGATATTGCTTAAAAATGTAATAAAGAATGAACCTCGTAATCCTTCAATTTTTCTCTGCCCGCAAGAAAATCTAGCTCCACCACAAACGCACACGCCTCTACGGTCGCGCCTAGTTTTTCAATTAATTCACAACTGGCTTTTGCTGTCCCGCCTGTTGCTAATAAATCATCAATCAGTAACACCCGATCATTACTATCAACTGCGTCAACATGAGCTTCAAGCACTGCTGAGCCATATTCCAAATCATAAGAAACACTTTGCACATCGTAAGGTAGTTTTCCAGGTTTACGCAGTGGCACAAAAGGCAAGCCCAATTCCCAAGCGACTAATGAACCAAAAATAAAACCGCGTGCTTCCATGCCTGCAACAGCGGTAATATCGCGCCCTAAAAAAGGCTGTAATAAGGAATGCACTGCCAATCTTAGCGTAGCAGGGTCTTTCACTAAGGGGGTAATGTCTTTAAAAATAATACCTTGTTTGGGGAAATCGGGAATATCGCGAATTTTATTTCTTAATCTGTCCATTGGTTATCCAGCTTGTTTAACGACTGCCAGTCCTTTAAGGACTGGTAGTCGTAGAGTTAATAGTTACGCACAAAACGCCTCAATCTGCGCCAAAATACTTTGCGTATCCAATCCACAGAATGCCAGCAACTCCTCGCGTGTGCCTTGTTCAACAAAGCTATCAGGCAAGCCGATGTTTAACACGGGCATTAAAATCCGTTGCGCTTGCAAGA